>JARLIP010000101.1 GCA_031291685.1 Caulobacteraceae bacterium | reverse complement strand
GAACTCGTAGGCCGGCGCGACCCGGGCGTGCTTCAGGACCGCCTCGGCGATCCCGAGCTGCTGGAACAGCCGCATGATCTCGTGGTCGAAGTGGGCGGCCCGGGGCAGGGGATAGACCTCGGTGTCCTTGTCCACCGCGATGGTCGAGACGCCCTGGCGGCTGAGCAGGGCGGCCAGCCCCGCGCCCACGGGGCCGAGGCCGACGATCAGGACGTCGCAATCGAAGGCGGCGCTTTGGGCCACGGCTAGACCTCCGCCTCGACGGGGTTGTCGAGGGCGCCCAGGCCCTCGATCTCCACCCGCACACGGTCGCCGGCCTTCAGGAACCGCATCGGCTTCATAGCCGCGCCGATCCCGCCGGGGGTGCCGGTGAAGATCAGGTCGCCGGGCTCCAGGGTCATGGCCTGGGACAGATGCTCGACCTGATCCCAGATGTTGAACACCAGATGGCGGGTGTTGGAGTCCTGACGCACCTCGTCATTGACCAGGCAGCGGATGCTTAAGGCGTGGGGATCGGGGATCTCGTCGGCGGTGGTGATCCAGGGACCCAAGGGAGCGTGGGTGTCGAAGGACTTGCCGACCACCCATTGCGGGGTGCGGTGCTGCCAGGCGCGCTCGGTGGCGTCGTTGCCACAGCAATAGCCGAACAGGGCGCCGGCGGCGGCGTCCTTGCCGATGTGGCGTCCGCCCTGGCCGACCACGGCCACCAGCTCGGCCTCATAGTCCAGGGCCTGGGAGACCTTGGGGACTTCGATCGGGTCGAACGGGCCGTTGGCGGCGGTGCTGGCCTTGGAGAACCACACCTGATGTTCTGGCGTGCCCAGGCCGCTTTCGGCGATGTGGTCGGCGTAGTTGAGACCGATGGCCATGATCTTGCCTGGCCGGCGGATGGGGGCGAGCAGCCGCGCCTGGTCCAGCGGGATGGCCGGAACGCCCGCGGCGGCGATGGCGCGGACGGCGGCCTCGGCGGTGGGCCAGGCGGCGATCAGGCCGATCATGTCCCTGGGCAGGCTGGGATCGGCCCTGTTGAGCGCGATGACCTGGTCGTCCTGCACGACGCCGAGCTCCGGCGCGCCGCCGGCTTGGAAGGTGACGAGTTTCATAGGTGTTGCTCCGGTGGCTCAGGCCATGGTTGGGGGCGCGGCGGGGCCCCATTGGACGCCCATCAGTTCGGCGGTGGTCGCCGCGTGGGAGCCGTCCTCGGCGGTGAACAAATCGCCGTCGGTCCAGTGTTCCAGGGTGTGGCCCCAGGGATCGCGCCAATAGTCGAAGATCTGACTGCCCAGGATGTGGCGCCCGACCCCCCATTCGGCCTTGCGGCCGGCGTCCTTGAGGCGCTGGTGACCCAGCATCAGGTCATCGAAATCGGCCACCTCGAAGGCGGCGTGGTTGAAGCCCGGGCCGCTGGGGCTTTGCACCAGAAAGAGGGTGTGGTGATCGGTGGGCTCGGCTCCCCGGTCGCAGCGCATGAAGGCGCCGACGGAGAATTCCGGGGTCAGGGCGATCTCGTCGGAGGTGATGAAGCCGAAGCGGTCCTTGTACCAGCGCTCCGAGGCCCGGAAGTCCGCCACATTGAGCACGCAGTGGCCCAGGCGCACCACGTGGGCGGGACCGGCGAGGGTGCGGCGGGGCTGGCGCAGGCGATGGTGGGCCGCCGCGCTGTTCCAGGCCTCGCGGTCGGGCAGGGGCAAGGGGGGCGCCGGAGCCTGACCGGCGACCACATCGACCGGGCGCCCGTCGGGATCGGTGAGGTTGACCACATAGCCGCCGCCAGGGGCGTCCAGGGGGGTCACCGCCGCCTGCTCGGCCTTGGCCAGGCGCTCCAGGTCCTCAAGGCTAGAGGCCCGCAGGCCCAGGCCCGCGAAGCCCGGATCGCCCGGCTCCGTCACGTGCAGGAAGGGCGAGGGGCTGGTCCCCCGGGCGTAGAGGCGCCCCCCATGGTCGGCCACCGTGAGGCCGAAATCCTGAAGAAAGCCGCGCATGCCTTCCAGGTCCGGGACGCGGAAACGGACGAAGGCGATATCCTCAACCCTGATGGTGCTCATGACCCAAGCCTTAAGTGACTATTTGGTCAAATCTGTTCCGGTTCCAGGGCGGATGCAAGGGAAAGTTTCGCCCCGATCCGGGATTTGGCTGCGTTAAACATGACGAAATGGTCATAACTATCGGTGTGGCCAGGGTGAGGCGCGCGCCTTCCCGCTCCGCCGCCATCGCCCCTTCGCCTCAGGCCGATTCGGAGCGACCTTCCTTGGATCACCGTTGAAAGGGAGTTCCCGTGAACCTGGAAGATCTGGACGCCGTGGCCAGCGCCGCGCTGATCGAAGCCGGCGAGATTTCACCTCGGGAGCTGGTGGAGGCGGCCATCGAGCGGATCGAGGCCCAGAACCCGGCCCTCAACGCGGTGGTGCATAAGCTCTATGACAAGGCCCTGAAGGCGGCTGACGATCCCGCCCTGGCCTCCACGCCCCTGCGCGGCGTTCCGACCCTGATCAAGGATCTGGATGGCGGCAGCGCCGACGATCCCTGGTATGGCGGGTCAGTCTATCTGAAGAAGCTGGACTGGCATGAGGCCGCCGATTCCCATGCGGTGGCCCAGATGCGCCGGGCGGGGCTGATCATCCTCGGCAAGACCGCCACGCCCGAGCTTGGCATGCAGATCAACACGGCCACCGACGCGCACGGGACCACCCGCAATCCCTGGAACCTGGATCACAGCGCTGGCGGCTCCAGCGGCGGATCGGGGGCGGCGGTGGCCTCGCGCATGGTCCCCGTGGCCCATGGGGGCGATGGGGGCGGCTCGATCCGCATCCCCGCCTCGCACAACGGCCTGTTCGGCCTCAAGCCCAGCCGGGGTCGGGTGTCCAACGCGCCCCTGGAGGCCGATCCCTGGGGCGGCCTCGTCTGCCGTCACGTCCTGACCCGATCGGTGCGCGACAGCGCCTTGCTGCTCGACTGGCTGTCACAGCCGGGGATCGGCGATCCCTACGCCGCGCCGAAGACGCCGCTGGCCTATCTGGACGAGGTGGCGGGATCGGTGAAGGGCCTCAGGGTCGGCCTTCTAGACCACAGCCCCCTGACCGGGCCGGTCGATCCGCAATGCGCCGCCGCCGTCCACGCGACTGGCGCGATCCTGAGCGCGGCCGGCTGCCAGGTGGAGATCGCCCATCCGGCGGCCTATGCCGAGTTGAACCCCATGTGGCTGATGACGGTGATCACCGCCTGGGTCGGCTATGAGATCGAGGACCTGATCCGCCGCACGGGGGTGGAGCCCGGCCCTGGCGATCTTATGGAGCCGGCCCAGACCGCCCTGATGGCTGCGAAGACCCTGCCGGCCACCGCCTATGTGGCGGCGATGGAGGCGATCCACGCCTGGTCGCGGCGGATGAAGGCGTGGTGGGCGGACTATGACATCCTGCTGACCCCAGTCATGCCGAGCCCGGCGCCGACCCTGGCCTATTACGAGAGCGCCGCCTCCAAGGAGCCCGTCGCCGCCGTGGCCGGGGTGGGCTTCACCGCGCCCTTCAACATGACCGGCCAGCCCGCCGCCTCGATCCCGGCCGCAATGAGCGCCGACGGCCTGCCGATCGGGGTTCAGGCCATCGCCGACTTCGGCCGCGAGGATCTGCTGTTCCGCCTCGCCGGCCATCTGGAGCGGGCCACCCCCTGGATCGACCGCCGCCCGCCCTATCGCGGGTGATAGGGCGGAGGGTGAGTCCGCGAGCTTAGCTCGCGCCGCCCGCCAGAGCCGCGCGCACCGCTTCGGGGGTGATGGGGATGTGACGCAGGCGGGCGCCGACGGCGGCGAAGATGGCGTTGCCGATGGCGGGAGCCACCACGGTGGTCGCCGGCTCCCCCAGGCCCACCGGGGGCTCGGTGCTGTCGACGAAGCTGATGTCGAGGTCCGGCGTGTCGGCGATGCGCAGGGGCATGTAGGTGTCGAGGTTGGTGTCCTTGACCTGACCGTTCTCGAAGGCCGTGCCCTCGTGCAGGGTCATGCTCAGCCCCCACAGGGTGGCGCCCTCGGTCTGGGCGCGGGCGCCGTCGGGATCGATGATGGCGCCGGCGTCGGTGACGTTGGTGAGTTTCTCGACGGTGACCACCCCTGTGGCGCGATCCACCCGGACCCGGGCCACGCAGGCGACCCAGGTGGGCATGTCCCGCTCCTGGCCAAAGCTGGTGGCGAGGCCCAGGCCCGTGTCCTTGGGCAGGGCCTGGCCCCAGCCGGCCCGGTTCGCGGCCCGGCGTACGACCTCGGCCTGTCGAAGGGCGCCGCCCACGGCGGAGGGCGCGGAGCCCGCATTGCGGCCAGCGCCGTTCAGGAGCTTCAGGCGGAAGGCGACGGGGTCCAGGCTTAGGCGCCGGGCGGCCTCGTCCATGAAGCTTTCCAGGGCCCAGTTGGTCCAGCCTGGTCCCACCGAGCGCAACCAGCCCGGGCGGAAGGTGGAGTTGGCCAGGTCGTTGGAGATGGCCCGGACCTTCTGCGCCCCCACCTCATACCAGTGGTCGGCGCCAGAGATGGCGAAGGGATCATAGGGCGCGCCGCCCTGGCCCTTGGGCATGAAGCCCGGCGCCATGACCAGGGTCGGCCAGCCGGCGGCGGCGTGGTGCTCCATGGCCGTGACCTTGCCCGCCGCGTCAAAGCCCATGCGCAGGGTCTGGACCGAGGGGGAGCGCACGGAATCGAAGCGCGCGTCGTCGGCCCGGGTCAGGATCATCTGCACCGGCCGGCCCAGTGCCTTGGCCGCCAGGGCCGCGGGCACGGCGTAGTCCCCGTTGAGCCGCCGGCCAAAGCCGCCGCCCAGCAGGTAGGTGCGCATGACGATGCCGCTTTCAGGCCGGCCCAGGGCCTTGGCCAGGGTGGGCATGATCAGGCTTTGCCACTGGTTGCCCGTATGAATCTCGAACACCCCGTCCTTCTCGAAGGCCAGGGCGTTCAGGGGTTCCAGTTGGAAGTGCAGCACGGTCGAGGTGGTGTAGGTGCGCTCGACGGTGGTGTGGGCGGCCTTGAGGGCGGCGGCGGTGTCTCCGCCGCCGGTGTTCAACAGGACCCCGACCTCCGGCTTGGCGATCAGACCGGCGGCGTGGTCCTGGATGTCCTTTTCCGAGGTGGCGGCGCCGGGGCCGGCGGTCCAGCTGACCTTGACCAGGTCGGCGGCGCGGATGGCGGCGGGATAGCTCTCGGCGATCACCATCACCCAGCCGGGGACGGTGTCGGAGGGATCATCCAGGGTGATGCAGCGCAGATAGCCCTTTACCTTGCGGGCGGCGCTGTCATCGACGGAGACCACCTTGGAGCCGTTGCGTGTGGGGGGCAGCTTGGGCCGGGCATAGACCATCCCCGGAACCTTGGCGTCGATGCCATAGATGGCGGCGCCCGTGGTCTTGGCGGCGATATCCAGGGCCGCGACGGGCTTGCCGATCAGGTTGCGCTGGTCCACCGGCTTGATCGGCAGCTTGGCCAGGTCGTCGGCGGAATATTGCCGCGACAGGGCGCCCCGGCGCACGATCTCGCCATAGGTGATGGAGCGACCGCCGGCTGCCACCGCGCCCTTGCGGGCCGAGCAGGCGGCGGGGGAGGCGCCCAGGAGCTTGGCGCCGGCCTCGATCAGGGCCATGCGGCCGGCGGCGCCGGCGCGGCTGAAGATCGGGAAGGTCTGCCAGACCGACCAACTGCCTCCGGTGACCATCAGGCCCCACTTGGGATCGGTGTCCACATGGGTGATGCGCACCTTGTCCCAGTCGGCCTCGAGTTCCTCGGCCACGATCTGCGCCATCGCGGAAGAGACGTGCTGGCCCATCTCGGCCCGGATGATGTTGACGGTGACCATGCCGTCGCTGTCGATAGAGAACCATAGGGTCGGATCGAAACGCGGACCGGAGGCGGTGGCGGGAACCCCGTGCGGCGCGGCCGGGTCCATGGCCGCCTCGATGGCGCGGGCGAAGCCGAAGGTGGCCACGGCTCCGGCGGACGCCACCAGGAAGCCCCGGCGGGAAAGGGGATCGAAGCCTTCGCCACGGGGGGCGAGCCGGGTCACGCCTTGGCTCCCTTGGCGGCGGTTAGGTTGGGGATGGCGCCGTTGGCCAGGGCTTGGGCGGCCTGCTTGACCGCGGCGCGGATGCGCACATAGGTCATGCAGCGGCACAGGTTGCCGGTCATCACCGCGTCGATGTCCTCGTCCGTGGGGCTGGGGAAGTCCTTGAGCAGGGCGGCGGCCTGCATGATCTGGCCCGACTGGCAGTAGCCGCACTGGGGAACCTGCAGGGCGCGCCAGGCCTGTTGCACGGGGTGTTCGTCGGCGGGGTCGAGCCCCTCGATGGTGGTGACCTGGGCGCCGTCCACGGCGCTGACAGGCGTCACGCAGGAGCGGGTGGCCCGGCCGCCCACATGGACGGTGCAAGCGCCGCACAGGCCGATCCCGCAGCCGAACTTGGAGCCGGTCAGGCCGATTTCGTCGCGGATCACCCACAGGAGCGGGGTGTCGTCGTCAACGTCCACGGAGACGGCTCGGCCGTTGATGGTGAAGCTGGTCATGACAATAGGGCTCCGGACATCATTCCCGCCTCACTCCTTGCCCTTGCCCTGGGCGCGGATGGCCGCGACCTTCTTTTCCAGGTCCGGCCAGGGCGCCTTGGTGGTGCGGGTCGCCCGCAGATAGGCGGCGATCCGGGCGACGTCCGCGTCGCTGAACCTGGCGAAGCCCGGCATGACGATCCCCGGCGCTCCGGACTTGGCGTCCAGGCCATAGAGGGTCACCCGGATCAGGTTGGTGGGATCGTCCAGGTTCACCGCGCTGTTGAGGGCCAAGTCCGGCCGCAGCGGGTTCGGACCCTTGGCGTTGTTGTAGTGGCAGGAGGCGCAGGCGGCGGCGTAGAGCCGGGCCGGGGCGTCATATTGCAGTCCTGTGCCCAGGCGGTCAGCGGCCAGGGCCTTTTCCACCACCGGTCCGGTGTCCGCTTCCCGGGCCTGACCGCCGCCGATCTCGCCGAAATAGGTGGCCAGGGCGTGGATGTCGCTGTCCGGCAGCTTGCTCAGGCCCGCATGGACCACCGGGGCCATGGGGCCGGCGGAAACCCCGTGATAGCGGGCCACGCCGGAGCGCAGATAGGCGAACAGCTCATCCTCGGTCCAGGGCGCCGGGGAGGGATTGGCGCGGGTGAGCGGCGGGGCGACCCAGTTGTCGATGGGGGCGCCGGCATAGGCCTTGTCCTTGCGCTCGGCGCCCAGGGCGTTGCGCGGGGTATGGCAGGCGCCGCAGTGGCTCAAGCCCTCGGCCAGATAGGCGCCGCGGTTCCACTCCGCGCCCCGGGCGGGGTTGGGAGCGAAGGGCTGTGGATGGAAGAACAGCAGCTTCCAGCCGGCCTGGAGGGCGCGGATGTTGAGGGGGAAGGGCAGGCGGTTGCGGACCGGTGGCGCGCTGACCGGCGGGCGGGTCATGATGAAGGCGTAGAGGGCGGCGATGTCCGCGTCGGTCAGCTTGTTGAAATGATCATAGGGAAAGGCCGGGAACAGGTGCGAGCCGTTCTGGGCCACGCCCTGGCGCATGGCCCGGGCGAAGGCCGCCTGCGACCAGGCGCCGACGCCGGTTTCGGGATCGGGGGTGATGTTGGACGAATAGATGGTTCCGAAGCTGGTCTGCATCGGATAGCCGCCGGCGAAGGGCTTGCCGCCCTTGGCGGTGTGGCAGGTGGCGCAATAGCCGGCCCCGGCCAGGATCTCGCCCTGGGCCACCAGCTGCGGGGAAAAGCTTGAGGCGGCGGGGGGCGCGATGCGCGCGATGGCCGGGCGCCAGGCGAAGGCGGCGAAGCCCGCGAGGCCCACAGCCAGGACCGCGACCAGGATCAATGCGCCGCGCTTGATCAATCGGACCCCTCCCGCCGCATGTCACCGGACAGACCGGCTCCATGACTCTTGGCGAGATGTGGGGACGCCGACCACAGGCGCAAGCGCAATGCGCACAGGCCGTCGAAAGCGCCCCCAGTTTAGGTCCGGGTCGTCCAAATTCGGTGGTTTTATTCTAAAGCGGCTGGAGAGCGGCGGCTTCGGCCATTTTCAGCAGCTTGGTCGCGGGCTCCAGGCTGGCGGCCCCGCGCATGGCCTTGAAGGCGTCCTCGGCCACCTCGAGGGTGTGGTCGATGTCGGCCTCGGTCATGGCGGCGCAGATGAACATGTTGTGCCAGGGGTGCATGTAGATCCCGCGCTTGAGCATGGCGCTGGTCCAGAAGTAGCCCTTGGCCAGCTGCGGATCCTCGTCGAAGGTGATCAGGGGCATTTCCGCCGGGCCGGTCTGGCGCAGGCTGAAGCCGTGGGCCTGGGACGCCGAGGTCAGGCCCGCCCGCAGCCGCTCGCCCAGGGCCTGGGTGCGCTCCAGATAGTCGCTGTCCGCGATCAGCTTTAAGGTGACCAGGGAGGCGGCCATGGGCGCCGCCGAGAACCAGTAGGAGCCGGTGGCGTAGATCCCCGCCGCCGCCGCCCGGGCCCGGTCATTGCCCAGCAGGGCCGAGATCGGGTGGCCATTGGCGATGGCCTTGCCCCAGGTGGACAGGTCCGGTTTCACGTTCACCAGGGACCAGGAACAGTCCCGGGCCAGGCGGAAGCCCGCGCGGACGTCATCGACGATCAACAGGGCGTCGTGCTCGTCGCACAGGGTCCGGGCGCGGGCGGCGTAGGCTGGGTTGGGGGCCTCCTGGTCGATGAAGGTGTCGTGCTTGATGGGAGAGGCGAAGATGGCCGCCAGATCGTCGCCGGCGGCGCGCACGGCCGCCTCAAGGCTTTCCACATCGTTGTAATCATAGAAGATCTGATTGGCCCGGTCGGCGGCGGTGATCCCGGCGGCCATGGGGGTGCACCAGGGCGCGGCGCCATGATAGGCGCCCTTGGCCCGCACGATGGTCTTCTTGCCGCGATAGTTGCGGGCGATGACCAGGGCCATGGTGGTGGCGTCGGTGCCGTTCTTGCAGAACATGGCCCAGTCGGCGTGGGCGACCATGGAGACGAACCGCTCGGCCAGATCGACCATCACCCCGCCGGGGCCGGTCATGGTGTCCCCAAGCTCCAGTTGGTCGATATAGGCCTTGTTGATGGCCGCGTGGCCGTAGCCGAATAGATTGGGGCCATAACCGCACAGATAGTCGAGATAGCGATTGCCGTCGCTGTCCCACAGATGGGCGCCCTGGGCCTTGGCGAAGAACTGCGGATAGCCCTCGGGAAGCAGGGCCACGTTCTGATGGCCATACATGCCGCCGGGGATCACGGCCTCGGCGCGGGCGCGAAGGGCGGTGTCTTTGCTGTTGGTCCAGGTCATGTGGGAGCCCCTTGGGAAAACGATAGTTATGGCTATCATGACTGGGTGACCCAGATCAACGGTGTTGGCGCGCGTGGGATCCTGGCCCCGCCTATCCGTCGTTCAGCCCGACCTTCCAGGTGTCCAGGGTGGCGCCCAGCTGCTGGTCGAGCTGGGTGAGGGCGTTGAGATAGCTGATCGAGGCCGACAGCTCCTGGGTGTCTGCGGCGCGCAGGTTGGCCTCGAAGGTCAGGACCTCGAAGTTGGAGGCTCGACCGGCCTCCAGCTTTTCGTGCTCCAGATCCAGGGTGCGCTTGGCCAGGTCCCGGGCTTGGCGAGCCGCCTCGACCTGGCGCCAGCTCAACTCAACCCCCTGGACCGCGTCACGGACCTGGGCCTCGATCTGCTGGCGCAGGTCCTCCAGTTGGATCTCCTGGGTGCGCACGGTGGTGGCGGCCTGCACCTCACCCTGCTGCAGGGTGTAGTCCCCAAGGGGGATGCGCAGCTCCAGACCGAGGCTGCCGCTGGTGTCGGGCAGGGCGGCGCTGGGCGTGGTGGTGATGGCGCTCGAGCCACGCAGGGATTGATGCTGGACGCTTCCCACCAGGGACAGGTCCCACAGGCGGTTGTTCTTGGCCAGCATCAGGCTCTGGCGAGCCTGCTCCAGGGACCGCCGTTGGGACAGGTAGTCGGGGCGTCCGTCCAGGGCGATGGTGATGGCTTGGTCGAGGTCGATGCCCACGTGGTGGGCCTCAATATGGTCGGCGGCGACGATGTCGGTGTGCAGGTCCATGGCCAGGAGGCGCAGGAGGGCCAGCTGGGCGCTGTTGCGCTGCTGCTCGGCCTGGAGCAGGGCCACCTGCTGGTTGGCGATGTCGGCCTCGGTCTGGACGATCTCGGCGGCGGCCATGCGCCCGGCGTCGATCAGGGCCTGGTTGGTGCGCATCTGGTCCTGGGACCGCTTCAGGGACTCCCGGGCGATCACCAGTTGCTCCTGGGTCTGGAGCAGGGCGCGGTAGGCGACCACGATACTGGTCACGGTGTTGGACACCGTCGACTTGAGCGACAGGCGATTGATCCGCTCCTGCAACTCGGCGATGCGGATCGGAGCGGCGTTGACCGCCAGGCCCCCGCCCTTGAGCAGGGGTTGGGTGACGGTGAAGCTGGCCAGGTCGGTGGTCTGGTTGGCGCCCGGGGCGTGTTGATCAAGCCGCGACCAGCCGAACTGGAACTGAGCGCCGGTGGGGGCCAGCCAGGAGACCGTGGGGTTGAGGTTCAGGGTGGAGCTGGTGGTGTGACCCTGGCGATCGGTCTGGGTGCTCGCGGTCAGGAGGGCGGTGGGGTGGAACCGCTGTTCGGAGACGAACAGATCGTACTTCTGCGACACCCGCGCCACATAGGCCGACTTGACCGTGCGGTTGTCCCTCAGGCCGATGAACACCGCATCGGCGAGGCTGATCTCCAGGCGCGGG
Organism: Caulobacteraceae bacterium; assembly: GCA_031291685.1. Lineage (GTDB taxonomy): Bacteria > Pseudomonadota > Alphaproteobacteria > Caulobacterales > Caulobacteraceae > Poindextera. The sequence continues at coordinate 45,557 of JARLIP010000101.1, read as the reverse complement.
CCCTGGGCGGTGGGCGCGGGCGCCGGCGGGGAAGCGACGGGCGGATGAGGCGGCGCCGTTTGGGCCTTCACGCCGGCGGCGCTCGGGATCAGGATCGCCCATAGGACGAGGGCGAGGAGCCGCGGATGGGCATGCGCTGGGTTGGTCTGACATTGATGCTGCTGGGCCTGGCCGCCTGCGCCGCGCCCAGGGTTCTGAAGGCGCCGCCCCGGGGGCCGAGCATGGTCCGTTCGGACACGGCCAACCCGATACCGGCCTACGCCATCCCCGACCCTAAGCCGCACGAAGGGCCTCAAGGGCAGGCCGCGCCCTCCCCATGACGCGGTAAACACTGTAATATCCGCCGGCGCGCATCTTCGGGCTCCTCGGCAAAGGCGGGCCATGGGAACAAATCCCAGGCGGCTTGGCTAGCCACCGCGTGTGAATTATTGACTTCCATGTCAGCAATTTTTGGCGGATGATTTGGCCAATGATCGCCGCGCCCGAGGGCGGCGAAGCGGTGGCGTTCATGCTGCGACTGATCAATGTGCATAAGCGCTATGGCGCGGGGGAGCAGTCGATACCCGTTTTGCGGGATGTCAGCTTCAGCATCGGGGCGGGGGAGTTCTGCGCCATTGTCGGCCCCTCCGGCTCGGGCAAGAGCACCCTGATGAACATCATCGGCCTATTGGATCGGCCCTCGGCGGGGGAGGTGATGCTGGACGGGGCGCGGGTGGATTTCACCGCGCCGGACGCCGCCGCCCAGGTGCGCAACCGCACCTTGGGGTTCGTCTTCCAGTCCTTCCATCTGTTGCCGCGCCTGACCGCGTGGGAGAATGTCGCCCTGCCGCTGCTCTATCGCGGGGTGGCCCGGGCCCCGCGCAAGGCGCCGGCCCTGGCCAAGCTGGAGCAGGTGGGCCTGGCGGACCGCGCCGATCATCGCCCGTCCCAGCTGTCCGGCGGCCAGCGCCAGCGGGTGGCCCTGGCCCGGGCGCTCATCGGCGGGCCGAAGATGATCCTGGCCGACGAGCCCACCGGTAGCCTGGACAGCGTCACCGCCGGGGAGGTCATGGGCCTGTTGCGGGACCTGAACGCCAGGCTGGGGGTGACGGTGGTGATGGTCACCCACGACCGCGACCTGGCCGCGTGTTGCGACCGGCGGATCGAGGTCCTGGACGGACGGATCGTGCGCGATACGGCGGTGGCGGCATGACTGGGACGGCCGCCGCGCGGGCCAAGCTGTCGCGGACCAGCGCCCCCCTGGGCGAACTGGTGGCGGAGGCCTTCGCCAACCTCTACGCCCAGCGCTAGCGCTCGGCCCTGGCCCTGCTGGGCATTCTGATCGGCGCGGCCTCGATCGTGGCCATGCTGACCATCGGCCATATGGCGCAGCTGGAGACGCTCAAACTGTTCAAGCACATGGGGGTGGATATCGTGCAGATCCACGCCATGCCGACGGGGGGCGGGCCGGGGATCATCGAGCGCCCCAAGATCGAGGCCCTGGCGGGAAGCGATCCGTCGGTGCTGATAGCCGCGCCCCTGGCCCTGGATCGGGCCACGATCGTGTCGGGGGGGCAGACCAGCGACCAGGGGGTGCTGGGGGTGACCGGCGATCTGCAGGGCCTGGCGGGTCTGGTTCCGGCGGTTGGGCGGTTCATCGCCCCCAGCGACGACGACAATCTGGTGGCGGTGGTGGGCGCCGAGACGGCGCAGAAGCTTTCCCTGCCCGGCGCGCCTCTGGGGCCGGGGGCGCGGATCCGGGTCAGGGGCTATGTCTATACCGTGGTGGGGGTGTTGGCGCCGACCTCCTACACCGCCCTGGACCCCACCGATTTCAACAATGCGGTGATGACGCCCCTCACCGGGATCGGCCGGATCATGGCCCCGGCGGACCCGGGCACGGCCCTGATCCGGCTGCGGCCAGGCGTGGAGGTCAAGGCGGTCAGCGCGCGGCTGGTCAAGGCCCTGACCAATCCCTTTGTCACCCTGCAGGTCCTGAACGCCCAGGACATGATCCGTACCATGAACGCGCAAAAGGCGATCCACAGCCAGCTACTCACCGCTGTCGGGGCGATTTCGCTCCTGGTTGGGGGGATTGGCGTGATGAACGTGATGCTGATGGGGGTGATGGAGCGCCGGTCCGAGATCGGGCTGCGGGCGGCGATCGGCGCCTCGCCCCGGGATTTGCAGATCATGTTCCTGGTGGAGGCGGGCGCCCTGGCCTTCGCGGGGGGCGTGGCGGGGCTGCTGCTGGGCCTGGGGGCGGCGTTCGCCATCGCGATGGCCTCTCACTGGAGCTTCAGCCTGCCCCTCTATGTGCTGCCCCTCGGCCCGGGCCTGGCCTGCGTGGTGGGCCTGATCTTCGGCCTCTATCCGGCGGTCAAGGCCTCGCGGCTGGACCCCATCGAAGCCCTGCGTGCGGAATAGGGAGAGCGGCGTGAGCGCGATGAACCAGGACCAGGCGGGTTGGGCCATGATGCTCCGCCGGCACATCGCCAAGCCAGGGTGGCCCCGGCCCGTGATGCTGATGGCGATTGTGCTGGTGGTGCTTGCGGGCGGCGTGAGCCTTTGGCGCAAGGTCACCCACCCCAAGGCCGCGGCGAGCGTGGCGGAACAGAGCATGGTGATCCAGCCCCAGCCGTTCGTCTCCACGATCAGCGTGACGGGCACGGTGGCGCCGGGGGACAATGCGGACGTGACCGCCCCCTTCGACGGGGTGGTCACCCAGGTGGGGTTCGACTATGGCGCGCCGGTGACCCAGGGCCAGGTGCTGGTCACCCTCGACGTCTCCGACCTGAGGCGACGGCGCAATGAGGCCATGTCCGCCTTCCTCAAGGCCTCCCAGGCGGCCGCGGATATCGCGTCCTGGGGGACGGGGCCTGAGGTCTCCCGGGCCCGTCGGGCGGCGGACTCGGCGGCCTTCGATCTGAAGGACACCCAGAGGAAGGTCGAGGAGACCAAGGGCTTGCTGGACCGGGGCCTAGTGGCCCGCAGCGAATATGAGGGCGTGCTGCAGCAGCAGCGCAGCCAGCAAGGCGCTCTGGCCTCCGCCCAGCAGGACTTGAATACGGCCCTTGCGCGGGGGCAGGGCGCCAACCGCACGGTGGCCGCCATCGATCTGGAGAACGCCAAGGGGCGCCTGGCCGAGCTCGATGCCCAGCTCGCCGGGGCGGTGGTGCGGGCGCCGGTGGCCGGGGTGATCGTGCGCCCGCCCGCCGACCGGGCCCAGACCCAGAGCGCCATCCATGTGGGCCTGCCCCTGACCCGGGGACAGCTGGTCGGCACGATCGCGCGCTCAGGGGGGCTCGCGGTGCTGTTCCATCTGGGAGAGATCGACGCCAATCGGGTCAGGATCGGACAGGCGGTTAGTGTCACCGGGCCGGGCTTCGGCGCCCTGGCGCTGAAGGGGCATGTGGTCTCCGTGGCGGGGGAGGCCTCGCCACCCTCGGCGAGCAGCGGGCCCCTGACCAGCTTTGACGCCGTGGCCCGGCTGGATGGCCTGACGCCGGACCAGGCCGCCGCCGTGCGGATCGGCATGACCGCCAATGTGGCCATCGAGGTCTATCGTAATCCCAGCGCCCTGGTGGCGCCCCCGGCGTCGGTGCGCGGCGCGGCCCCCGCCGCCACCGTCCTGGTCCGCGATGCGAAGAGCGGCCAGAGCCACGCGGTTCCCGTCCAGATCGGCAAGGTGGGCCCGGACGGGGTGGAGATCCTGTCCGGGCTCAAGGCGGGAGACGTGGTGGTCTGGACCCCGCCCGTCACGGCGGGCGCGGATGGGGCGGCGGGCTAGCCAAAAAGAACGCCCCGGCCAAGGCGCAGGGCGCCTAGTCTGCATTGCTGGTGTCGCGGCGATGCTGAACGTCCCCCCGATCTGAACAGGCTCAGGGCACTAGATAGACACGGGGTGTGGTTTGGATGGAGCCCGAGACGGTGCAGCCACCCAATAGGGGTTTGTCGGAGAAGCTGATCACACCGCTTGTGTTGATGTTGACTGTCAGAAGGCTGCCGCCGCAGGAGCCCAGGACCGTGCTGACCGCGAAGGGGTAGATGTTCACGATGCCGCCGCTGATACCGACAAAGTTAGCCGTAGCGGTCCAGGGAAGGTCGATAGCTGTGGTTGTGAAGCAGAGGGAACTCCCCGATGTGAAGTAGGCGTCGGTGATATGTCCGACCCCGCTGGAGTCAATATCGCCTTGCAAGTTGGCAGTACAGCCTATGGTGATGCCGCTCTTGGTGAGACTGGTGGCGCCCGTGCCGACGAAGAAGGTGCTCACGGGGCCGAGGGTTGGGGAGGCGGAGGCCTGGGTGGTTACGCCAAAGGCCAGGAACGCGATGGCGCAAAGCGCGGCGAGAAATTTCATGACGTTTCCTCTTCAAGGAACCGGCAAACGCGCCGGTTGCGGAGCGTTGATCGCGCCCAACCATAAGGACGTAAAATATTGAAGGCCGGGGGGATGGGGCCGGAACTTGATGGCCTTGGGCCTGCAAGGGTCTTGACCAAAACCCGGGCGCTCCGGGGCGTCTTGGCCGATCTGGAGCGATGGGGGCCTTCAGACCGGCGCCGCGTCAGGGCGTGACCGAGATCGGAGGCGTGGTTTGGATGGTGGCGGTGACGGTGCAACCGCCCGGTAGGGTCGCCTTGGAGATGGTGATCTGACCGCCTTTGTCGATGCTGATCGGCACGGTGGATGGACCGCAGTTCCCAAAGGCGGTGTTGACCGCGACCCCGGCGATGCTGGCCGTTCCGCCCCCGCCGCTGATGGCGGTGGAGGCCGTGGTGTTCCAGGGCAAGTTCTTCGTGTTGATGACGCCGCACAGGGCGCTGCCGGGCGTGAAGGAGACGGTCACGATATGGCCGATCCCGGTCGAGTCGATGTCGCCGGTGAATCTCCCGTGGCAGCCTATGGCAATGCCGCGCTTGGAGAAGCTGGTGTCGCCGGCGCCTGTGAAGCATGTGTTTATCGGGCTAAGGGTTGCCGCGGCGACGGCCTGGGCGGTCAGGGCCAGGAGTCCGGCGGCGCAGAGCGTGGCGAGAACTTTCATGAGATTTCCCGATCGATAAATGCGTAAATAAATTGCATTTGTAGGTTTAACGCAATTTTGAAGTGTAATTATCGAGATGTTTCGGGATGGTCAAAGGACCGGATGACGACCCAAAAAAAGCCCCGGCCGAAGCCGGGGCATAGTTTGGAAAGCTCGGGTCGTGGCGTTGTTGATCGACCCAAAGCGCTGAACGCTCCGGATCGGAACAGCGTCAGGGCACGACGAAGACGTGGGGCGTGGATTGGATGGAGCCCGAGACGGTGCAACCGCCGGACAGGGGCACACCGGAGAAGGAGATCACGCCCGTTGTGTTGATCGAGGTCGGCAGGGTGGAAGGCCCGCAGTTGCCGAGGGGCGTGCTCACCGCGACTGTTAGTATATTGGCCGTGCCGGCTCCGCCGCCGCCGGCAGTGACAGCCGCTGCGGGCCAGGGCAGGTTCGTGGCGGTGATCAGGGGGCACAGGAAGTTGCCGGCCGTGAAGGCGGCGGTGGAGATTTGACCGGCTCCAGTCGAGTTGATGCTGCCGGTGAAATTGGCGTTACAGCCGATAGTGATGCCGCTCTTGGTCATGCTGGTGGTGCCCATGCCGGTGAAGCTGGTGCTCACGGGGCCTAGGGTTGGGGCGGCGAAGGCCTGGGAGGCCAGGCCCAGGGCCAGCAGCGCGGTAGCGCTGAGGGTGGCGAGAGTTTTCATGACGTTTCCTCTTCAGTGATCCGGCAAACGCGCCGGTTGCAGGGCATTGATTTCGCCCAACTGTAAGGACGTAAAATATTGAAGAGTGGGGGGATGACCTCGGAATTTGACGGCCGTGGGCTTGCAAATGGCCCTGGCCGAAGCCGGGCGCTCAGTTCGCGGGTGTCGGGCCGCCTTAACCTTGGCCGGTCTGGAGCAATGGGCGCTCCAGACCGGAACGGCGTCAGGGGACGACGGAAATCGGAGGGGCGGTTGGGATGGAGACCGCGACGGTACAACCGCCTGATAGAGCTGTGGGGGTAAAGCCGATGCCACCGCTGGTGGTGATGTGGCCGACGCCCGATCCGTCAACGCCGCCGGTGAGTTTGGCGGTGCAGGCGACGGGTGAGGCCACTCTTGGATAGGCCGGCGCCGCCCGTGTCGGCTCAGCTGGTGCTGAGCGGGCTGAGGGAGGCGGCGGAGGCCTGGGCCGAGACGCCCAGGGCCAGTAACGCGGTGGCGCTGAGTGCGGAGAGAATTTTCATGAGGTTTCCTCTTCATTGGAACGCACACCTGGATTGTCTCTATCCAAGTTTATACAACGATAAGACGTTTTATTGGGAAGGTGGGGAGGCGCCTCACGAAAATAAATGTTCCCTATGTGATCAAAAAAAGCCCCGGCCTAAGCCGGGGCGCAGTTCGGAAGGCCCGCGATGCGGGAAGTGGGCCGCCCCAGGGCAGCGGCCCAGATCGGCCCGGGGCGATGAATTCACCGAGCCGCGATGGTATCAGGGAACGATCGAAACCACGGTCGGCGGAACCGTGTTCGCAGTGGTTTGGATGGAGCCCGTCACGGTGCAACCGCCGGAAAGGCTCGCGCCGGAGAAGCTGAGCACGCCCGTGGTGTTCATCGTGACTGGCAGGGTGGAGGGTCCGCAATTGCCTAGGGCCGTGGTGACCGCAACCCCAGCGATGGAGCCGGTGCCGGCGCCGCTGCCGGTGGAGGTAAGGGCCGTGGCGGTCCAGGGTAGGCCTGTGGTGCCGATGCCGCTGCACAGGGCGCTGCCGGGAGAGAACGAGGCGGTGGCGATGTGACCGACCCCAGCCCCGTCGATATTGCCGGTGAAGCTGGCGGTGCAACCGATGGTGATGCCCAGCTTGGTGAGGCTGGTGGAACCGGTGGCGGAGAAGGTGGTGCTCGTGGGGCTGAGCGAGACGGCGGAGGCCTGGGTGGTCAGGCCCAGGGCCAGCAGCGCGGTGGCTCCGAGCGTGGCGAGAATTTTCATGACGTTTCCTCTTCAATGAAACGGCTAACGCGCCGGTTGCGGGGCGTTAGTCGCGCCCAACTACAAAGACGTAAAATTATGACGGATGGGGGGATGGTGCAGGGAATTTTTTATGAGGTATCGGAATAGTATATATTGGCATGGCGGGCGCTAAATCCGCGCCGTGGATCGATCGAAATGCGAGCCTATCGTCACAAATGACATGACGATGTTATCCGATGACGGATGATCGGCGTCGGTATATTGATAATGGAATTGAATCTACGGTGAACGTTGGGGTGGCGCTCGATCCCTTTGCTGTGAAAGGGCTGCGTCCTTACGGATCTGGCCGCATGGCCGCGTGGACGCGTAGGGCGGCGCGGTGGAGCAACTCCTTCACGGACTCCCGGGATATGCCCATTCGCTGGGCGATGGCGGCATAGGTCAATTCCTCGAAACGGTGAAGCTGGAAGGCGGCGCGGGCCCTGGGGGGCAGGTCGCGCACCGCCTTGATCGCCCTAGCATAGTCCTGGCGGCCCACCAGGATCCGTTCCGGCGAAAGATCGCTGCTAGGTTCTGGAACGTCGTCCAGGGCGTCATGTTGGGCCCAGCGGCGGACGGCGCGGTTGCGGCGCATATCGATCAGGGCGTGCCGGGCCACCGTATAGAGATAACGCTCCACATCCAGGATCGGTGGTGGGGCGTGGGCCTGGTGCAGGCTCAGAAAAACCTCCTGCACCAAGTCATCGACATCCTCCCGGGCGGCGCGACGGGCGAAATAGCGCCGCAGCCGCGCGCCGTAGAGTGTCATCCAGGCGGCGATGTCGGGGGACTCTCCCAACCGCCGCGTTGCTGAAGCCTTGGCCATGGGATGGCCTCCCGGCTGGATCCGCCGCGTCCGTCAGAACCTTTTACGAATACTGGCTCCGATGAACCGCGGATCGGCGGTGAAGACGTTGGTGGTAAGGGCGGTGTTGTCGCTGTTGACGAAGGCGCCGGTGATCGGCGAGGCGTCCAGCAGGTTCTTGACATAGACCTCGAACTCAAGTCCGGCATCGGGCTTGGCTACGGTCAGGCGCAGGTTGACGTTGTACCAGCCGTGCAGCTTGTCGATGGGATCCTGATAGACCCGGGCCCAGGACTGGGACTGGTGATAGACATCGGCGCGCAGGACGGCCTTCCATGAATCGCCGAAGTCTTGCGCATATTGGGCGCCCAGGGATTGGGTCCATTCCGGGGCGTTTGGCAGGCTGTGGCCCGAGAGGTTGGCGTAGAAGCCTTGTCCGCCGTTGGGCAGGTCCGCGGCGGTCGGCGCGCCGATAGGAAGGCTCTGCAAGAATGTGCTATTGAAAGAGCCGGGGCAGACGCCGGTGAAAAACGTCTCGTCGGGCAAACCGATTGAGCGCTCGAAACCGACCAGCTTCGCGACGTAGGACTTAGAAATCACGCAGTTGTCGGGTAAATTCACGAAGGGCTTGAATATCGTGTAGTCGGGGTTGCCCTGGGTGCGGTTCATCACGTCGATCGATTGTGACCCGTTCGCAAGCCGGCTGCCCTGATAACCCAGGTTCAGGTCGAAGCGCAGATGGTGGGTCGCCTGCCACACGGACTGGAACTCCGCCCCCCAGATCTTGGCGTTGAAATTCTCGTTGATGGCCGTGTCGTTCCGAATCTCCGAGACCTGATAACCGCTATAGTCGTAATAGAAGGCGTCGGCATTGAGGACCAGGGCGCCGCCCAGGAGGGTGTTCTTGGTCCCGATCTCAAAGGCGTTGACATATTCAGGCTTGAAGGTCGACGAGAAGGACTGCAGCACGATGGCCGGCGGCAGTCCCTCGCCAATGGGTGCGGTGGAAACCCCCGGGCTGGGCGGATTGGCGCCGCCGCCCTTATAGCCGCGATTATAGAAGGCGTAGATCAGGGTCTGGTCGGTGAAGGACAGCTTGGGCGACCAGTCGATGCCGAGGCGGCCAGTGAAGGCGCCCCAGTGCTGCTTGACGTCCGCCAGGGCGGGGTAGCCACTATCGACGGTGCCGCCGAGCACGGGGTTGCTGGATAGCAGAAGCTGGGTCGGGATCGGTGTGAAGGTCTTTTGGTCGTCAGTATAGCGCAGGCCAGCGGTCAACTTAATTGAAGGTGTGATCTTGTAATAAATCTCTCCAAAGGCGGCTGCGGAGCTAACTTTGTAAGGATTCTGGTTTAGATAATAGTTGTGACCGAGGTTATTTACCTTTCCTGCCTTGTTTGGATCGATATATACGCAGCCGGTGTTGCTATTGAGTTTGCAAAAATTTAGATCTGCGCTGTAGTTTCCAGTGGATTCGCTTTCTGCCAGCGCGGATACGACGTTAAAAAACACATAGTAATCTTCCAGCGTCTTGTAGTATGTGTAATTTGCGCCGACGCTAAAATTAAACGGCCCGCTGAAGGAAGACTGTAGGCGAAGCTCTTGAGAGAACTGATGGCTGCTCGCCTTGGATTCATCAAGCCCAACGATACTGCTGGAACAGCCGAGTTGCGGGTCGCAGAAAACGCCGTGGGGGGTGATGGGCGGGGCGGCGGAGCCATCAAGGTTGGCGGAGAGCAGGCCGTCTGTCGAGTTGAAAACACCAGACACAGTATTAAAGCGGTTGTAGTCTTCCGAAGCGAAATAGTTGTCCGTGTTATAGGCGGTCTGGGAGGTGAGGGTCAGGTTCGGCGTGATCTCGTAATTGGCGTTCAGTTCGAACACATCGGCCTTGGCGCGGTAGCGGGGATCGAACTGGGAGGCGATCTGGCGCAGGTTGGTGGACTGGCGTGCGCCGCCATAGGGGTCCACGGGTTGGAGTAGATTGACGAACGCGCCGCCCTGGCCGGGAACCACGCCGATGGTGGCCAAGCCCGCCCCCGCCAGAACGAACGGAATCGACAGGCCGTTGGGGGTGCCATAGGCCGAAGACGAATACAGGGACTTATCCTGGCAGCCCTGGCTCATATAGGCGCTGGCCACGGCGCTCAGATTGGTGACGTCACCGACGGAGGAGGGGCCGGGATCGCGGGTGCAGAGCTGTTTGGTGCTGCGTGCGCGGCTGTCGTCCTCCTTGAAGTGCTCCCAGACGAAGTCGGCGTTGAATCGGGCGTTGGGCTTGAAGCCCAGGGTGACCCGGGTGGAATAGAGGTCCCGCCCATCGATCTTGTTGCCGGTGGTGGTGTTTTCCGCGAAGCCCGCGCGGTTGGTGGAGGCGCCGGCGATGCGCAGGTCCAGCTTGTCGTCCACCAGGGGGATGTTGATGAAACCGCTGAACCGGCGGCTGGAATAGTTGCCGACCTCGCCCTTGATCTCGCCCTCGAAGACGTCGGTGGGCTTGGCGGAGATGACGTTGACGGCGCCGGCGGTGGCGTTGCGGCCATAGAGGGTGCCCTGGGGGCCGCGCAGCACCTCCACCCGCTCGACGTCGAAGAATTCCTGTTCGAACAGACGGTTGCGGATCAGGGCCGTGCCGTTGAAGTTCACCGAAACGCCGGGATCGGTGGCCACGGACACCGCCTGGGTGCCGATCCCCCGGATGGTCAGGTTGTAGCGGCTGAAATTGGTCTTGGTGAAGGTGGTGTTGGGGATGGCCTTGAGCAGGTCGGGACCGCCCTCGATCTTCTGCGCCTTCAGGCTTTCCGGGCTGAAGGCGGAGATGGAGATGGGAACGGTCTGAAGGGCTTCCTTCTTGTGTTGGGCGGTGACGACCACTTCCGGGATCGCGACCCCGCCGGCGCTGGGCGCCGCCTCGGCGGCGGCTTCAGCCGCGCTCACGCCCCAGGCTGGGGCCAAAAGGGCCGCCACCGAAGCGCCCATAACCAAAATCTCGCGCATGCGCGATTGCTGAGACATACCGCCCTCCACGTCCCGGCGCGCGCTACTGCGAACACGTCACCAAGCATTTCCTCACCGCTAGAATCCCTCGGTGACCGCTCGCGGCTAAGGCGATCCCGTTGCCGCAAACATGCTGGTATTCACGGTCCTGTCAATAGCTATTGACGTTGTTGTCGATTTGCAAAAGCAGGTTCGGGAGGAGATGGGCGGCGAGCCGGCGAACGGACTCGCGGTCCCGGCCCAGCATGTCGCGCAAAGGGCCGCCGATCATGGCGTCGCCAAAGGCGCACAGGGTGATGAACAGCAGGGCCGAGGGAATTCGCGGGGGCGGGCCGCCGTCATCCTGGACATCACGCATCTTCTCGTCCAGGGCCGCGACCAGTTCGCCGACGGCTTCGCGTACGGGCTCCAGATGCTCATAGCGGTTGGAAACGGCGATCCAGGCCGCGAGTTGGCCGGCGCCGCCCTCGTCGAAGGCGTCGAAGACGATATCGATCAAGGTTCTTGGGACACTTTCGTCGGAACGCACATGAACCACGGCGGCTTCCAGGGCCTTGGCCAGATCGCGGACCATGGCGCCCATCAGGGCCGATTGCAGCTGGGCGGCGGACCCGAAGTGATGGATCAGGTTGCCGTGGGTGACGCCGATCTCCCGCGCCACGGCCTGCAGGGTCACCCCCGTCGGCCCCTGATGGATCAGCAGACGCTTGGCGCAGTCCAGGGCCTGGGCGCGCGCCTCGTCGGGCGATCGCCGTCGTCTGGGCTTGGCGCCACCAGAATGCGCCTCGATATCCACCTTGGCCTCGCCCCGCTATTTATATTCCTGTTAATGGGAACATGGCGCGGTTCGGCCACAGATGCAAACCTTGGCCCAGGGGCGTCGGGCGCGAGGGCAGGGTTGAGTTAGTATAGAAAGGTCGGCAGCAGGCGGGCGACGATCTTGCGGGCGCTGTCCTCGCCTCGGCCGAGCATGTCGCGCAAGGGAGGGCCGATCACGGCGTCGCCAAAGGCGCATAGGGCGATGAACAGCACAGCCGAGGTCACCCGCGAGCGGGTCTGCTCGCCCTCCGCCGCGAACTTCTCGGTGATGGCGTCCACCAGATCCTGAACGGCCGCGCGCACCGGCTCAAAGTGTTTCATGTCCCCAGACAGGGCGATCCAGGCCGCCAGGCGCCCGGCGCCCCCCTTGTCGAAGGCGTTGAACACCGAATCGACCAGGGCCCGGGGCGCGCCGGCGTCCGAGCGCAGTTGGGTCACCGCCGCGGCCAGGGCCTCGATCAGATCCCGCACCATGGATTCCATCAAGGCCGACTGCAGTTCGGCGGCCGAGCCGAAGTGATGGATCAGGTTGGCGTGGGTGACGCCGATGTCGTCGCCGACGGCCTTGAGGGTGATGGCGCTGGGCCCGGATTCGATCAGCAGGCGCCGGGCGCTGGTCAGGGCCTCGCGCCGCGCCTCTTCAGGCGCGCGGCGGCGGCGCTTGGGGGAACTGGGGGCCTTGGCTTCTAGTATTGACATTTATGTAAGTGACACCTATGTAGATATCGCCGAACCTGCGATGGATTGGGCATCTGGATACCAATTCCAGGTTTCAAAACGCCGTCTTATTGACAGACAGTTTAGGAGATCACGTGGCCGTGGCCCAGACATTCCAGCATGTTCGCTATTCGGAACCTGCGACGGCGCCTCATAAATACGCCATCGAGCCCCTGCGAGCCCTGCGTGGGTTCCGCCGCCTGGTGGCGGACAAGGAGGACACCAAGCAGGTGTTCGAGATCATGGCGGCCCTGGCTGGCCGCTCGATACCCAAGGGCTACGCCAGGCTGCTGAATGTCCCCGAGGGTGGTCGGCAGGCCTATTTCGCGGTGGAGTTCGCCGACCGGCTGCAGGATGAGACATGGCTGGCCTCCTTGCCCGAGGGCAGTGTCGGCGCGCACTACCGCGCCTTCATCGCCGCCCGGGCCATTTCCGCCTATGGCCTGGCCGAGGAAAGCCGCAAGGTCGGGGACGTGGAGATGGACCTGGCCCATCCCACGGCCTGGTACGCCCGCCGGCTGCGGGACATTCACGACATCTGGCACGTCCTGACCGGCTACGGCACGGACGCCCTGGGCGAGGCCTGCGTGGTGGCCTTCTCCTATCCCCAGGCGGGCAGCCCGGGCTTTGCGTTCATCGCCGCCGGGGCTGTTCTCGAATTCGAAAAACTGCGCAAGGGCCATCCCTACGGCCGGGCCATCCTGCAGGCGTGGCGCCACGGACGCCGGGCCGAATGGCTGCCGGCCCTCGACTACGAGACGCTCTTGGCCGAGCCCCTTGACGTCGCCCGAGCCCGCCTGCGGATCGCGCCGCCCACCCTCTACGACGCCGTGCCGCCCGAGGCGCGCAACGGCTACCGCTACAACAACTAGGCGCGCCTTCCTCCCCGAAGCGCCCCCACGGAGACCCTCCTATGACGTCCTATTCCCAAACCCCGGATGATCTGACGATCCATCCCCGTGACCTGGCTTTCAGCCGCGAGACCCATCATGGCCGCTGGTGGCTGGGTGGGGATCCGGTGGGCACGGCGTTCTACAACGCCCTCTCCGCCACCTTCCCCCACGGGGAGCGCTTCTTCATGGACAGCGTGAAGCGCTATCGGGACATCGGCTCCCCGACCCTTCAGGCCCAGATCACCGCCTTCGTGACGCAGGAGGCGATGCATACCCGCGAGCATCTGTTCTTCAATAAACAGGCCGCCGACCACGGCTATGACATGGCGGCCATGGAGGCGCGGACCAAGACACGGCTGGACTACGCCCGCACCCGGCGCGGCATTGACCAGCTGGGGGCGACGGTGGCCTTGGAGCATTTCACCGCCATCCTGGCCCACGCCCTGCTGGCCGATCCCAGGCACATGGAGGGCGCGCCCGCCGAGGCCAAGGCCATGTGGCGCTGGCACGCCATTGAGGAGATTGAACACAAGGCGGTGGCCTATGACACCTTCATCACCGCCACACGATCAATGTCAGGGCTGCGGCGTTGGCTGCTGCGGTCCTCGGTGATGGTCCTGGCCACGGGCCTGCTGATGTCCACGGTGGGGAGCAACATCGCCGACAGCTTCAAGACCGACGGCATCAACCGGCCGGCGTCCTGGCTTCGGCTGATGAAATTCATGTTGGTTCGGCCGGGAATGCTGCGCCAAGTGTTCGGCAGCTATCTTGCCTATTTCCGCCCGGGCTTTCATCCTTGGTCCCATGACGACCGCGGCCTGGTGACAAAGGCTGAGCAGGAACTGTCGCGGCATTACGAGGTAGGAGTCGTTGCGTGAGCATTAGGGCGTTTGTGATTACTGGGCTTTTGGCTCTTGGGGCGGCGGGTTCGGCTTCGGCGGGGAACGACGGGCCGGTGGGCTTGTGGAAGACGCCCGAGGCTGGCGGGTCTTTCGTGCGAATCGAGACCTGCGGCGACGCCCTGTGCGGGCGGGTGGTGACCTCGGCGCGGCTGCGCGCCCACCCGGACCAGAAGGACGAGCGCAACAGGGACGCCACCCAGCGTGATCGGCCGGTCAAGGACTTGCTGATCCTGAAGGTCAAGGCCATCGGCCCCAACCGCTGGGGCGACGGGTGGGTCTATAACCCCAACGACGGCGGCACCTATAAGGGCGTCATGGAGTTGAGAAACGCCAGCGAACTACACCTGACCGGTTGCATCGTGGCGCCGTTCTGCAAGACCCAGACCTGGGAGCGGGCGGCGAGCGCGCAGTAGGGATTTACATCTCGCCAGGCGTCGGTCGCGGCGTCAGGATTCCGTAGCGATCCAGCAAGGCCTGGATCGCCGCTGGGTTCTGAGCCGGGGAGGCCAGGGCGACATAGCCGTCCGGGCGCACCAGATAGGCGGCGTCCCGGGTAAAGCCGGCCTTGCGGGCCTTGGCGGTCCAGTCGAATACCCTCAGCGGCAGATTCCATCGGGCGCAGGCCGCGCTCAATGGCGCCGAGGCCTCGCCGAAGATTTGGACCTGCCAGGCCATGTCCCTGAGGGCGGCGTGGTTGCTGGCGTCGCCTTCGATCTGGGCCCAGGGCAGGCGATCGCCGCCCGCGATCGCTCCGGCCCTGCCGCGGCAGGCCTCGGCCCCGCGATAGTGGACGGCCAGTTGGGCGATGGTGCGAAAGGCCATGCGTCGGAACGGGCGCAAGCTCAACAGGCGCGGCGCCAGGCTGATCAGGCGCTCGCGCACCCAGCCCATCAGCCGACCCCGGCGGGCCTGAAGCACGAAGCCGCGTTCGGTGGTGGCGGCGATCTGGCGGGCGGCGCGGATGCGCTCGTCCTGATAGGTGTCGAGCAGATTGGCCGACGCCGCGCCCTTGAGCACCGCCCCCAGCTTCCAGGCGAGGTTGACCGCATCGCCGATGCCGGCGTTCAGGCCCTGGCCGCCGGCGGGGCTGTGCACATGGCTGGCGTCCCCCAGCAGGAAGACGCGGCCCTTGCGCCACTGGTCGGCGATACGCCGGTGGACGCGGTAGCTGGTGAAGGATTCGACCAAGGTCACCTCCAGGTCGGAAGCTCGCTGGAACGGGGCGATGACGTCGTCGAAATCGAACTGGACCTGATTGCTGCGCACCGATTTCGGCACCAGGCCGATCAGGCGCACGCGGCCCTTGCCCTTGAGGGGAAAGACGCTGCAGACGTCGTCGCCGGCCATCAGATAGTGCAGTCCGCCATCGACCAGGGCCCCCGTGGCCTCGATATTGGCGACATAGAAGATCTCCTCGGAGGCGCCGCCGGGAAAACTGATATGCATCAGCTCGCGCACCACCGAGGCCGCGCCATCGCAGCCGCAGACAAAGTCCGCCTCGCAGGTCGTGTCGGCGTTTCCCGGGCCCTTGAGCCTGCCGCTTACGCGGTCGCCCAAATCCTCCAGGTCCACCAGTTCGACGCCACGCTCAACCTGGACCCCGGTCTGGGCCAGATGGGCGATCAACAGTTTCTCATGGTCGTCCTGAAGCAGGATCAGGACGAAAGGAAAGGGGCTGAGACCTCGGCCGAAGTCGCCAAACGGCGCCCGGAGGGGAGGTTTGCCCCGGCGGTGGACACCGAAGCTCGTAACCGGGGCGCCCCGGGCCAGCGCGTCCTGGGCCAGGCCCATCTGGTCGTAGAGCTCCAGGGTTCGGGCCTGGAGGGCGAAGGCGCGGGAGGCCATGCCTGATTGCGGGGCGCGGTCGATGATGCGCACACGCACTCCCAGCCTGGTCAGCCACAGAGCGAGCACCAAGCCGCTGGGACCCGCGCCGACGATCAGAACTTCGGTTTGCATCCGCCTCCCACATCTCAATCTCTCGCGGATCAGGCCAGCACCGTGCGCCCAGGCGCGCTTTGAGGCAAATCAGGTTGGCGCGGGTGATGGCGCCAATATCTGCTCAATCTACAACTCTCCGCACAGGCGCCCGCGGCAATTCCCCACATGCGCGTATGGGTAGTATTCAAGATTGAGATTTTGCGGCGGCGATTAACACTTCATGCGCAAATCCAAACCTAGGAAGGCGTTCGACACTCGGCGACGGCCATCCTGCATAACTATGTTTTCAGGCGTCAGTTGAGTTGAGCGCTTTTTGGCGGCCGACACCTTGTGTGGCTTGGCTTGGATTTACGTAGATAGGATCGGGTTCGGGGCATGTCGCAAGGAAGTTCGCTGGCCGGTCGTTTGGCTTTCATGAAGCTGGGCGCCGTCGAGCAGGACCAGATCCGCGGGGCCAAGTCGTTAGTGATGGCGCATCTTCCCGCTGCTCTCGATCGTTTCTACGACCAGGTGCGGGCCTTTCCGGAAACCAGCGCCTTCTTCCCCGATCCGGCCCGTCTGGCGGGCGCCAAGAGCCGGCAGCTGACACATTGGGACTCTATCTCCAGCGGCCAGTTCGACGCGAACTACCTGCAGGCGGTGACTCGGGTGGGTGAGACCCATGCCCGCATCGGGCTGGAGCCGCGCTGGTATATCGGCGGCTACGCCCTGGTGCTGGAAGCCCTGGTGACCGCGGTGCTCAAGGCCCGCTGGCCCAAGGGCGGTTTCGGGCGCAAGGGGGCGCCGGCCGAACCCGTGGCGGCCGAACTCAGCGCCCTGGTCAAGGCGACGCTCTTGGATATGGACTTGGCCATCTCGGTCTATCTGGAAGCCTCCGAAGCCGCTCGCCGGGCGGTTGAGGATCGGGCCAAGGCGACCAACGCCGCGGTGCTGAGCGCGGTCGGGGAGGCTCTCGGCGCCCTGGCGGCGGGAGACCTGACCTATCGTATCGGCGACACCTTGCCTGAGGACTATGCCCGGCTGCGGAGCGATTTCAATTCGGCCTTGGAGGGGTTGGCTCAGGCCCTGGGTCAGGTCCGTGGCAGTGTGGAGCAGATCGATCGCAACGCCGACGAGATCGCCGGGGCGTCGGACGACCTGTCCCGCCGCACCGAGCATCAAGCCGCCAGCCTTGAGGAGACCGCGGCCGCCCTGGACCAGATCAACGCCACGGTGAAGGCCACGGCGACCGGCGCGCGACAGGCGAACGACGCGGTCGCCGCGGCCCGGGGTGTGGCGCGGGATGCGGGCGAGGTCGTCTCCCAGGCGGTGGCCGCCATGGGACAGATCGAGACCTCCTCCAAGGAAATCGGCAACATCATCGGGGTGATCGATGAGATCGCCTTCCAGACCAATCTTCTGGCCCTGAACGCTGGGGTGGAGGCCGCCCGCGCTGGCGACGCCGGGCGTGGGTTCGCGGTGGTGGCTCAGGAAGTTCGCGCCCTGGCTCAGCGCTCCGCCGATGCGGCCAGGGAAATCAAGAGCCTGATCTCGGCTTCCTCGAAACAGGTTGAGCAGGGTGTGGCCTTTGTCGGCAAGACCGGGGCTGCCCTGAAATCAATCATGGACATGGTGGTGGAGATCGACGCCCTGGTGGCCCAGATCTCGGCCTCCGCCGAACAGCAGTCCATCGGCCTCAGCGAGGTCAATATCGCGGTCAACCAGATGGACCAGGTGGTTCAGCAGAACGCGGCCATGGTCGAGCAATCCACCGCCGCGGCCCATTCCCTGCGCGCCGAGACCGGCGAACTCGCGGCTCTGATCGGCGCTTTCAAGATCAGCGCCTCAATCGAGGTCGGCGGGCGAATCGCGCGTCGCGCGGCGGCCTGAGGGCCTTCCATAGAACTGTACGGCGTGGCGGTCGGCGGGGCCCGCTATTCGCTCGAGCCGGCGGCCGTCGAGATTGGCGATCACGCCCGTTTGCGCGTCATCGCCTCGTCTTGGTGGTGATCCGCGTCGGGACGAATTTTCAGTCCAATGTGCGGGATGTCTTCTGAAGGTCCGTAGCGGCTTGCCCTTTCCAATTGGGGCCGTGCCCTCCATGGGGGATGGCGGCGCCGATAGCGCCGTCAGTCTTTCCGCGGATTATTCTCCATGCGGTCAATAGCCGAATGTGGCCGCGACAATTGCGCGCATGACATGTACCGGTGGTAATATTTATGCCAAATTAACCTCGATATTTGATCGTGGTCAGGTTGATGTGAATAACTATATTCGGTGATCATGTGTATATATAAATATAATGGCGTTCACCTTATGATGTGATGCGCGCAATTCGTCGTCGTTATCCCGGTGTTTCGATTGTATAGTTCAGTTGCTCGGCATGGAGAGTGGTGTGTCAAAAAATGAGTCTCTTTCCGAGCGTCTGGCCTTTATGAAGGTGGATGCTGTATCCATCTCTAATATTCAGTCTGTCAAATCTGTTGTGATGAAGAGTCTGCCGGGGGCTCTCGACGATTTTTATCAGCAGGTTCAGGCGTTTCCGGAAACGAGAGCCTTCTTCAAAGAGACGTCGCTGGTCGCGAGCGCCAAGACGCGGCAGCTGGCTCACTGGGACGCCATCTCCAGCGGTCGGTTCGATCAGAACTATCTGAAGGCGGTGACCACGGTCGGCGAGACCCATGCGCGCATCGGGTTGGAGCCGCGCTGGTATATCGGGGGCTACGCCCTGGTGCTGGAGACCTTGGTGAGCGCGGTTCTCGCGGCGCGCTGGCCCACCGGCGGGTTCGGCGCCAAGGGGCCGCCGGTCAAGACGGTCGCGGCGGAGCTGGGCTGCTTGGTCAAGGCCACCCTGCTGGACATGGATCTGGCGATCTCGGTCTATCTGGAAGCCTCCGAGGCGGCCCGGCGTAAGGTCGAGGACCGCGCCAAGGCCACCAACGAGGCGGTGCTGAGCGCGGTGAGCCGGGCTCTGGGGGCCCTGGCGGACGGAGACCTGACCCACAGGATCGGCGATGAGCTGCCGCAGGACTATTATCAGCTGCGCGACGACTTCAACGCCGCCCTGGAGCGCCTGTCGGACACCTTGGCGCGGGTTCAGGGTAATGCCGATCAGATCGACGTCGGCGCCGACGAGATCGCCGGCGCCTCGGACGACCTGGCCCGGCGCACTGAACATCAGGCGGCCAGTCTGGAAGAGACCGCCGCGGCCCTGGACCAGATCACCGCCACGGTGAAAAAGACCGCCGACGGCGCCAAACAGGCCAATGACGCGGTCAACGCCGCCAAGGGCGTGGCCCGGGACTCCGGCGAGGTGGTCGCCCGGGCGGTGTCGGCCATGAGCGAGATCGAAAACTCCTCCGGGCAGATCGGCCAGATTATCGGGGTGATCGACGAGATCGCCTTCCAGACCAATCTTTTGGCCCTCAACGCCGGGGTGGAAGCCGCCCGGGCCGGTGAGGCGGGTCGCGGGTTCGCCGTGGTCGCCCAGGAGGTGCGGGCCCTGGCCCAGCGTTCGGCCGAAGCGGCCAAGGAGATCAAGACCCTCATATCCGCCTCCTCAAGGCAGGTGGGCGAGGGCGTGGAATTAGTGGGAAAAACCGGCGAGGCCCTCAACTCGATTATCGGCAAGGTCTCGGAGATCGACGCCCTGGTCACGCAGATCGCCGCCTCCGCCCATGAGCAGTCCACAGGGCTGAACGAGGTCAATACCGCAGTCAACCAGATGGATCAGGTGGTGCAGCAAAACGCCGCCATGGTCGAGCAGTCGACGGCCGCGGCCCATTCGCTGAAGCAGGAGACGGCGGCCCTTGCGGCCCTGATCAGCGCTTTCAAGCTCAGCGGAGCGACGGGCCAGAGCCGGCCCTCGGCGCGGACGGCGCCAGCTTCGGTCACCGCCCGCAAACCCGCCCTGCGTGCGGCGGTCGGGGGCGGCGCGCGTGGTGGCGAGGGGTGGACGGAATTTTGATCGGCTGCTGATCCTTCTTGATCTGTCGCAAGTTCGGCTTTCCGCGTTCATGTCATCAGGGTGATGGCGAACGGCGGAGAGCCGGCATGATCGATGCGACGACACGACCGGACGAGGGCGCGATCGGCGTGAGCGGTTCTGCGCATCTGGCGGAAGAGGCCGGCCAGGCTTTCATCGTTGAGGCTCTCGCCGACGGATCGGCCTTGGGCTCCGGCCAGCCCTTGAAACGCATCGACACCCACATGTCACGCCTGTTTCTGGGCCGCGACCGGGTCTTCAAGCTGCTGCGCAGCCGGCGTCATCCCTTTGCGGACATGTCGTCGATCGAGGCGCGGCGCCAGGCCTGCGAGGCGGAGTTGGCGGTCAATGCGATCATGGCTGGAGACCTCTATGAGAGGGTTTCGCCCGTCATCCGGGATGCGGACGGCGCCATTCGAATTCAGGGCGAAGTTTCGGGCGAGGGGGAAATTCTCGACTGGGTGGTGATCATGCATCGCTTCGCCGACGGAGCCCTGGTCGAAGAGATCGCCGAGGATGGCGGACTGACACCGGATCTGGTCACCCAGATCGCCGACGTGGTCGCCAGCTTTCACGGCGCCCTGCCGCCCGAGGCGCTTGGGGGCCACGCGGCCGACTATGAGCGGATCATCCAGGGACTGAGGCGCACGGAGGCGCAGGGCGCGGCGGCCCTGGGGCTGGAAGCAGACTCGGAAGCCCTGTTCGGCGGCCTGGAGCGGGAGTTGACCCGGGCGGCGCCCCTGATCGAGGTTCGGCGCAAGGCCGGCTGGGTGCGGCGGGGCCACGGGGATCTGCACCTGCGCAATATCTGCCTGTTCAAGGGCAAGGTGACCCCGTTTGACGCCCTGGAATTTGATCCGGCCCTGGCCACGGCGGACGTGATCTATGACATGGCCTTCCTGTTCATGGACCTGCGGGCGCGGGGGCTGAACGCCTACGCCAACCTGGCCATGAATCGCTATTGGGACGCCTCACGTCAGCCGGAAGAGGCCTTGGCGCTGCTGCCGCTGTTCACGGCCTTGCGCGCGGCGGTGCGGATGGCGGTCGCCGTGGAGGCGGGGAGCCTGGAGGAAGCGGCGCGTTATCGCGCCCTGGGCCTTGAGTTGCTGAAGCGCGCGCCGGGCCGGCTGGTGGCCGTGGGCGGCCTGTCGGGCACGGGGAAATCGACCCTGGCCCAGGCCCTGGCGCCGGATCTGCCGGGCCCCTGCGGTGGGCGCCTGCTGCGCTCGGATGTGATCCGCAAGGCTCTGGCTGGCGTGGAGGCCACAACCCGGCTGGGAGGGGCGGCCTATGAACCGGCGTCCCGCGCCTCGATCTATCGGGAACTAGCCCTGAAGGCCCGGGAGGCCTTGGGCGCGGGCGCTTCGGTGATCGCCGACGGCACCTTTCGCGAGGGCCACGCCCGGGACAGCATCGAAGGCGCCGCGGCGGGACATCCCTTCACGGGGCTATGGCTGCGCGCCTTGATCGATACGCGGCTCGCCCGGGTTTCCGGCCGCCGGAACGACGCCTCGGACGCCACTGTTCAGGTCGCCCTGGCCCAGAGCGAGCCGGGCAATCTTGGGGCGGTCTGGCAAGTGATCGACGCCGATCCGCCGGCGGCGGTCCTGGCCGAGGCCCTGCGGCCCCTGATGCGCGGACCGGCGCCGCGGACGTGACCTGACAACAGCCTTGGCCATACTGCGAGATTTCGCGTGGGGCGGGCCAGATTTTCTCGATTGTCTATCCCACCGATAGATCATATCGCCGAGCTTCCCCTTGGAAGCTGTTTCATGTCGTTGATCAATCCGCTGGATCACGCCCTGGAGTCGCGCCGTCGCAGGGCGCGCCCATGAGCGTTCAGTCCGTCCTGCCTGCGGTGGCGGGCCCGCGCCGGCCCTTGCTGCGCCGGCGCTCGGCGATTCCGGGCTTTGGCCTGACCATGGGCCTGACCCTGACCATCCTGTCCCTGGTGGTGCTGGCGCCCCTGTCGGCGGTGGCCTTCAAGGCCGCGGGTCTGGGCTGGAGTGACTTCCTGGCGGCCGGGTTTTCCCAGCGGGCTCTGAACGCCTATCGTCTGTCCTTCGGCGCGGCTCTGATCGCCGCCGGGGTCAATGGGGTGTTCGGCCTGGCCACGGTCTGGGCCATCGTGCGCTATCGGTTTCCCGGCAAGACCCTGCTCAACGCCCTGATCGACCTGCCCTTCGCCCTGCCGACGGCGGTGGCGGGGATCGCGCTGGCCACCCTTTATTCCAGCAAGGGTTGGGTGGGGGCGGCGCTGGCCCATGCGGGGATCAAGGTCGCCTATACGCCGGTCGGGGTGGTGATCGCCCTGACCTTCATCGGCCTGCCCTTCGTGGTGCGCACCCTGGAGCCCGTGGTGCGGGACCTGGCCATGGACGTGGAGGAGGCCGCCGCCAGCCTGGGCGCGCGGCGGGTGCAGATCCTGGGGCGGGTGATCCTGCCGGCTCTGGTCCCGGCCTGGCTGACCGGCTTCGCCCTGGCCTTCGCCCGTGGGGTGGGGGAATACGGCTCGGTGATCTTCATCGCCGGCAACATGCCCTTCAAGTCCGAGATCGCGCCCCTGCTGATCGTCATCCAGCTGGAGCAGTTTCAATATCGCGAGGCCGCGGCCATCGCCGTGGTGATGCTGGCGGCCTCGTTCCTGCTGCTGTTCGTGATCAACGCCATCCAGGCCTGGGCGAGGCGCTATTCATGAGCCCCATGTTCATCAGTGCGGACAAGCCTCGGCCCGCGCCGGAATATACCGCGGCCCGTCCCGCCGCGCGGCCCAATGAGGACCCGGCCTGGGTCAAGGCCCTGGTGCTGTCGGCCGTGGTCGGCTTCCTGGTGCTGGTCCTGATCTTGCCCCTGGCCTGCGTGTTCGCCGAGGCCCTGAAACAGGGAACCGGCCCGGCCCTGGAAGCGATCAAGGACCCGGACGCCATTTCCGCCATCAAGCTGACCCTGCTGGTGGCCGCGATCACCGTGCCGTTCAACGCCCTGTTCGGCCTATGCGCCTCCTGGGCGGTGGCCAAGCACCAGTTTCCCGGCAAGGCCTTCCTGATCACACTGATCGACCTGCCATTCTCGGTCTCGCCGGTGGTGGCGGGCCTGATCTATGTGCTGGTGTTCGGCGCCCAGGGCTGGTTCGGCCCGTGGCTGATCGAGCATGGGATCAAGATCGTCTTCGCCCTGCCGGGCATCGTATTGGCGACCATGTTCGTGACCTTCCCCTTCGTCGCCCGAGAGTTGATCCCGCTGATGCAGGAGCAGGGCGTGGACGAGGAGGAGGCGGCGACCTCCATGGGCGCCTCGGGTCTGGTGACGTTCCTGAGGGTGACGGCGCCCAATATCCGCTGGGGCCTGCTCTATGGAGTGCTGCTGTGCAACGCCCGGGCCATGGGGGAGTTTGGCGCGGTCTCGGTGGTTTCCGGTCATATCCGGGGCCTGACCGACACCATGCCCTTGCATGTCGAGATCCTTTACAACGAATACAACTATGTCGGCGCGTTCGCGGTGGCGGCGCTTTTGTGCCTGCTGGCCATCGTCACCCTGGTGCTGAAGACGGCCCTGGAAGTGGGTCAGTCCGTCCACGGCCGACACGTCTGAACTGAGAGCAGATCGCCCCATGACCATCACCATCCGCGCGGTCGACAAGCGGTTCGGCCGCTACCCCGCCCTGAACAATATCGGCCTGGAGGTCCGCGACGGCGAGCTTCTGGCCCTCCTGGGGCCGTCCGGCTCGGGCAAGACCACCCTGTTGCGGGTGATCGCCGGGCTGGAGTTCCCCGAGGCCGGCCAGGTGCTGTTCGGCGGCCAGGACGTGACCTACGCCCACGCCGCGGCCCGGCAGGTGGGCTTTGTGTTCCAGCAATACGCCCTGTTCAAGCACATGACCGTGGCCAAGAACGTCGCCTTCGGCCTGGACGTGCGCAAGGCGGCCGACCGTCCGTCCAAGGCGGACATCGCGGCCCGGGTGGCCGAACTGCTCAAGCTGGTGGAGCTGGACGGGCTGGGGGGGCGTTTTCCGTCGCAGCTGTCCGGCGGCCAGAGGCAGCGTGTGGCCCTGGCCCGGGCCCTGGCGGTCTCGCCCCAGGTTCTGCTGCTGGACGAGCCCTTTGGCGCCCTGGACGCCACCGTGCGCAAGTCCCTGCGCCGGGAACTGCGCCGCATCCATGACGCCACCGGGGTGACCACCATCTTCGTCACCCACGACCAGGAGGAAGCCCTGGAGCTGGCCGACCGGGTGGCGATCCTGAACAAGGGCCAGATCGAACAGGTGGGCGCGCCGCAGGAGGTCCATGACAATCCCGCCAGCGCCTTCGTCTGCGGCTTCGTCGGCGAGGCCAACCGGCTTGTGGGCGAGGTGACGCAGGGGCGGTTCCGTTCGGGCGCGATCCAGGTCCCGGCGCCCGGTGTCGCCCCGGGGGCGGCCAGCGCCTACATCCGGCCCTATGATATTGTCGCCGGGGCGCCGGGCGAGGGCTTCGAGGCCACGGTGCGGCGGATCGTGCTGCACGGGCCGGTCGCGCGGGTGGAGACGGTTCTGGATGGCGGCCAACCCATCGAGGCCAGCTTCGCCCGGGAGGACCTGAACGGCGCGGTCCAGGGTGGTCGGGTGACCCTCAAGATCAAGCAGGCTCACCTGTTCCCGGTGGTTCAGGGCTGAGGCGCGGCGAGAACCCCCTCCACCGCTTCGCGGTCCCCCTCCCCCAATGGGGGAGGTATTAGAAAAGGTCAGCGCCGAACCTATTCCTCCCCCATTGGGGGAGGGGGACCATGCGAAGCATGGTGGAGGGGGCTCGCCGGCCTATCGCGGCTTGGCCCGCCGGGCCCGGTGGACGGCCTCGTCCAGGGACGAGAGAAACTTGGAGCGGTCGGCGTTGGAGAAGGGCGGCGGCCCGCCGGTGGTCTCGCCGAAGGAGCGAAGGTGCTCGGCTATGGCCCGGCCAGCCAGGGCCTGGCCGATGGAGTC
Organism: Caulobacteraceae bacterium; assembly: GCA_031291685.1. Classification (GTDB taxonomy): domain Bacteria; phylum Pseudomonadota; class Alphaproteobacteria; order Caulobacterales; family Caulobacteraceae; genus Poindextera. Next base: position 20,560 of record JARLIP010000101.1, on the reverse strand, counting down.
GACGGTGAAGGGCCGGCCGTTGGAGGCCAGGGCCTGGGCGCCAGCCTTGAGGCTACGGGCGGCGAGCGGCATGTCGGAGGTGATGACGATGTCTCCGGGGCCGGCGCGCTCGGCGATCCAGTCGTCGGCGATGTCGGGGCCGGCCTCGACCACGATCCGCTCGATCAGGGCCTCCTTGGGAACCATCAGGAAGCTGTTGGCCACCACCTTGACCGACAGACGATAGCGGCGCGCGACCTTATAGACCTCCTCCTTCACGGGGCAGGCGTCGGCGTCGACATAGAGGATCGGGGTATTGGCGTCGGTCATGGCGCCCGGCGCTACACCGTGGCCAGGCGCGCGTCACGACCTTATTGCTGCTGTTGCTGTTGCTGTTCGAGTTGTTGCTGGTGCAGGGCGGCCAGGGCGCGGCGGCGGACGGCGGCGTTGGCGAAGGCGGGGCGGGCCAGGCGCATGAATTCCGGTTCGGCGGCGGCGGCGCGAGCGCGCCGGACGCTGACGGCCACCATCAGCTCGTTCTCCGCATCCCCCTTGAACACCCCGCGCGAGGGCGGCACGTCGCCATAGTCGCGGCCCACGGCCACCACCACGTGCCGTTCGCCGGCCACCACATTGTTGGTGGGGTCCAGCCCGACCCAGCGCAGGGAGGGCAGATAGACCTCGACCCAGGCGTGGGTGGCGTCTGGATCGGAACGGTCGCCCCCTTCGGAGCGGTCGGTGAACAGGTAGCCCGAGACATAGCGGGCGGGGATGCCCCAGGACCGGCAGATGGCGATCATGATGTGGGCGAAGTCCTGGCAGACCCCGCGACCGCCCTCCAGGGCGTGGTCGATGGGGCTGTCGGCGCCGGTGACCCCCGCCTCGTAATCGAAGGCCTCATAGAGAGCCTGGTTCAGGGCCAGGACCGCGGTCAGGGGATCCTGAGTGCGCAGGCCGTCCAGGCCGCGCTTGGCGACGAATTCGGCCAGGGCCGGGGTCTGAACCGCGAAGCCGTGGGGATGCAGGAAGTCGAAGCACTCGCCCTTGACGAACTCGCTGCGCATCCGGTCCCACTCGCCCATGTCCAGGCGCTCGGGCAGGGGGGCGTGGGGTTCGGTCTCCACCGCCGCGCGGCTTTCGATGGCCAGCCGGTCGTGGGGCTGGGGCACGTCGAAGTGGTAAACCGCGTTGCCGAAGGCATCGACATAGGAGAACAGCTGGGCGGTGGGCTCGACCTCCAGCTCGAAGCTGATCAGGCGCTGCTGCGGGCTCTTTTGCGGCTGGGCCCAAAGCTCCATCACGCTGGCGCGCACCGGGACGGCGTAGTGGTACTGGGTGAGGTGGCGGATTTCGAGGAGCATGATGTCCCTAGGCCGGTAGGCGCTGTTCGAGCGGATAGTCGATGAAGGTCTCGTACACGGCGTGGTGAATGCGCGAGCATTCCGCCACCACCGCGCCCAGGATGGCGCTGGCGCCCAGGGTCTCGTCCAGGTCGGCGAATTCCAGCCGCGCGTTCAGGCGTCCCGCCAGGCGCTCGGGGCCGGCGCGGCTCACGACGGTGGAGCGGGGCGCCAGCTTGTCGAGATATTCCTGGATCCGGGCGGTGGAGAAGCGGATGGAGCGGGGGAAGTCCTCGTCGAACAACAGGTACTGCAGCACATAGAGCGGATGGATCTCGGCGGTATAGACCCGCAGATAGGGCTCCAGGGCGCAGGCCATGCGCAGCACCGCCATCTGAGCCAGGTGGTCGGTCATGGGCGTTGGGCCGGCATGGTCGCCGAAGCAGACGTCCAGCAGCCGGGCGATGCGCTGAGCCCGCTCCAGGTGAACCCCCAGCAGCAGGAAGCGCCAGCCTTCCCCATGGCTCATGGTGGCGTCTGCCGCCCCCTTGAATAGGTGCAGGTCGGCGATGATGCCGTGCAGGTAGGTGGAGGCGCTCTGGGCGAACTCCTGCTCGGCATAGGGGCCCGTGACCCGCAGATAGAGGATGTTGAGCCGCTCCCAGGTCTCGGTGGTGATCTGGTCGCGTACCTGACGGGCGTTCTCCCGGGCCCGGGACAGGGACGCGCCCACCGAGCCGAGATCGTCCCGGTCGAACAGCAGATTGCGCACCTGCTCCACGGGGGTGAGGATCTCCTCGGACTCCTCGTGGTCGCCAATGGCGGCCAGGGCGATGCGGGCGACCTCGGTGGCCGACTCGTTATCGTCCAGGGTGGCGGTGAGCATCACTTCGCTGATGCGGCACAGGTGCTCGGCCCGTTCGATATAGCGGCCGATCCAGTAGAGACTGTCGGCGACGCGGGCGAGCATCATGGCTGCTGCTCCCCGTCGGCCAGGACCCATGTGTCCTTGGACCCCCCGCCCTGGCTGGAATTGACCACCAGGGAGCCCCGCTTCAGGGCCACCCGGGTCAGGGCGCCGGGGGTGACCACGATCTTCTGTCCCGCAAGGATGAAGGGGCGCAGATCCACGTGGCGCGGTTCGATGGCGCCTTCCACGAGGCAGGGGGCGGTGGAGAGCTGGATGGTGGGCTGGGCGATATAGTTGGAAGGATCGGCCTTGAGTCGGTCGGCGAAATCGTCCCGTTCGGCCTGGGTGGCGTGGGGGCCGACCAGCATGCCGTAGCCGCCGGAGGCGCCCACGGCCTTGACCACCAGCTTGTCCAGATTGCCCAGGACGTGGTCCAGCTGGGCCGCTTCACGGCACAGATAGGTCTCCACATTGGGCAGGATGGCGTCCTCGCCCAGATAGTAGCGGATGATCTCCGGCACGAAGGCATAGACGGCCTTGTCGTCGGCGACCCCGGTTCCGGGGGCGTTGGCGATCACGACATTGCCCGCCCGATAGGCATTGAACAGCCCCGCCACCCCAAGGCTCGAATCCCGGCGGAAGGTGAGGGGGTCGATGAAGTCGTCATCGACCCGGCGATAGATCACATCCACCCGGCGCAGGCCCTCGGTGGTGCGCATATAGACCATGTTGTCGTGGACCACGAGGTCGCGCCCCTCCACCAGGGGCGTGCCCATCAGGCGGGCCAGATAGGCGTGCTCGTAATAGGCCGAGTTATAGACCCCCGGGGTCATGACCACGACCTGGGGATTGGGCCGCCAGTCGCCGGCCAGGCTCTTGAGGGTGGAGAGCAGAAGGTCCGGATAGCGCTCCACCGGGCGAACCCCGGCGGCGCGATAGGTGCCGGGGAAGGTGCGCTTGGCCGCGTCCCGGTTGGCCAGCATGTAGGACACCCCCGAGGGCACCCGCAGATTGTCCTCCAGCACCGCGAACTCGCCCTGGCCGTCGCGGATCAGGTCCGAGCCGCAGACGTTCACATAGCTGTTGTGGGGCACATAAAGACCGCGCATCTCCCGGCGATAGGAGGGCGCGCCCAGAACCAGATCCCGGGGCACGATCCCGTCGGCCAGGATCTTCTGCGCGCCGTAGATGTCGGCGAGGAACAGGTTGAGGGCCCGAAGGCGCTGGGTCAGGCCGCTTTCGATTCGCGCCCATTCGGCGCTGGGGATGATCCGCGGCAGAAGGTCGGTGGGAATGATCCGCTCGGTGGTGTTTTCCGCCCCATAGACGGTGAAGGTGATGCCCTGCAGCAGGAAGGACTGCTCTAGGGTGCGCTGCCGCTCGCCCAGCTCGGCTGGGGTCAGGGTGGCGATCCGCTCCTCCAGCGCTGCGTAATGCGGGCGCACCGTCCCGTCGGCGGCGAACATTTCATCGTAGAAACGCTCGGGTCGATAGCGTTCAGGCGCGAGCGACGCACGGGACGTTTCCACGATTCGAAATCTGTCCACGCTGTCTAGGCTCCGCAGATTTTGCATCGATGATCCGTGCTGACATTGAACGACAGTCCGCACGCTAGGCTCTCCCACGACGAAATCATCAAACTCAGGTCAAGTTCAATGAGGCTCGTGGACGGCGCCTAAAAATACGGCGCCAGGCGCCCATTTCGCCGAAGATACGCCGATCAGCCTTCCGAGCGTGTTTTTGACCCTGCATCCGCGGGCCGTGACAGGCGCGCGCCGGGCGGTTAAATCCACCTGGGGGCCTAACGGGACTCGCGCCCGAAGGAGCAAGGATTGGGATCTGTCCGCAGCGCGGCCACCATGGGTGGGGTGGGCCTTGTGGTGGCCTGCGCGGTCGCCGCGCCGGCGCTCGCGGCGACCTCGCGCGTTGAGGTGCGGGGCGTGGACGACCGCGCCCTGCGCGCGGAGATTCAGGCGGTCATCACCCAGAGCAATACGGCTCCAGCCAGCCGCCTGGAGGCGCGCAGGCGGGCCACCGACGCCGGGGAGCGGGCGATCGCCCTGCTGCGGTCCGAGGGATATTACGACTATGATGTCGAGGCTGACATAGGCGACGGCGACACGCCCGTGGCCTTCATCACGGTCACGCCTGGCCCCCGCTCCAAGATCGTTGATCCCAAGATCGAGTGGGTGGGCGCGGTCCCCGCCGCCGCGGACGCCCAGGCGGCCATTGAGGCCATGGCGCTCAAGCTGGGGGAGCCGGGGCGCGCCGAGACGGTGATCGCGGCCGAGGGACGCATCGTCGCTGTGATGGAACGGCAGGGCTATGCGGACGCCGAGGCCAAGCCCCGGACGGTCATTGTTGATCACGCGGACAAGACCGTGCAGCCGATCTTCAAGATCGCCGCCGGCGCCCCGGTGCTGATGGACGGCATCGAGGTCAGCGGGGGCAGCCGCACCCGACTGGCCTGGCTGCGCAAGCTCGTGCCCTGGAAGAGCGGCCAGCGCTATCAGCCCAAGGCCGTGGCGGAACTGGAGCGGCGGCTGGTGGAAACCGGCGCCTATGACACGGTGAGCGTCACCCTGGCGCCGGCGGCGCGGACCAAGGACGGTCAGAGGCCGGTGATCGTCTCTCTGGTCGACCGGCCCAAGGGCACCTTGGAGCTGGGCGCCAGCTATTCGACCACCGAAGGCGCCGGCGTCGACAGTCGCTGGATCGTCTATAACCGCCTGAAGCGGGCTGACACCCTGACCACCAGCCTGCAGATCGCTCAGCTGGACAGCCGGCTGCAGACCGAGTTGGCGATCCCGCATTTTGGCAAGGCCGCTCAGACCCTGAAACTGACGGCCGCCCTCTATCGCGACGACACCACGGCCTATACCTCCTCCGGGGGGGTGCTCAGCGCCGATCTGACGCACAAGTTCAGCAAGATCTCCTACCTGACCTATGGGGTGTCTCTGGACGACTCGATCACCGACGAGAAGGAGGCCGCGAACTTCGTGGCCTCGGGGCGTCGCCGCAATCTGCTGACCTTTTCGGTCCTGGGCGCCTTCAATCTCGACAAGTCCAACGACCCCCTGGACCCGACCTCCGGCTGGCGGCTTGGGGCCCGGGCCGAACCGACCTACGCCATGGGCGACGGCTCGATCGCCTATCTGAAGACCTCGGCCCAGCTGTCGGCCTACCTGCCCCTGGACGGGGCCTTGGGCACAGTCCTGGCCGGGCGGGCCAAGCTGGGGGCCATCGTCGGCGGGGACATTCCCCGGGTGCCGGCGCCGGCGCGATTCTATGCGGGCGGCGGCGGATCGGTGAGGGGCTACGCCTATCAGGCGGTGGGGCCACGCTATCCAGACAACACCCCCGAGGGCGGCCTGTCCCTGGTGGAGGCCTCGCTGGAGGTGCGCCAGCCCATCACCAAGAAGTGGAGCGCGGTGGCCTTCATCGACGCCGGCGCGGCGGGCAAGCAGGTGACCCCCGATTTTAGCCATCCGGACATCGGGATCGGGGTTGGGGTTCGTTATAATCTGGGCTTTGGCCCGATCCGGGTGGATATCGGCACGCCCCTGCACCAGCGGCACGGGGACGCCCCCATCCAGCTCTATTTCAGCATCGGGCAAAGCTTTTGACCGAGGCGCCTCCCGATCCCGCTCCCGAGACGCCGGAGACGGCGCAGGCGGCCCCGACGCGGCCAAAGCGGTCCATGCGCTGGCGCTATCTGGTCGCCTCGGTGGCGGGCGGTGTGGCCATGGTCATCCTGGCGATGATGGCGGTGGTCCGTTTCGGGGTTGAGACGGATGTCGGTCGCGCCTTCGTGGTGGCGCGGCTGGACGGGCTGTCCCTGGGCTCCCTGGGGCGGCTGCGGGTCTCCGGGCTCAAGGGGGATCTTTGGGACGCCTTCAGCCTGGACCGCCTGGCGATTGAGGATGGCAAGGGCGCCTGGCTCGACGCGCGACGGCTAAAGGTGGAATGGAGTCCCCTTGACCTGTTCCAGCGGCGGCTGCACGTCGAGGATCTGCTGATGGACCAGCTGGTGCTGGGCCATCGCCCCGACATGGGGGCTGGCGGAGGCGGCGGATCCGCAGGGATGCCGGTCTCGATCGTGCTCGACCGCATGGCGGTGCGGGTGGAGACCCTGCCGGCCTTCAGCGTTGAGCGGGGGCTGTTCCAGATCAACGCCAGCCTGGACCTGGAGCGCAAGGGCGGGATCGCCGGCGCCATTCAGGGGCGCAACCTGCTGCACCCGGGGGACGGGCTGGACGCCACCTTCGACTTGGGCGTCGGCCGGCGGGTCGAACTTGACGCCCGGGGCCGGGAAAGTCGAGGCGGGGCTGTCGCCGGCATTCTTGGCCTGCCCGTGGCCCAGGCCCTCCGCCTGGACGCCAAGGCGAACGGAACCTTCGACAAGGGGGATCTTGGCCTAAGCATCTACAGCGGCGTCCAGCAAATCGCCCAGGCCAGCGGGGCCTGGACCAAGGCGGGTGGCGTGGCCCATGGGCGGCTGTCCCTGGCGGCCTCCACCTGGACCGCCCACTGGATGCAAGCCCTGGGGCCGGAACTCGTGTTCTCCACCGACGACAAGCCGGTGAAGGGCAAGGTGCGCGAGATCGGCCTGCAACTGGCCACCGAGAATGTGAGCCTGTCGGCCCGGGGTCCGATGGACACGGCCAAGCATCGTTCGGACGCCGGCATCGCGCTGGATGTCACCGCCAAGGACCTGTCGCGGCTAGTGTCCTATCCGGTCGTGGGGCCGACCCATGTGGCGGGAGTGTTGAAGGGCGCCCAGGACGACTGGCGTTTCGAGGGCAAGGTCGCGGCCGAGAAGCTGTCCGTGGCCGGCTACGCCCTGGCCGGCGCGGCGGGGCCAGCTCAGCTGACCTATCGCAAGCGCGAGTATCGCCTGGTCGCCACCGCCGACGGGACGGGCGGGCAGGGGGACGGGCTGCTCGCGACTGTGGCCGGGGCGCGGCCGCACATTAATCTGGACGGATCGCGCCTGCCTGACGGCCGATATCTGCTGCGGTCGGTCAAGGCTCAGGGGGCGGGGCTGAGGGCCGAGGCCACGGGCTCGATCGGCCTCCTGGGCGATCTGAACTTCAAGGGGCAGGCCCATCTGGAGAACCTGGCCAACGCCCGGGCCGGGGCCAAGGGCGCGCTGGACGCCACATGGTCCGCCTCGCAGTCCAGCGGCAAGAAGCCCTGGAAGCTGAGCGCGGACATCAAGGGGGCGAACCTGGTCGCGGGCCTTGGCCAGTTCGACCGCCTGCTGGGCGCCACGCCACGGCTGGCTTTGGAGGGGACCTACGACGCCGGAGATATCGTCCTGGCCAAGGCAGACCTGACGGGGGCGGCGGCCAAGGCCTCGGGCAAGGGAACCATCGGCAAGGACGGGGCGCTGAAGCTGGGTCTGGACTGGTCGGCCCAGGGGCCGTTCACGGCCGGGCCAATGGAGATCGCCGGCAAGGCGCAGGGGCGTGGCGCGATCACCGGGGCCTGGGCGACGCCCAAGGCCGATCTGGTCGCGGACTTCGACCGCGTTGACCTGCCTCAGCTACCCCTGACCGGGGCGCACCTGACCCTGAGCATCGCCCGCGCCCCGAACGCCATCGGCGGGGACTTCAACCTGACGGCGGGAGGGCAGTATGGCCCGGCTCGCGCCAAGGCGGGCTACCAGTTCGTGGCCGATGGGGTCGAGCTGAGCGATGTGGACGCCTCCGCCGGCGGGGCGGCGGCCAAGGGCGCCCTGGGCCTGCGTCACGGGGCGGTGTCCACGGCGGACCTGACCGTCGGGGTGGGGCCCGGCGCCTTCCTGGTCCAGGGGCGCGCCGACGCCCGGCTGAAGGTCACGGCCCCGAGCGGCGGATCGCCTGAGGCCGATCTGGATCTGAGCGGTCACGACCTCCTGCTGAAGGGCTCCACCGCCCTGGTGCATACGGTGGCGATCACCGCCCATGGGCCGCTGGCCCTGTTGCCCTACACCATCAACGCCGAGGTCCAGGCCGATCAGGCGCCGGTCAAGGTGGCGGGCTCCGGCGCCTTTGGGCGCACGGCCAAGGGCTTTTCCGCCAGCTTCAACGGCCAGGGGCGGTTCCGGCGCACGGACTTTCGCACGGTCAATCCGGCCCAGTTCCTGCTGGAGGGGGCCGATCGAAGCGCCAAGCTCGACCTGTCCCTCGGGGGCGGCCACGCCCTGATCGAGGCGCGCCAGACCACGGCGGGACTGAACGCCAAGGCCGCCCTGACCGGGGTGGATCTGGGAACCCTGGGCGAGGATCTGGCCGGCCGGTTCGACGCCAATCTGGCGCTGAGCGGGGAGGGCGAGCATCTGCAGGGCTCCCTGGACGCGCGCCTGCAGGGCGCCCGCAGCCGCGATGCGCCCACCAAGCTGGCCCTCAACAGCACGGTCAAGGGCGTGCTTGAGGGCGACCGCATCACCCTGGACGCGACGGTGGACGGCGCCGGCGCCACCGCCGATCACGCCACGCTCCATGCGATCCTGCCAGCGGAAGCCGCCGCCGCGCCCTTCCGCATCGCCATCGACCGCACCAAACCCATAGCGGGGCAATTCTCGGCCAATGGCGAACTCGGACCCATCTGGGAGCTGTTCTATGGCGGGGAGCGGGAGCTGGGCGGCCAGCTGGTGGCCGAGGGCGCCCTGGGCGGATCGATCAACGCGCCGCGGATCACCGGGCATGGCGCCCTGAACAATGGCCAGTTCGAAGACGCCTCCACCGGACTGAAGCTGCGCCAACTGACGGCGGAGGTGGACATCACCGGCGACGCCATCGACGTGAAGCGCTTCAGCGCCAGGGACGCCAAGTCCGGGGTGCTGTCCGGGGACGGGCGCATGGACTTCGGGGCCAACGCCTCCAGCACGCTGACCCTCAACGCCAAGAACTTCCAACTGCTGGACAATGAAACCGCCAAGGCCACCGCGTCCGGCGCGGTGACCGTGGTGCGGGACGCGGCGGGCAAGGCGATCCTGTCCGGGGCCTTGACCATCGACCGAGCCGACATCTCAGCGGAATCCGGCCGCTCTCCCCCTGGGGTGGTGACCATGGACGTGGTGGAGCGCAACAAGCCCTATTCCCCTGGGGGCGGCATCCAGGCGCCGACGGCCTTGGGGCCGGGCCTGGCCCTGAACGTCAAGATCACCGCGCCGCGCCGGATCTTCGTCAAGGGCTTGGGGTTGGACGCTGAGCTGTCCCTGGACGCCCAGGTGGTTGGGACCACCAGCGCCCCCGTGCTGCAAGGCGTCGCCCGGATCGTGCGCGGGGACTATGACTTCGCTGGCAAACGCTTCCAGATCGACGACCGGGGCGTGGTCTATCTGGCCACCACCACGGACAAGATCCGCCTGGACCTGAAGGCGACGCGGGAAGACACCAACATCACCGCCATCATCGGCATCCAGGGCACGGCGGCCAAGCCGCAGATCACCCTCAGCTCCACACCGACCCGACCGGACGACGAGGTCCTGTCACAGGTCCTGTTCGGCACCTCGGCGGCCCAGCTGTCGCCGGTGGAGGCCGCCCAGCTGGCGGCGGCCCTGACCACCCTGGCCACCGGCGGCGGGTTCGACGTGATGGGCGGATTGAAGAACTTCGCCCGCCTGGACCGTCTGGCCCTTGGGGGCGGGGATTCCAGCACCGGGGTGACGGTCTCCGGCGGCAAATATATCGGCAACCACGTCTATGTGGAGCTGACCGGGGGCGGCCGGCAAGGCGCTTCGGCCCAGGTGGAGATCAAGGCCACCAAGGCCCTGTCCTTCGTCTCGCAGATCGGCGGCGAAGTGGGCGCCAAGCTGTCGATCCGCTGGCGCAAGGACTACGGCCGCGCCAAGCCGCCGGCGAGCCCGGGGAAGTAGGGGGGCTTCACACCCGGTAGGCGCTGGGGGGCTCGCCCAGGAGCTTGGAGGCGGCGGCTTCGGCGGCTACGGGGTCGCGCTCGGCGATGGCGGTGGCCAGGGCCCGGTGAAGCACCACGTCCTTGAGCTGGTCCTGCGGAGTCTGCTTTTCCATTTCCCAGATCCAGAAGCGGGTGGCCACGTTCTGCAGGGAGATGATGAACCGGGCCAGGGGGCCGTTGCGGGTGGCCAGGGCCACGGCCTTGTGGAAGGCGCGGTCCATGGACAGCATGGCGCGGAAATCGGCGGCGGCGATGGCGGCCTCGGCCCCGTCGAAGGCGCCGCTGATGGCGGCCAGATCCTCCGGCGTGGCGTTGCGGGCGGCCAGGGCCGCGGTGCGGGCCTCCAGCATGTAGCGCACCTCGAAGGCCTGCTCGATCTCGCCGATGTCCAGGGGCGCCACCACGGTGCCGACCCGGGGACGGCGGATCACCAGACCCTCCAGGGCCAGGCGGCCCAGGGCGTCGCGCACCCCGGCCACCCCGCCGGCATAGGCCGCCGCCAGGGCCTTCTCGTCCAGCACGCTCAAGGGGCGAAGATTGCCCAAAATAATGTCGAGCAGGATCTGTTCGTAGATCCGGGCCTTCTGCAGGCCCGGCGCCCATTCCCCGTCGCTGGACACGCTATTGGCGGGTCCTTTCATGCTTCTCGTAGGTGGCCGGAGCGGGCTCATCTGCATGGCGTCTGACATGTTAGGTTCTTGCATTTCAGGATCGGCTTGGTCGAAGCCAGACTTAGGCCTTAGCACCGTCTCATGACAACGCGCGGATTTCATCCCGCCGGGATTTTTACTCAACCCCGGCGCCGGGCTGTCTCCGCGCCGCGCCACGACGTCGAGTTTTAAAGGAGCGCCCATGTTTTCAGGCATTGTCGAGCAGGTCGGCCGCATCGAGGGTTTGACCGCCGAGGGAGCGGCCCGGCGATTGACCATCGGCACGGGCTTTTCGGACCTTTCCCTTGGGGAGAGTGTCGCGGTCAACGGCGTTTGTCTTACGGTGACCCGGCACGACGGGATGGGCGCCGACTTCTTCGTCAGTCCCGAGACCCTGGAGCGCTCGAACCTGTCGGCCCTGGCGGTGGGCGGGGCGGTCAACCTGGAGCGCTCGGTGACCCTGGACACCCGCCTTTCCGGCCATCTGGTGCAGGGCCATGTGGATGGTCGCGCGCGTCTGACCCAGGTGATCAACGATGGGGAGTCCTGGCGGGTGGAACTGACACTGCCGGCCGCCTTGCGGGGCTTTTGCGTGGAGAAGGGCTCCATTGCCCTCAACGGAATCAGCCTGACCCTCAATGCGGTGGGAGAGACGGGCCCCGACGGCCGCTTCACCGTGGGAATCACCCTGATCCCCCACACCTGGGCCCATACCAATCTGCGGTTCTGCTCCATCGGCGACGAGGTCAATGTCGAGGTGGACGTGCTGGCTAAATATGTGGAGCGCCTGTGCCACGCCTATCTGACGCCGGCGAACGCCTGAGGGGGCCTGACATGACCATCCAGACCTTTATTCGTCCTGTCCGCCTGGCCATCGTGGTCAGCCGTTTCGAGGAGGAGGAGACCACCACCGACCTGCTTGGCGGCGCCCAGGCCTATCTGGCCGAGCAAGGGGCGGCCGTGGACGAGGGTGACATCTTCGAGGCTCCGGGCGCCTTCGACCTGCCCCTGATCGCCCAGACGCTGGCGCGTACGGGCCGCTATGAAGGGGTGATCTGCCTGGGGCGCCTGATCAAGGGCGCCGCCGCTGATGACGACCTGATCAGCCTGGAGGTGAATCAGGGCCTGTTGAGCGCGAGCCTGACCTCGGAGACCCCGATCAGCTTCGGCGTCCTGACCCCCCAGGCAGACGCCGCCGACGGCAAGGGCCGCCAAGCCGCCAGGGCCTGTCACGAGACCGCTCTGATGCTGCGCCGAATCCGCGAGGGGGAGACGCGGATCACCCCAGGGGCGTTGGAGGGCGGGGAATTTCTGGATCAGCTGGTGCACGGGTAGGAGCCGCGCCCTGACCGCGCCGCGTCTCGAAGGACGCGCGGCCTAGTGGGTGACCCGCTGGCGCAGGTGGTAGTGCCCGTTCTTGAAGCCGTCGAACATCAGGCCCGTGTGGGGATGAGTGACGGGCTCACCGGAGTCGTCGGCGAGCAGGTTCTGCTCGGAGACATAGGCGGTGTAGGTGCCTTCATCGTTCTCGGCCAGCAGGTGATAAAAGGGCTGATCCTTCCGGGGACGGATCTCCTCGGGGATGGATTCCCACCATTCGTCGGTGTTGGCGAAGATGGGGTCCACGTCGAAGATCACCCCCCTGAAGGGGAACACCCGGTGGCGAACCACCTGACCCAGCGTGAATTTTGCAAGTCGTGTGCTCATGACGTCATTAAGGCTACAGATCGGTCCTGACTGGAAGATGAACGTAATGCGACACATCGCCAGCGCAAACCTACGCCTTTCAGCTTGGGTGACGGCTTGCTAAGGTGGCCGGTTCCAGGCGCCGTGCCTCGTTTCTGAGCTTAGGTTTAACCCATGTCCGACGCGGTCGCGCCTGCTGAGCGTCAAAGGAATCGACGATCAGGCGGACGCGTGGAGGGGGCGAATCGCCAGTCGGTACCGCTTTACGCCGCCCTGGACCTGGGCACCAACAATTGCCGTCTGTTGATCGCAACCCCTGCCCGGGGTGGGTTTCGCGTGATCGACGCCTATTCGCGGATCGTGCGTCTGGGGGAGGGGCTGTCCCAGACCGGGCGCCTGCAACCGGCCGCCATGGACCGGGCCCTGAGCGCCCTGAAGGTGTGCGCCGACCGGCTCAGCCGCCGGGGCGTGCCCCGGGTCCGGGCCATCGCCACCCAGGCCTGCCGCTCGGCGGCCAATGGGGCGGAGTTCATCCAGAGGGTCGAGCGGGAGACCGGAATTCACCTCCAGGTAATCACGCCGCACGAGGAAGCGCGTCTATCGGTCGCGGGCTGTCTGACGCTTTTGGACCATTCCACGGACGCGGCCCTGGTGCTGGACGTGGGTGGAGGCTCGACCGAACTGTCCTGGGTGGACCTGAGCGGGACCACGTCCGAGCAGATCATGGCCGGGGGGCTGGCCGCCATGCCGCCGATTCGGGCCTGGCTCTCCATTCCCATGGGCGTCGTCACCCTGGCCGAGCAGTTTCCGGAAAAGCGGCCGGGGGAGCGGGCGTGGTTCCGGGCCATGGTCGATGCGGTCAAGGCCAGGATCACCGAATTTCCCCATGCGGAGGGCCTGAGGGAGGCCTTCAATGCGGGACGAGGGCATCTGGTAGGCACGTCCGGCGCCATCACCAGCCTGGCGGGGATCCATCTGGGCCTGACCCGCTATGACCGCACCCTGGTGGACGGCCTGTGGCTGACCCGGGACGATTGCGTCGCCACCGCCGAGCGGCTCTTGAACCTGGAGCCGGCCCAGAGGGCGGCCCAGCCCTGCATCGGGCCGGACCGGGCGGACCTGGTTCTGGCCGGGGCGGCGATCCTGCAGGCGGTGCAGGAGGTCTGGCCGTGCGACCGGGTGCGCGTGGCTGATCGCGGCCTGCGCGAGGGCCTGCTACTGTCGCTGATGGCCGAGAACAGCGGCCGTCGGCGCACCCGGCGCCGTCGGCGCGCCGGCAAGGGTGCGGCCAAGGCGGTGGCGTGATGAGCGAAGATCCTCCCAAGCGCCGTCTGGTCCGCGCCCCCACCCGCGGCAACGAGATCGAGGGCCACACCCGCAAGGCCGCCGTTCGCCTGAAGACCGCCAAGGTGCGCACCCCGTCCTCCCAGGCCTGGCTGGAGCGCCAACTGAACGATCCCTTCGTGGCCGCGGCCAAGGCCAGGGGCTATCGCTCCCGGGCGGCCTTCAAGCTGTCGGAGATCGACGATCGTTTTCACCTGCTGCGCCAAGGCTCCCGGGTGATCGACCTGGGCTGCGCCCCCGGCGGCTGGGTGCAGGTGGCGATCGAGCGGGGCGCGACCCACGTGGTGGGGGTGGACCTGTTGCCCGTGGATCCCCTGCCGCCCGCCCAGCTGTTCGAGATGGACTTCACTGATCCCGATTGCGGGCCGCGGTTGATGGCCGCCCTGGGGGGCGCGCCGGACCTGGTGCTGTCGGATATGGCGCCCAACACCATCGGCCACAAGCGCACCGACCACCTGCGTATCATCGGCCTGATCGAGGCGGCGGCGGATTTCGCCGTGGAGGTGCTCAAGCCCGGCGGCGCCTTTGTCGCCAAGGCTTTCCAGGGGGGCGAGACCTCCGAGGTGCTGCGGGTGCTGAAGGCTAATTTCGACGTGGTCAAGCACGTCAAGCCCAAGGCCAGCCGGGCCCAGAGTTCCGAGCTCTATCTGGTGGCCACCGGCTTTCGTGGGCGTTGATTGAGGGGCTCTTGCGCCCCACCTGAGGCTCCACTCGAAGGCCTGTCGCATGCGTCAATGACAATGACGCCCTTCCCAACCCGAGCGGCGCCGGCTATAGGCGGCCCGCAAAATGGAGAGTCTCATGGAGATTCGCGAAGGGCTTACCTTCGACGACGTTTTGCTCGAACCCGGCGCTTCCGAATGGATGCCAGGGGAAGTCAACACTGCGACGAAGTTCACGCGCGCGATTAATTTGAATATCCCGATCGTCTCGGCCGCCATGGATACGGTGACCGAAAGCCGGCTGGCCATCGCCATGGCCCAGGCCGGGGGACTCGGGATCCTGCACCGCAACCTGACCGTCGAGGAACAGGCCGACCAGGTGCGGGAGGTCAAACGCTATGAAAGCGGCATGGTCATCAATCCGGTGACCATCAACCCGGACACCACCCTGCGCGAAGTGCGCGAGATCACCGCCCGGCGGAAGATCTCCGGCTTTCCCGTGGTGGAGCGGGAGACCGGCAAGCTGGTGGGCATCCTGTCCAACCGGGACATGCGCTTCGAGGGCAATCCGGACGTGCCGGCCTCCGAGGTGATGACCAAGGACAACCTGGCCACGGTGCGCGAGGGGGTAACCCCCGCCGAGGCCCGCGCCCTGTTGAAAAGCCGCAAGATCGAGCGGCTGATCGTGGTGGACGAGGCCTATCGCGCCGTCGGCCTGATCACGGTCAAGGATATGGACAAGGCTCAGGCCCACCCCTTCGCCGCCAAGGACGCTCAAGGGCGTCTGTTGGTGGGCGCCGCCTCCACCGTGGGCGATGTGGGCTATGAGCGGTCCATGGCCCTGGTGGACGCCGGGGTGGACGTGGTGGTGATCGACACCGCCCATGGTCACTCTGTGCATGTGGCCAGGGCCGTGGAACGGGTCAAGCGCGAGAGCAACCGGGTTCAGGTGGTGGCCGGCAACGTCGCCACCTATGAGGCGGCCAAGGCCCTGATCGACGCCGGCGCCGACGGGGTGAAGGTGGGGATCGGTCCTGGATCGATCTGCACCACCCGGATCGTGGCCGGGGTCGGGGTGCCGCAGCTGACGGCCATTCTCGACGCCGTGCGCGCCTCGGGCGACAGCGGGGTTCCGATCATCGCCGACGGCGGGATCAAGTATTCCGGCGACCTGGCCAAGGCCATCGCCGCCGGCGCCTCCGCGGTGATGATGGGCTCGATGTTCGCCGGCACCGAAGAGGCGCCCGGTGAGGTGTTCCTGTATCAGGGCCGCTCCTACAAGGCCTATCGCGGCATGGGTTCGGTGGGCGCCATGGCCCGGGGTTCGGCCGACCGCTACTTCCAGAAGGAGGTGGCCGACACCCTCAAGCTGGTGCCCGAGGGCATCGAGGGGCAGGTCGCCTACAAGGGCCAGATCGGTTCGATCATTCACCAGCTGGTGGGCGGCCTGCGGGCGGCCATGGGCTATGTGGGCGCCCCGGACGTGCCGACCTTCCAGACCAAGGCGCGGTTCATCCGCATCACCGGGGCGGGCCTGCGCGAAAGCCATGTTCACGACGTGCACATGGTCCGTGAGGCGCCCAACTACTCAGCGCCCTCGTGAGGCTCAGAGCGTGAGATCTGCGAGGCGACAGGGTGCGTGACGCGGGACGGGTCGCGGCCGCAATCACGGTCATCGAGGACATGGACGAGCGCCACAAGCCGTTTCGGCTGGCGCTGAAGACCTGGGGGGACGCCAGCCGGTTCGCGGGCTCGAAGGATCGCGCCTTCGTCTCGGGCCTGGTGCTGGACGCCCTGCGCCATCGCCGCAGCCTGGGCGCGCGGATGGGGAGCGAGAGCCCCCGCGGCGTGGTCCTGGGCGCCCTGGGCTTCGCCTGGGGCTGGCCCCTGGAGCGGATCGCCGAGGCCGCCGCCGAGGCCCCCCACGGGATCGGCGCCCTGACCGATGACGAGGCCGCGCGGCTCCTGGCCAAGGACGGACTTGAGGGCGCCAGCGCGGCCGTGCTGGGGGACTATCCCGACTGGCTGGACGCGGCCCTGACCCGGGCCTTTGGCGGCGAGCGGGGGCTGGAGGCCGCCGCCCTGGCCGCCCGGGCGCCCATTGATCTGCGGGTCAACACCCTCAAGACCGACCTGAACCGGGCCATCAAGGCCCTGGAGCCCCTGAACGCCCATCCGGCCGGGATCGCGGCTAACGCCCTGCGCATCGCCGCCCCGGGCCCCACGGACAAGGCGCCGCCGGTGGAGGCCATCCCTGAATTCGGCAAGGGCTGGTTCGAGGTGCAGGACCTGGGCTCGCAGATCGCCGCCGCCGCGGCGGGGGCCGTCAAGGGCGTCCAGGTGCTGGATTTCTGCGCCGGGGGCGGGGGCAAGACCCTGGCTCTGGCCGCGGCCATGGGCAATACCGGCCAGCTCTACGCCTATGACGCCGACGCCCGGCGCCTGGCCGACACCGTGCGCCGGTCCGAGCGGGCGGGGGTGCGCAACCTGCAGGTCCGCACGCCCCTGCGGCCCGATCCGCTGCACGACCTGGTGGGAAAGATGGACGTGGTGTTCGTCGACGCCCCCTGCACGGGCTCGGGCACCTGGCGGCGCCACCCGGACGCCAAGTGGCGCCTGACCCAGGCCCAGCTGGAGCGGCGCATGGCCGAGCAGGACGCGGTGCTGAGCGCCGCCGCCGCCTATGTGAAGCCCGGCGGGCGGCTCATCTATGTGACTTGCTCGCTCCTGGTCGAGGAGAACGAGGACCGCATCGCCGCCTTCCGCGCCGCCGATCCGCGCTTCGAGGCTCTGGACGTGCTGGCCCAGATCGAGGCCTCCGCCCAGGTGGGCCCCGAGGGCCTGGCGATGCTGGCGCCCCGCCGCACGGCGGAAGGGTTCCTGCGCCTGACCCCGCGCATCGCCGCCACCGACGGCTTCTTCGTCGCCGCCCTGAGGCGTGCTGCGTGACGCCGGGGCGAAATTTGACTATGAGCCCGCCCAATCCCGCGCCGCCGACCACGACCCTGATCCAAAAAGGACGCCCATGACCGAACCCGCCCGCCACGACCGCGTCCTGATCGTCGATTTCGGCAGCCAGGTGACCCAGTTGATCGCCCGCCGGGTCCGCGAGAGCGGCGTCTATTGCGAGATCCATCCCTTCGACAAGGTCAGCGACGGCTTCCTGGACAGCTACGCCCCCAAGGCGGTGATCCTGTCCGGTGGCCCGGCCAGCGCCGGCGAAGAGGACAGCCCCACCCCCAATCCCCGCTTGTTCGAGTTGGGGGTTCCGGTCCTGGGCATCTGCTATGGCGAGATGGCGATCTGCGCGGCCATGGGCGGGGCGGTGGAGGGCGGCCATCACCGGGAGTTCGGGCGGGCCGACATCCGCATCGCGCGGGAAACCCCGCTGCTGGCGGGCCTCGGCGATGTGGGCGATCTGGAGCCGGTGTGGATGAGCCACGGGGACGTGATCACCGCCATTCCCGAGGGCTTCCAGGTGGTGGCGACCTCGCAGAACTCTCCCTTCGCCGCCATCGCCGACGAGGGGCGGCGGATCTATGGGGTGCAGTTCCATCCGGAGGTGGTCCACACCCCGCGCGGCGCCCTCCTGCTACGCAACTTCACCCACCGCATCGCCGGGCTGGAGGGAGACTGGACCATGGCCGCCTTCCGCGCCGAGGCGGTGGCGCGGATTCGCGAACAGGTGGGCGAGGGGCGGGTGATCTGCGGCCTGTCCGGCGGGGTCGACAGCTCCGTCGCCGCGGTTCTGATCCATGAGGCCATCGGCGACCAGCTGACCTGCGTGTTCGTCGACACGGGCCTGCTGCGCCAGAACGAGGCCGAGCAGGTGGTGACCCTGTTCAAGGATCACTACAACATCCCGCTGATCCACGTTGACGCCTCTGAGGAATTCCTGGGCGCCCTCGAGGGGATCTCCGACCCCGAGGCCAAGCGCAAGACCATCGGGCGCCTGTTCATCGAGACCTTCGACCGGGAGGCGGCCAAGATCGAGGGCGCCGGTTTCCTGGCCCAGGGCACCCTCTATCCCGACGTGATCGAGAGCGTCTCGGCCCGGGGTGGGCCCTCGGTGGTGATCAAGAGCCACCACAATGTGGGCGGCCTGCCCGAGCACATGAAGCTGAAACTGGTCGAGCCCCTGCGTGAGCTGTTCAAGGACGAGGTCCGCGCCCTGGGCGTCGAGCTGGGCCTGCCGCCGGCCTTTGTCGGCCGCCATCCCTTCCCGGGACCGGGCCTGGCCATCCGCATCCCCGGCGAGATCACGAGGGCCAAGGTCGCCACCCTGCAACAGGCCGACGCCATCTATCTGCACGAGATCCGCAAGGCCGGCCTCTATGACAGCATCTGGCAGGCCTTCGCCGTGCTGCTGCCGGTCAAGACCGTGGGGGTGATGGGCGACGCGCGCACCTATGAGGACGTCTGCGCCCTGCGCGCCGTGACCTCCACCGACGGCATGACCGCCGACTTCTTCGAATTCCCCTGGCCCGTCCTGGCCAAGGCCGCCACCCGCATCATCAACGAGGTCAAGGGCGTCAACCGCGTGGTCTATGACGTGACCTCCAAGCCGCCGGGGACGATCGAGTGGGAATGATTCAACGTGGTTCGCGGGGTATCGCGGACTATCGGTTCATCGACATAACTCACTGAATATAAAATACTTTCCTTACATCGTCTATCGCCTTCTATCGCAGGGCGCCGAACCGATCTGACGGTAGTTCTGACGGTATCGGCTCCGCTTGTCCGTTGCGCTCGGCGCAGATACCGTCAGCCAAATCGAGGCCATGACGGTATTTTTTCGACACCTAACTATCGAAAAATATTGGAGAAATTGTCGCCTCGGACGGCCGAATATGGCTGACGGTATTTTCGATCTGAGGAGGCCGGCGTGCTCACCGACACCGCGCTTAAGAATCTGAAATCACAGGGGAAACCCTACAAGGTCGCCGACCGGGACGGGATGTACGCCCATGTCGCGACGTCCGGCACGGTGACCTTCCGGTACGACTACCGGCTCCACAGCCGGCGCGAGACTGTGGTGTTGGGCAAGTACGGGCCCGCAGGCGTGTCGCTGGCCCGCGCCCGGGAGAAATGCCTGGATGCGCGGCGCGCCGTCGAGGCCGGGCTCTCGCCCGCCCACGAGAAGCAGCGGGAGAAGCGCCGTCTTCAGGAGGCCAAGAGCTTCGGCGAGTTCGCCGAGCGCTGGTTCACGGAGGCGCCGATGGCCGACAGCACCCGGGCCATGCGGCGCTCGATCTACGAGCGCGACCTGCTGACGGTGTTCCGCAATCGGCTCTTGACCGAAATCGCGCCGAACGACCTTCGCGCCCACTGCGGGAAGGTCAAGGATCGCGGCGCGCCGGCGACGGCGCTGCACGTCCGGGACATCGTCAAACAAGTCTATGGCTTCGCGATTCTGCACGGCGAGAAGGTCGCCAATCCTGCGGACGAGGTCGGCCCGGCGTCGATCGCCACGTTCGTCCCCAAGGACCGGGCCCTTTCGGCGACCGAGATTCGGATCATGCTGAAGCAACTCGAGCACGTCGCCACACTTCCGACGATCCGGCTCGGGATGCGGCTCATCCTGCTGACGATGGTCCGCAAGAGCGAACTGCAGGACGCGACCTGGCCCGAGGTGGATTTTGAGAACGCCGTGTGGACCATTCCGAAGGAGCGGATGAAGCGCGCGAAGGCGCACAACGTCTATCTCACCCGCCAATCGCTCGACATCATGGTCGCGCTCAAGACTTGCGCCGGGAACTCCCGCTATCTGCTGCCCTCGCGGTACGACGCGGACGCCCCCATGTCGCGTGCGACGTTCAACCGGATCACCTATGCCGTCGTCGAGCGGGCGCAGAAGGAAGATCTGCCGTTGGAGCCGTTCACCGTCCACGACCTGCGCCGCACCGGCTCGACGCTCCTTAACGAGCTCGGCTTCAACAGCGACTGGATCGAAAAGTGCCTGGCGCACGAGGACGGGCGGTCCTCGCGCGGGGTCTACAACAAGGCGGAATACGAGCCGCAGCGCCGACACATGCTGCAGGAATGGGCCGACATGATCGACGCCTGGGTGGACGGACGGAAGCG
>JARLIP010000100.1 GCA_031291685.1 Caulobacteraceae bacterium | reverse complement strand
GAGACGCCGGTGAACCGTTCGTAGTGGCCGAGGTCCAGATCGGTCTCGGCCCCGTCGTCGGTGACGAACACCTCACCGTGCTGATAGGGGCTCATCGTGCCCGGATCGACGTTGAGATATGGGTCCAGCTTGCGCAGCCGCACCTTGTAGCCGCGCGCCTGCAACAGCGCGCCGAGAGCGGCGGAGGCGAGACCTTTTCCCAAGGAGGAGACCACGCCGCCGGTGATGAAGATGTACCGGGCCATGGGCGCTCAGACTACCTCTGATTCGCGGCTGCGCCCCAGGCGCTCGCCTGTGGACGAACAAATTTTCAAGCGACTGTACTCTTACTGGCCGGAGGTCTTGGCCGGCTTCGCGGCCGGCTTGGACGCGGAGGGCGCTACGGTGGCGCTTTGCCCGAAGGGATTGAGCGGGGTCGGAGCACTGGTGGGCGCGGGCGCGACAGGGGCCGCGGCGGCGGGCCGAGACGGAGCCAGACCGCCAGCCGCGGGGGCCGAAGTGCTGGGCGCCGGAGCGGCGGGTTGATTGAGGCTGTTCGGATCAACCTTCAGCTTCAGGCGATCGACGATCGACGATTGGGCGCGATTGTGGCCGCTGATCAGGGTCATGGCCAGGCACAGCACGAAGAAGACGATGGCCAGGATCTGGGTGAGATTGGTCAGGAAGTCGCCAGTGCCCCGGGCGGTCATGAAGTTGCCGGGTCCGCCGCCGCTCATGCCAAGGGCGCCGCCCTCGGAGCGTTGCAGCAGGATGGCGACGACAAGCGCGACGCAGACGACGACAATGACGCCCAGAAGGATATTGAGAAGCATGAAGCCTGGTCAGATCTCGAGGGGCCGACCCGCAAGGGAGCGGCGCGACAAGCCGCGCCATCTACCACCAAGCCCCGCTCGGCGCTAGAGCCTGCGCACTGCGGTCAGACCGCGCGGATGATCTGTAGGAAATCCGCGGCCTTGAGTGACGCGCCCCCCACCAGGGCCCCGCCGACCTCGGTCGCCCGCAGGATCTCCACGGCGTTGTCCGGCTTCACCGAGCCGCCATAGAGAATGCCGACCTCGGCGCCCGCCGGCCCCAGCACCTCGACCAAGGCCTGGCGAATGGCGCCGTGAACTTCTTCGATCTGCGGGATGGTGGGGGTCAGCCCCGTGCCGATGGCCCAAACCGGCTCATAGGCCACGGTGACCGCGCCGCCGGCGAGGGCGGCGGGAACCGAACCCTTGATCTGGCCGGTGACGATCTCGAGAGCCCGGCCCGCTTCCCGTTCGGCCAGGGTCTCGCCGACGCAGATGATCGGCTCCAGGCCCGCCCGGGCCGCCGCCAGGGCCTTGGCGGCGACATCGGCGTCACTTTCCCCGTGGCCGGCGCGGCGTTCTGAGTGGCCGACGACGACCAGCACGGCTCCTGCGTCCGCCAGCATCTCGGCGCTGATATCTCCGGTGAAGGCGCCGCTGACCTGGGCGTGACAGTCCTCAGCCCCCACCAGCACCGGCGAATCGGCCAGGGCCCGCGCGGCCCGCTCTATGAGAGTGGCTGGAGGACAAAGGGCGACCCGTGCCTTGGCGGGCTGCTGGGCCAGGGCCTGGGCGAGAGCGACCGCCTCCGTCAGATCGGCGGCGAGACCGTTCATTTTCCAGTTTCCGGCGATCAGCGGCTTGGCCATTCAGCGTCTCTCAACCCAGTTTGATAGTCCCGGATCGAGCGCCTAGGTCATGGCGTGGCCCCTGTCCATCGGTCTTCGGAGCGTCAATGCTTGCTCCGCCGCGCCCGGCTAAACTATATCGCACCCTTGCCGTCTGCTTGCGGCCCGCCGCGTCACAGGACTTTCGATCATGCTCGCCGCCATCCGCTCATTTGCGAAGACCAAGTGGGCCGCCGGATTGTTCGTCCTGCTGATCCTCAGCTTTGTCACCTTTAACATCCGCGACATGCTGCACGCCAAGATCAGCACGGCGGTGGTCACGGCCGGCTCGCGTGAGGTGTCGGGGAGCGATTTCAAGCGCGTGTTCGACAATGCGCTGAAGCAGGTCTCCCAGCAGCAGGGCCAGCAGGTCACGCTGCAGGACGCCGTGGCGGCGGGTTTCGACAAACGGGTCCTGTCGGATCTGGAGTCCAGCGAGGCCTTCGCCGAATATCTGCGCCGGATCGGCGTGACCCCCGCCGACAAGCTGGTCGGCGACGCCATCGCCAAGCAGCCGATGTTTTTTGACAAGCTGACCGGGAAATTCGACCAGAAGGCCTATGAGAGCACCCTGGCGCAGAACAATCTGACCCCGAAGATCTATGAATCCCTGCTGCGGGACGAACTGGCCCAGAACCATCTGGCCGCCGGGATCGGCACGGGCCTCAAGGCGCCCAAGACCTACGGAGCCCTGATCGCCGCCTACGGGCTGGAAAGCCGCAATCTGAGCTATTTCATTCTCGATCCGCACAACGTCGCCCCGCCGACCCCGCCGACGGACCAGGAGTTGCAGACCTTCCTGAACCAGAACGCCGCGGCCCTGAAGCGTCCCGAAATGCGGATCCTGACCGTGGTGCGCTTCAGCGCCAAGGCCATGGCCGCCTCCATGCCTGTGGACGAGGCGGCGGTGACCAAGCTCTATAATTTCCGCAAGGACGCCGCCTCCGCCCCGGAAAAGCGCTCCCTGGCGCAGATCCCGGTGAAGGACGCAGCCACCGCCCTGGCCGTGGCCGCCAAGCTGAAGGCCGGACAGGATCCCGCCGCCGTGGCCAAGAGCATCGGCGCCCAGCCCATCGTCTATACCGACGCCCCCAAGAGCGGCATTGGCGATCCCAAGATCGCGGACGCGGCCTTCGCCATGAAGACCGGCGATGTCAGCGGTCTGGTCCAGGGCGCCCTGGGCATGGGCGTGATCAAGATCACTGACATCAAGCCGGCCCATGTGGCCAGCCTTGAGGAAATGCGCCCGCAGCTTGAGGCCCAGGTGAAGGCCGACACCGCCGGCCAGAAGGTCTATGCCCTCGTGCAGAAATATGAGGACGCCCACAGCGGCGGCGCCAGCATGGCCGATTCCGCCCGCGCCGCCGGCGCGGCGCCGGAGTCCATCGGGCCGATCACCGCCCAGGGCACGGGCCTCACCGGTCAGCCTGCGCCCGGCCTGACGCAGAAGCTGATGCAGGAAGCCTTCAAGACGCCTCAGGGCGGCGAGAGCGACCTGATCAGCGAATCCTCCGGGGAATATTTCGCCATCCGCGTGGAAAAGGTGCTGCCCCCCGCCGTCCCGGCCCTGGCCGAGGTCAAGGAGCCCCTCACCCGCGACTACATGATCACCGAGATGTCCAAGCGGCTCCAGGCCAAGGCCGAAGAGCTGACCAGCCGGGTGCGCAAAGGTGAGAGCTTCGAGAGCGTCGCCGCCTCGGTGGGCGCCAAGGTGGGCCAAGCCGCTGGCGTCACCCGCACCTCCCTGCAACAGAACAAGGTGTTGGGGCCGGACATGAGTCAGAAGATCTTCGCCGCCAAGAAGGGCGAGGTCTTCAGCGGCGCCACCGCCCAGGTCGCGGTGATGGTGGCCAAGCTGGACGACGTGCAGCCTCCGGCGCCGGCCCAGGCGGCCATGCTGGTGGCTCAGGAATCCGACACCCTGACGGGTCAGCTGTTCCAGGATATCGGCCTGATGCTGCGCAACAGCGCCAGGGCCAAGATCAAGCCCGTCTCGGACCTCGCCCGCGCCCGTTCGGCCCTCGGCCTTTCCGCCGACACCCTGCCCAAGGACACCCCGCCCAAGGATGGCGGCAAGCCCGCCAGCGGGAGCCCCGCGTCTTGACCTTTTCGCCTGAATTTTCGGACTTCGAGAAAACCTATCAGAGCGGTGCGGCCCAGATCGTCTGGACCCGCATCGTCGATGACCTGGAAACCCCGGTCTCGGCCTATCTGAAGGTGGCCCACGGCCAGCCGAACGCCTTCCTGTTCGAATCCGTCGAGGGCGGCGCCTGGCGGGGTCGCTATTCGGTGATCGCCATGCAGCCGGAACTGATCTGGCGCTGCTATGGCGACAAGGCCGAGATCAGCCAGGGCGCGGATCTGGAGGCCGGAGTGTTCCGGCCCGAGGCCGGCGGCGCGCTGGATTCCCTGCGCGATCTGGTGGCGCGCTCGCGCCTGGACCTGCCCAAGGGCCTGCCGCCCATGGCGGGCGGCGTATTTGGCGCCATCGGCTACGACATGATCCGGCTGGCGGAGCATCTGCCGAACGTCAATCCGGATGCGCTCGGTCTGCCCGACGGTCTGATGATCCGTCCCGCGGTGGTGGCGATCTTCGATTCCATCGGCCAGGAAATCGTCCTGACCACCACGGCCCGTCCCAGCGCCCTGCCCGCCAAGGACGCCTACGCCCAGGCGATCGCCCGATTGGAGGCGGTGGCCGCCGACCTGCGCGCGCCCCTGCCGCCGACGCCCCAGCGCCAATTCCACCCGGCCCAGCCCTTCGAGTCCCCCGTGACCCGCGAGGCCTATTGCGACATGGTCGAACGGGCCAAGCGCTATATCGAGGCTGGCGACATCTTCCAGGTGGTGCCCAGCCATCGGTTCCGGGCGAGCTTCGACCAGCAGCCCTTCGCCCTCTACCGCTCCCTGCGGCGGCTGAACCCGTCGCCCTTCCTGTTCTATCTGAACTTCGGGAACTTCCAGCTGGTGGGCTCCAGCCCGGAGATCCTGGTGCGCCTGCGGGACGGCAAGATCACAATCCGCCCCATCGCCGGCACTCGTCCCCGGGGCGCGACGCCGGAGGAAGACCTGCAACTGGAAAAGGACCTGCTGGCCGATCCCAAGGAGCGGGCCGAACACCTGATGCTGCTGGACCTGGGCCGCAACGATGTGGGTCGGGTGGACATGCTGCGCCACGAGGGGACCAACCAGCCCCAGGCGACCCGCCGAGGCCCCAGCGTGCGCGTCACCGAGAGCTTCACTATCGAGCGCTACAGCCACGTCATGCACATCGTCTCCACCGTCGAGGGCGACGCCCCCGAGGGTGTGGATCCGGTGGATGTGCTGATGGCCGCCCTGCCCGCCGGCACCCTGTCAGGCGCGCCCAAGGTCCGGGCCATGGAGATCATCGACGAACTGGAAAGCGAAAAGCGCGGGATCGGCTATGCCGGCGCCGTGGGCTATTTCGGCTGTGACGGCAGCGTCGATACCTGCATCGTGCTGCGCACGGCCCTGGTCAAGGACGGGACCATGTATGTCCAGGCCGGCGGCGGGGTGGTTGCCGATAGCGACCCGAACGCCGAATACGAGGAAACCCTGCACAAGTCCCGGGCCCTGCGGCGAGCGGCCGAGGAAGCCTGGCGATTCGAATAATCAGTGCAGCGTTGACGCCAGGGTCTCGCTCGGCGGCAGGTGCGTGAGGGTGACGGACGGCGCCATGATGGCGGCGGTGGCGAAGACCATGGAGCTGATGGCGAAAAAAGTCGCGGCCAACAGCACGGGCCACGCCCGCCGCGGCTGTTCCGGGACCGCCAGATAGCCCCGCGCCCGCGACATGGCCCGCGTAAAGCTTTCGTCCGCCGATCGCGCCCGAAGTTCAACCATGACTCAGTATAGCGCGTGTGGGCCTTGGCGTCAGCGCCCCACCGTCCTAGAAGGCCCGGGGCAAGAGGTCGCGCCATGATCCTGGTAATCGATAACTACGACAGCTTCACCTACAACCTCGTTCACTATCTGAACGAGCTTGGGGCGGAGACCCTGGTCAAGCGCAACGACGCGCTGACCGTCGAGGAGGCCCTGGGCATGGGCGCCGAGGCGATCCTGCTTTCACCAGGCCCCTGCACCCCCAACGAGGCCGGCATCTGCCTGGACCTGCTGCGCGCCGCGCCCGAGGATCTGGCGATTCTCGGGGTGTGCCTGGGCCATCAGGCCATGGGCCAGGCCTTTGGCGGGGACGTGATCCGGGCCAAGAGCTTGATGCACGGCAAGACCAGCCCGATCCATCACACCGATAAGGGGCTCTTCAAGGGCCTGCCCAATCCCTTCACGGCGACCCGCTATCATAGCCTGTCGATCAAACGTGAAACCTTCCCGGCCGAGCTTGAGATCACCGCCTGGACCGATGACGGCGAGATCATGGGCCTGCAGCACCGCACGCGCCCGATCCACGGCGTCCAGTTCCATCCGGAATCCATCGCCACCGAGTGCGGCCACCAACTGTTGCGGAACTTCCTCGACCTGGCCGGCGTCAAGCGCGCCGCCCTCGTCTGAGACCAGGGCCATGTCAGACTCGTTCAAGCCGCTGCTGGGGCGGCTCGCCGATGGCGCGACCCTGTCGGAGGAGGACGCCGACGCCTTCTTCAGCGCCTGCCTGAGGGGCGAGCCGACCCCCGCCCAGGTGGCCGCCGCCGTGACCGCCATGCGTCTGCGCGGCGAGACCGTGGGCGAGATCACCGCCTGCGCCCGGGCCATGCGCCGGGCCGCCGTGAACCTGGACCATCCCTATGAGGTGGTGGACACCTGCGGCACCGGCGGGGATGGCCTGCACACCCTCAACATCTCCACCGCCGCGGGCCTGATCACCGCGGGCGCGGGACTGAAGGTCGCCAAGCACGGCACCCGGGCCCTGTCGTCCAAGTCCGGCTCCTCGGACGTCCTGGCCGCCCTGGGGGTCAATATCTCGGCCACGGCGGCGCAACAACGCAGAGCCCTGGACGAGGCCGGCATCTGTTTCCTGTTCGCCCCGGCCCATCACGGCGCCATGCGCCATGTGCTGCCGATCCGGGCGGAGCTTGGTTTTCGCACAGTCTTCAATCTTTTGGGGCCGCTTTCCAATCCGGCGGGAGCCAAACGCCAGGTGTTGGGCGTTTACGATCCAAGGCTGGTCGAGCCGATGGCCCGGGTCCTGGGCGCCCTGGGCGCCGTGCGGGCCTGGACGGTGCACGGAGCGGGCATGGACGAGATCACCACCACGGGGGAGACCAACATCGCCGAATGGCGGGACGGACGCCTGCGTCTGTTCACGGTCTCGCCCGAGGCCGTGGGCCTGCCCCGGGCCAGCCTCTCGGACCTGCAAGGCGGCGATCCGGCCGAGAACGCCCAGGCGCTGCGGGATCTGCTCGATGGGCGGCTTGGCCCCTATCGCGACGTGGCCGCCCTCAGCGCGGCCGCCGCCATGATGGTGTCGGACAAGGTCGAAACCCTGCGCGAGGGCATCGAAGAGGCCTTCATCGCCATCGATAGCGGGCGCGCCAAGGCCGCCCTGGACCGTTTGATCGAGGCGACCAATCCATGACCGACATCCTTGAGCAGATCGCCGCCTACAAGCGCATCGATGTCCGCGCCCGCAAGGCCGAGCGCCCCCTGGCCGGGCTGGAGTTCCTGGCCGAAGACGCCTCCCCGCCCCGAGGCTTTCGCAGGGCCCTGGATCGCGCCCACGCTCCCGGCCGGCCGGCCCTGATCGCCGAGATCAAGAAGGCCTCACCCTCCAAGGGCCTGATCCGCGAGGATTTCGATCCTCCCGCCCTGGCCCAGGCCTATGAGGCGGGCGGCGCGGCCTGTCTGTCGGTGCTCACCGACGAGCCGAGTTTCCAGGGCGCCGACGGCTATCTGATCGCCGCCCGGGAGGCCTCCCACCTGCCCACCCTGCGCAAGGAGTTTTTGGTGGACCCCTGGCAGGTGGCCGAATCCCGCGCCCTGGGCGCCGACGCCATACTGGTGATCCTGGCCATGGTCGATGACGTCCTGGCCGGCGAACTGATGGCCGAGGCCCGCCGCTTTGGCATGGATGTGCTGGTGGAGACCCATGACGCCTCGGAACTGGATCGCGCCGCCAAGCTCGACGCCAATCTGATCGGGGTGAATAACCGCAACCTGCGCACCTTCGTCACCGATCTCGGCATCACCGAGGCCCTGGCCAAGCGCGCGCCGAAACACGCCCTGCTGGTCACCGAAAGCGGCATTTTCACCCCCGCCGACGCCGAACGGCTCGAGGCGGCCGGCGCCAAGGCCATGCTGGTCGGCGAAAGCCTGATGCGGCAGGGGGACGTGGAAGCCGCCACCAAGGCCCTGCTAGGTCTCTGACGGCTACGCACGGCGTCCCCGCGCGATGACTGTTTAGCGATTCGGCGCTGGCGGCTTTGCGGCGTCCCTTGAAGGTCGCACGAGGCTTGTCAGCCTGGACGATTCCCCGAAATTGCAGTCAAGGCGGATGATTTCAAGCGACCGCCAAGTCCGTTGATTTCCCACATCGCGTTGTTTTATATGATATTTTATGCAACGCTCCCAGAAACCTCGGTAACTTGACATTAACCCAGAACACCTAGAGAACATCGACAACGTTAGCGTTTTGTTCCTTAAGGACACCCGCGCCATGCTCACCCGCAAACAGCATGAACTGTTGATGTTCATCCACGAACGGATCAAGGAGACCGGTGTCTCCCCGTCCTTTGACGAGATGAAGGAGGCGCTGGATCTGGCCTCCAAGTCCGGCATCCACAGGCTGATCACAGCCCTCGAGGAGCGGGGCTTCCTGCGCCGTCTGGCCCACCGGGCCCGGGCCCTGGAAGTGGTCAAGCTGCCGCAACAGGCCACGACCGCCGCACCGGCCAAGGGTCGTCAAGCCTTCAAGCCCCAAGTGGTCGAGGGCGACAACAAGGGGCCAACGGAAACCCCCGTGGTCGCCGAGGCCCGAGAGCTTCCGGTGCTCGGCCGCATCGCCGCCGGCACACCCATCGACGCGATCCAGCACGAACGGGATCGGATAGTGGTTCCCGAAAGTATGCTGGGCGCCGGTGATCACTATGTGCTCGAGGTCCAGGGCGACTCCATGATCAACGCCGGCATCTATGACGGCGACTATGTGGTGATCCGCAAATCCGACTCGGCCAATTCAGGGGAGATCGTGGTCGCCCTGGTCATGGGCGAGGAAGCCACCCTCAAGCGTCTTCGCCGCAAGGGCGGCTCCATCGCCCTGGAGGCCGCCAACCCGGCCTATGAAACCCGCATCTTCGGCCCCGACCAGATCCAGGTTCAGGGCAAGCTGGTGGGCCTCATCCGCCGCTACCACTAATCTGCGCTGGCGGCGGTCCAGGGGCGCACGCCCCGGAAGGGCTGGGACCAGACCACGCGGTAGCCCCGCGGGGTCGAGAGAATCTCAGCCGCCCCGCCCCTGGCGAAATCGGAGCCTCTAAGGACCAGGGCCGAGGAACAGTTGGGGGGAACATCGCCGCCGGATCTGAGGATCAGGATCTCGGCGCCCCGGCATAGGGCGTCAAGCCGCTCAGGCTTCGGCGCGCGCGTGCTCCACCATGCGGCAAGGGCAGGCTTGAGCCCCGGCGCCGGCGCACAGCTTTGGCGATCACACTGAAACTTGCCGGCCAGGGCCGCCGTGGGATCGTCAGGTTCGGTCAAACCCCAGCGCTGGGCCCAAAGATCGATGGCGTAACTGCGCTTGCCGGGTTTGAGGGCGATCTCCTGCCCGGCTGACACGACCGCCGCATCGGCGCCGTCGGAGGCGACCCAGGCCACGGGCGGCGCCGGACGGGGCCACAGGGCGACCGCCGCCGCCAGGGGCAGGCCCAGCCAGCGCAACCGCCCCTTCCACAGACAAAGGAACACCAGGCCGACATAGGAGATCAGCAGGGCCGGGTCCGGCGCGCTGGGATAGGTCTTGGCGGCGCCCGGGGCGGTGGCGAAGACATGGCCCAGCCAGACGATGGACCTGGCCGCCCACCCCGCCACCAGAACCGGTCCGTGCACGGCCAGGGCGCCGAGTCCCAGGGCGTCGGCAAGCACCGACAGGGCCAGGGCCGGCATCAGGACCAGGCTGGCGATCAGGTCAGCGGTCAGGTTGGCGAACAGGCCGTAGTTGGCGATCCGGTTGAAATGCTGGATGGCGAAGGGGCTGGTGGCCGCGCCCGCCACCAGACTGACCATGAACATGGCCACCAGCCAGTCCTTCATCCGCTGGGGAGCGGCCAGATACCAGGGCAGGCCCACGGAGCGCTTGGCGTGGGGCCAGATCTCCGCCAGGGCCACCAGGGCGGCGGTGGCGCAGAACGACATCTCGAAGCCCGGCTGAACCACCACCTCCGGCTGGAGGGCCAGGATGATCAAGGCGGCGATGGACAGGGAGTGCAGACTGACCGCCCGGCGGCCGCACAATATGGCGATGAACGCCACCGACGCCGTAATGGCGGCCCGCCGCGCCGGCGGATGGGCGCCCGACAGCACCAGATAGATGGCTACCGCCACCAGGCCCGCCGCCGCCGCGATCTTCTTGCCCGAAACCCGCAGGGCCAGCCACGGCCAGGCCGCCACCCCCAGGCGCACGGCGAAGAAGACGAAGCCGCTGACAGCGGCCATGTGCAGGCCCGCGATGGCCAGCATGTGGGCCAGGCCCGAATAGCGCAGATCATCCCGGCTCTGGGGATCCAGCCAATCCTCGTGGCTGGTGGCCACGGTCACGGCGAGCCCCACCGCGCCGCCATCATCGTCCCCCAGCGCCTGACGCAGATCGTCCGCCAGGCGCTCGGCCAGGGACCAGCGCGCGGCGTTCAGGGCCATGGCCAGGCGCAGCCTCCAGGGTGGTGGCTCCAGGTCGATCACCTCGACCGGCTTCATGGCCAGCCCCACGCCCCCAAGCCCTTGGAACCAGGCGTCCCGGGCGAAATCGTAGGCCCTGGGCGCGGCGGGCCCGGGGGGCGGATCCAGCAGGGCAACAACCCGGATCGGGGTTCCCGGACCGTAGCCGCCCTGGGGACAGACGATACGCACGCGAAAGGGAATCTGATCCGGGCTCAGGCCGCCGATCCGCACCGGGGCGATCACCAGCCTCTGACCCGTAGCGCTGGGATTGGCCACGTCCATCACCCACCCTTCGATGGGAACCACCCCAAAGTGCGGCGGGATGATGGGAGCTGCGACAGCGTCGCTGTGCAGCTTGCCGGCGAGCAGGCCGGCGCTGACGACGGCCATCAAGGAGACGGCGATCACCACGCCCCGGTGATGAACCCATCGCCGCGCGGCCAGAGCCAGCACCGCCAGGCAGACCGCCGCAAGGGCCAGGGGCCACAGGGGCGGCTCGCGCTTAAGGCCCAGATAGACGGCCGCGCCGGCGCCGAAAGCCACCGGCGTCCAAAGGCTGGCGCGGTCGGCCTGGGCCTGGACCTCCTCAATCAAGGCCGTCCAGATCGTCCGGGCGCTAGGAAGGCGAAGCCGGCGCGTGCTAAGACCCCGCGCCCATCTCCAAGACCCCGCGCCAGCCTTGGTTCGCGCGACGGTCGCATTGTCCACCGGAAATCCGATGTCCGCCTTGTCTCCCGCCGACAGACCCGTCGTCACCCGCGTTGCCCCCTCGCCCACCGGCATGATGCATATTGGCACAGCCAGGACGGCGCTTTTCAACTGGCTATTTGCACGCCACTGCGGCGGCACGTTCCTGTTGCGGATCGAGGACACCGATCGTGAGCGCTCCACGGAGGCCGCTGTGCAGGCGATATTCGACGGCCTTGACTGGCTGGGCCTGAAGGCCGACGCGCCGCCGGTGTTCCAGGCGACCCGCGCCGAGTTGCATCGCCAAGCCGCTCTAAGCCTGCTCGACACCGGCCGGGC
Source organism: Caulobacteraceae bacterium (assembly GCA_031291685.1). Lineage (GTDB taxonomy): Bacteria > Pseudomonadota > Alphaproteobacteria > Caulobacterales > Caulobacteraceae > Poindextera. The sequence continues at coordinate 19,020 of JARLIP010000100.1, read as the reverse complement.
CTATCGCTGCTACATGACCGTCGAGGAACTGGAGATCGAACGCCAAAAGGCCCGCGCCGAAGGCCGCGCCATCCGCTCGGTTTGGCGCGATCACGAGGCGCCGGCGGGCTCGAACGCCCCCTACGTGATCCGCTTCCGTGGCCCGCTGGAAGGCGAAACCATCGTCAACGACCTGATCAAGGGGCCCGTGCGCTTCCAGAATAAGGAACTGGACGACCTGGTGCTGCTACGCTCGGACGGCATGCCGACCTATAATCTGGCGGTGGTGGTGGACGACCATGACATGGGAATCACCCATGTGATCCGCGGTGACGATCATCTCAGCAACGCCGCTCGCCAGTCCCTGATCTATGAAGCCCTGGGCTGGGCCAAGCCGGCCTTCGCCCATCTCCCCCTGATCCATGGCCCGGACGGCGCCAAGCTATCCAAGCGCCATGGCGCCCAGGCGGTGAGCGAATTCGCCGACATGGGCTATCTGCCCGAAGGCATGCGCAACTATCTGGCGCGCCTGGGCTGGGGTCACGGGGACGACGAGATCTTCGACGACGACCAGGCCATCGCGTGGTTCAACGTGGCCGACGTGGTCAGCGCCCCCGCCCGGCTGGACTGGGACAAGCTGAACTTCATCAATGGCCAATATATCCGCCAGGCCGACGACGCGCGCCTGGCCGACCTGACCCTGGACATCCATCGCAGCCGCGACGTTCACCTGCACGCGGGCGCCCTCGAGGCCCTGACGCGGGCGATCCCCCTGGTGAAGGACGGCGCCAAGACCATCCTGCAACTGGCCGACCTGACCCTCTTTGTGCTGAAGGCCCGGCCGCTGGAATTGGACCCCAAGACGAAAAATTTGCTCACCGACGAAACCCGTGCGCGGCTGGGTCGCCTGCGCGAACACCTGGCCCGGGAAGCCGCCTGGGACATTGTGTCGCTTGAACAAGCGGTACGGACTTTTTCGGAATCTGAAGGGGTTGGCATCGGAAAATTCGGGCCCGCCCTACGCGGCGTACTGTCGGGCGGCGCACCCGCGCCGGATCTGGCCAGCACCCTGACCGCCCTGACCCGCGAGGAGAGCCTAGGTCGAATCGACGATGCTCTTTCGCAGTCGCAGCAGAGGGTATAAGGCGATCCGCATCAGGCGTTAGGCCGTTCGCGGCCGCGATGAGAAAGAGGATAGTTGTATGACCGATACGACCGCGCCGGCATCAAAGGCGACCCTCACGATCGGGGACAAGAGCTATAACTTGCCTATCATGAAGGGGACTACGGGCCCCGACGTGGTGGACGTGCGCAAGCTCTACGGCGATGCCGACGTTTTCACCTTCGATCCGGGTTTCACCTCGACTGCCAGCTGCGAAAGCGCAATCACCTACATCGATGGCGATGCCGGTGTTTTGCTGCACCGCGGTTACCCGATCGCCGAGCTTGCTGAGAATTCCAGCTTTCTGGAAGTCTGCTATCTGCTTTTGAACGGCGAGCTGCCCACCGCGGACGAGTTCGTGAAGTTCGAGCACAACATCACCTACCACACGATGTTGCACGCTCAGTTCGATCGCTTCTTCACTGGCTTCCGCAGCGATGCGCACCCGATGGCGATCCTGACCGGAGCCGTCGGCGCCCTGTCGGCCTTCTATCACGACAGCATCAACGTCGATGACCCCAAGCAGCGTGAGATCTCGGCCCATCGCCTGATCGCCAAGATGCCCACCATCGCGGCCCGGGCGTTCAAGTATTCGGTCGGCCAGCCCTTCGTGAGCCCCCGCAACGAACTCAGCTACGCCGAGAACTTCCTGCGGATGTCGTTCAGCGTCCCGGCCGAGGACTGGAAGCCCAATCCCGTCCTGACCCGCGCCATGGACCGGATCTTCATCCTGCACGCGGACCACGAACAGAACGCCTCGACCTCGACGGTGCGTCTGGCCGGCTCGTCCGGCGCCAACCCCTTCGCCTGCATCGACGCCGGCATCGCCTGTCTGTGGGGGCCGAGCCATGGGGGCGCCAACGAAGAGGCGCTCAACATGCTCAAGGAGATCGGTTCGGTGGACCGCATCCCTGAATACGTCCAGGGCGTGAAGGACCGCAAATATCGCCTGATGGGCTTCGGCCACCGGGTCTATAAGAACTACGACCCCCGCGCCAAGGTCATGCAGAAGACCTGCCACGAGGTGCTGGAAGAAGTCGGCCATGGCAACGATCCGCTGCTGCAGATCGCCATGGAACTGGAAAAGATCGCCCTGAACGATCCCTTCTTCGTCGACCGCAAGCTCTACCCGAACATCGACTTCTATTCGGGCATCACACTGCGCGCGATGGGCTTCCCGCCGGAAATGTTCACCGTGCTGTTCGCCCTGGCTCGCACCGTTGGCTGGATCAGCCAATGGAAGGAAATGTTCGAAGATCCCGCGCGCAAAATCGGTCGTCCGCGCCAGCTCTACACCGGCCACACCCAACGGGCGTTCAAGCCGATCGACCAACGCTGATTCGGAGCCATCGCTCCTAAATCATTGCGTTAGACCAGACCGCCGGGGCCAGACATGGCCTCGGCGGTTTTGCCGTTTGAGGGGCTTCAGTGGTGGCTACGCTCTCGCCGCCCTGAGCATTTCGATGACGACCTCCGCCGCCCGCTCGGAGGGGTCGGGACCGCCGCGACCCATGGTGTCGAGGGCGGCGTTCTGGGCGACGACCTGGCGCTGGCGCAGTGCCGCATCATCCAGGCGTTCGGCCACGGCCCTGGCCAGGGCGGCGCCATTGCAAGCGCCCTGAATCAGCTCCGGCACAATGGCCGACCCCGCCGCGATGTTCAGCAGGGTGATATAGGGCGTCAGGATCATGTGCTTGGCGATGGCGTAGGTCACATTGCCGATGCGATACCCCACCACCATCGGGCAGCCGGCCAGGGCAAGCTCCGTGGTGACGGTGCCGCTGCAGGCCAGGGCCACGGCGGCGGCCTTCATGGCGTCGAACTTGGCCTCGTCCCCCGTGACCACATGAACGGGGCAGCCCCAGGTGGAGATCTGCTCGCGCACGGCGTCAGCCACGGTGGAGGCGGCCGGAACGATCACCTCCAGGCCTGGATGGGTGGCCGTCAACAGCGCCACCGCCTCGCCGAAAGGCGGCGCCACCCGCTTGATCTCGGCCGGTCTGCTGCCGGGCAGGACCAGCAGGATCGGCGCGTCAGGCGCGATGCCGAGCTGACGGCGGATACGTTCAGGATCCGCCCCCGACAGATCCCGCGCCAGGGTCGGGTTGCCGACGAAGGTGGTGCTCAGCCCGGCCCGCTCGAAGTGCGGCGCATCGAAGGCGTGGATAGCCAGGAGATGGTCCACCGTCCCCGCCAAGGTCTTGGCCCGACCTGGGCGGGAGGCCCAGACCTGGGGGCCGACATACTTGACAACCGGCATGTTGGGATTGAGCCGCTTGAGGCGTTTGGCCACCCGCAGGGTGAAACCCCAGGAATCGATCAGAACGGCCACATCCGGTTTTTCCCGAGCCGCTATGGCCGCGGTCTCGTCCGCCCGGGCCACCACACGGGGATAGGCCATCAGGCCCTCCAGGAAGCCCAGAATCGACAGCTGGCCGATATCGAAGGGGCTCTGGACCCCCATCTTGGCCATGCGCGCCCCGCCGACTCCGACGAAGCGCACGCCATCGTCGCCAAGCCGCCGTCGCAGGACGGCGGCCAGTTCCGCTCCAAGGGTGTCGCCAGACGCCTCGGCCGCCACCAGCATGATGCAGGCGGGACGGTTCACGACGCCGCCACTGGGTCTTCGGCGGGATCCAGTCCGACCACGAACAGGCCCAGTTCGTTGGCCGTCTCGATCACCGCCGGCCGATCAATCACGATCATGCCCCCGGCCTCGCCGACTATGCCCGCCAGACCGCAGCGAGCGGCGGCGATCACGGTGGCGGCGCCGATGGTCGGCAGGTCGATCCGGCGATCCTGAATCGGCTTGGGCGCCTTGGCCAGCACTCCGACCGGGTTGTCGCTTGATCCCTTCAGGGCGGCCGGCAAATCGGCGCAGCGGCGCAGCATCTGGTCCGTGCCTTCCTGGGCCTCCACGGCCAGGATCACTCCCCGGGCGGCGATTACGGCCTGGCCGATATCGAGCCGCCCGAGGGCCCGTGCGGCGGTCATGGCGCGTTCGATATCCAACTGGTGCTTGGGTCCGGGGGCAATGCGCCCCAAGGCGCCCTTGCCCAGGGTGAGATCACGGACCACCTCATCGGCGCCCTCGATCACGAAACCTTCCTTTTCGAATTCTCCGGCCAGAAAGCGAAGCAGGGCGTCATCGCCCTTGGCCGCCGCGGCGATGGCGCCCGGCAGGGCGGCCATGCCCCTCAGGTCCGGCTTCAGGGCGGCGAAATCGGGTCGCGACACCAAGCCGGCGAAACACACGGCCCGACAGCCATGCTGCTTCAGGGCCTTGATGGTCCGCCCAAGCTCACCCAAACCTGAATCGACGCCATCCTCCCCGCCCAAGCTCGGGTCGGCGAACCCCCTGAGGCGAATAACCAGCAGGGGGCGATCAGCGGCTTCACAGGCCCGGACGATCTCCCGCGGCAGCCCACCGCCACCGGCGATCAGGCCAAGCTTGGTCATGATCAGTCCGCCACGTGAGGCAGACACAGCGGCCGGGAAGCCTCGGCGCGGATGAAGTCGATGATTTCCATGACTTCGGATGAGCCGGCGAACACCCGGCTGACGTCCTCGATACGTTCCTGGAACGTGCCTTCATCGGCGAACAGGAGGCGATAGGCCGCCCGCAGGTCGTTGATCACCTCGCGGCTGAAACCCCGACGCTTGAGGCCGACCAGGTTCAGCCCCTCAAGATGGGCGTGGTTACCCCAGACCGAACCGAAGGGGATCACGTCCTTGGTCACGGCGGCCAAGCCCCCGATATTCACATGGCGGCCGATCCGACTGTACTGGTGAACCGCCGCCAGGCCGCCAACGATGGCGAAATCATCCACCACCACGTGTCCGCCCAGGGTGGCGCCATGAGCCAGGACCACCTTGTTTCGGACGATGCAGTCATGGGCCACGTGGGCCTGGGCCATGAAGAAGCCATCGTCGCCCACGGTGGTGATCGCCCGGCCGCCCGGCGTGCCGATATGCATGGTCACAAATTCGCGGATGACATTGCGGTCGCCGACCACCAGTCGGGTCGGCTCTCCGCGATAGGCCAGGTGCTGCGGCGCGCCGCCCAGGACCGCAAAGGCGTGAATCACGCAATCCTGGCCGATCTCGGTATGGCCTTCGATCACCACATTGTTGGCCAGACGCGTGCGCGCTCCGATCGCCGCGTGCTCGCCGATGATGCAGAACGGGCCGACCTCGACGTCGTCCCCCAGGCGCGCGCCTGGGGCGACAATGGCCGTCGTGTGAATCTTGGACATTACGGGGTCTCCACCACCATCGCGGCGAATTCCACCTCAGCGGCCAACTTGTCGCCGACCATGGCCTTGCCGCGGAAATTGAACACGTCCCCCCGGGCCCGGATCACTTCAACGGGCATTCGCAGCACGTCGCCTGGCCGCACAGGGTTGCGGAATCGGCAATTGTCCAGGGAAATGAAGAGGATGGTCTTGCCCTCGACATTGGCGTTGAGGGACTTGGACATCAGCACCGCGCCGCTCTGGGCGATGGCCTCGACGATCAGGACCCCAGGCATCACCGGATTGTTCGGAAAGTGACCGACGAAGAACGGCTCGTTGATGGTCACGCACTTGATGCCGACGATCGACTGATGGGGCCTATAGTCCTCGGCGCGGTCCACCAGCAGAAATGGATAGCGGTGCGGTATGCGCTGCAGGATCTCTGCGATGTCGATGTCGAGGTCCGCCTCGGCGGGGATTTCAGTCTTTTTCATTCCGTCCGTTTCCGCCCCGCGCCTGCGCGTTGCGCGCAAGCCAGGCGACCTGTCTCATCCATTGCCGAGCGGGTGTCGCCGGAATGCCGCCCCAAACCTCGCCAGCGGGAATATCGTGCATCAGCCCGGCCGCGGCCATCACCGAAGCGCCATCGCCGATCGTCAGATGATCGGCGATTCCCGCCCGTCCCCCAAACCGAACCCCATCACCAACGATGGTGCTGCCCGAAATGCCCGTATGGGCAGCCAGCAGGCAGTTGCGGCCCAGGCGCACGTTATGGCCGATCTGAACCAGATTATCGATCTTGGTGTTCTCGCCCACGACCGTATCGTCCCAGGCGCCCCGATCGATGCAGCTATTGGCGCCGACGGTCACGCCGTCCTGCAATATCACCCGGCCCAGCTGCGGCACATCGACAGCGCCGCCCTTCCCGCCCGCCACGCCAAAACCAGCCTCGCCAATCACGGCGCCCGCCAGAATCCGCACTCGGTCGCCGATCAGGGCGAAGCCGATCACGGCGTTGGGACCGATGACGCAATCGCGCCCGATAGCGACCCCTGCGCCGATCACCGCACCCGGCCCCACGACCGTGCCTCGGCCAATATGGGCGTCCGGGCCGATCACCGCGCCATGGGAGACCTGCACATCCGCCTCGATCACGGCGGTGGGATGGATCGCGGACGGGGACGCCGGAATGGTCCTGGGCCTATGCAGGCGAAGCGCGGCCTTGAGATAGGCTACCTGAGGCTCACCCGTCACAATCGGCGTACAGCCCCGCGGCAGCCGGTCAGCGTGAGCGGCGGTCACGAAACACGCGGCCGCCCGAGTGCTTCCGAGGGCGTCGGAATAGCGCCGGTCACCGTAGTAGGCCACGCTATCGCTATCCGCCCGTTCCAGGGGCGCGACCTCGGACACCGTCCGTTCGCTTCCCCCCGCCAGGGGCTGAGCCTCGACCAGTTGCGCCAGTTCGCCGAGCGATACCGGACCCAGGGGATCAAAAAAACGAGGGTCCGGCATCGTCCCTACCTCAAGTCATGGGCGGCTGAGCCGCCCGGGATTAGCGAGCCGGACCGGCCGCTTGGTCGAGATGTTCACGGTCGAACTGGATCTGGGTGATCTTGGCGTCCAGGACCTGGATGATCGAAGGCGTGATATCCATGCCGGGGTTGGCGGTTAGCACCGACTGCGCGTTCAGCACAACCGAGCAGGCGCGCTGCTCGATGGTCGAACGGATCATTGGCTCGGCTTCCTGGATCACGCGGCCCAGGGCCTTTTGCTGGGTGGCTTGAAGTTCGCGATTACGCAGGTCCGCCTTACGTTGCAGGGCGTTGCCGCGCAGGTTCAATTGGGCGACGCGCTGCTCGGCCTGGTCGGCGGGCAGGCTGGCCTTCTGGGTTTCAAAGGCCTGGGCGTCGGTTTCCAGGGACTGCTTCTCGCCGTTCACCTCGGCGGCGACCTGGGACTGAAGCTGACCCAGGCGCTGGATCACGAACTTACCAACGGCCGAGCCGCCCACCAGTTCTTCCTCGCTGTAGATACAGACCCCAGGCAGGGCCGGCCCCATCGCCAGGGGACGGGCGGCTGGAGCCGCGGCCGCCGGAGCGGCGGCCTTGGGCTTGGCGGATTGGGCGAACGCCTGGCCGGCGAAGGCTGTGGCCGCGACGCAGACGAGCGCGACGCCGAGAGTGGTCTTGGACATGAAATTTAGAACCTGGTTGAGGTTGAAAAGCGGAAATTTTCGGTCCTGTCGTAGGAATCCTTGGCCAGGACATCGGCAAGATCGATCCGGATCGGCCCCATGGGCGACTTCCAGAACACACTGATCCCGGCCGAGGCGCGGAATCCAAGATCGTCCTTAATGGATCCAGAGATCGCTTGGGTGGTCGTACGTTTGTCCGTGGGGTCCAGCAGGCCGACGGTGCCGAAGTCGGTGAACAGGGCCATCTTGATCCCATACTGCTCTGGCAGCATGTCCGGGAAGGTCTGCTCAAGGGTGCCGATGGCGAACATCTTGCCACCCAAGGCTTGGTTGTAGGAGGACGCCGTATCGCGGGGCCCCACGCCGGCCGTCTGGAAGCCGCGGAAGCTGTTGCCGCCTTCGTAAAAGCGGTCGTTGATCCGCACCGTCGAGCCGCCCCAGCCACCGATATAGCCGGAGTGCACGGTGGCGCTGAAGATCCAGCTCGGGGTGAAGCCGTGGTACCAACCCGCCTGCCCTTCGGTGCGCAGGTATTTCACGTTGCCGCCGAAGCCCGCCAGATCCTGAGACAGTTCGGTGTAGAAGCCGCGGGTCGGGTTCTGAGGATCGTTCCGGTGATCCCAGCGGATCGTATAGCCGAACAGCGAGGTGAAGCTGTTGCCCCGCTCCGCGCACAGGGTCGGCGACACCGTCGGGTTGGCGCCGCAATAGGCGTCGTTCACCATGACGTCGTCGTTGTGGATATTGTAGCGCGTCTGCAGGGTCGAGTAATTGCCCAGCGGGATCCCCAGGCGCAAGGCCGCGCCGGTCGAGCTGCTGTTATAGCCCGCATAGGATGTGAAGTCGTAGCGATAGCTATAGAGGTCCACCCCGGCGCTCATGTTGCGGCCCAGGAACCTCGGTTCGGTGAAGGACAGATTCACCTGCTGACGCAGGGAGCCGATCGAGACTTCCGCCCGAACGTCCTGCCCCCGTCCGCGGAAATTCCGCTCGGAGATCCCAAGGTCCACCACCAGACGGTCGGTCGAACTGTAGCCGGCGCTGAAGGACAGTTCGCCGGTGGGCTGCTCGGTGACCTTGACCTGTAGCGCCGTCCGGTCGGGAGCGCTGCCCGGGGCCTGGACGATATCCACGTCCTTGAAGAAGCCCAGACCACGGATCTGGTTCTTGGAACGATCCACCAGCACGCGGTTATAGGCGTCGCCCTCGGTGACCAGCAGTTCACGGCGGATCACGGGATCCAGCGTGCGAGTATTGCCGACGATGTCGATGCGGTCGACATAGACCCGCGGCCCTTCCTTCACGTCGAAGGTCAGATCGACGGTGTGGGTCTGACGGTTGGGAATATAGCGCGGCACCACATCGACGAAGGCGAAGCCGGCGGCGCCGGCGGCGAAGGTCAGGGCGTCGGTGGCGTCCTCGATCTTCTTGTCTTCGTAGAGCTGGCCTTCGCGGATCGGCAGCAGCTGTTGCAGCACGGCGCCGTTCAGCTTCTTCAGCTGAGACTCGACCTTCAGCTTGCCGAACTTGTATTTCGGTCCTTCGTCGATCGTGTAGGTGACCGCGAAACCGTTCTTGTCCGGCGCCAGCTCCGCCACCGTGTTGATGATGCGGAAATCGTAGAAGCCGTGGTTGCGATAGAACTTGCGCAGTTGTTCCTGATCGTAGTCGAGACGGTCAGGGTCGTAGTTGTCATTGGTGCTGAGGAACCGATAGAAGCGGCTTTCCTTGGTGACGATCACCCCCCGCAGATCATTGTCGGCGAACTGGCGGTTGCCGATGAAGTTGATCCGGGTGATCCCGCTCTTGGGCCCCTCATTGATTTCGAAGATCAGATCGACGCGCTTTTGCGGCAGCTCGACGATCTTGGGCGTGACCGTGACCGAGATCCGCCCCGAACGGCGATAGAGCTCGACGATGCGCTGAACGTCACCCTGCACCTTGCCACGGGTGAAAATCCCACGCGGACGCACGGTGACTTCGTCACGCAGCTTGTCGTCCTTCAGGTTGTCGTTCCCTTCGAACACGACCTGATTGATGATCGGATTCTCGGCGACCTTGACGATCAGGTCGCCATTCACCAACTCAATGTTCACATCGGCGAACAGGTCGGTGCGGAACAGGGTCTTGACCCCGAGGTCGATCTGCTGCGGGCCAATGGTGTCCCCCGGCTGAATGGGCAGATAGGACAGGATGGTGTCCTGTTCGATCCGCACATTGCCCTGGATCACGATCCGCTTGACCACCCCGGTCTGGACGGGGGGAGCGGCCGGACGCGGCGCCTCGGCCGGCGGGGCGGCGCCCTGGCCGACGGGAGGAGTTGCGCCAGGGGGCGGAGGCGGCGGGCCGCCCTGCGCATAGGCGGCTGTCGAGAGCGCGCTGGTGGCCAGGAGCACAGCCAGACCCGAAGCCCGGACGCGCCGGAAACGGGTGCAGCGGACGGTGGAAGCATCCATCGGTTCAGCCATCGGCATGGGGCGGGTGATCACGAGAACAGGCCGCCGAGGAAATGAAAAACGCTGCTACGCTGCAGATCGTTGGTGGTGGCGAACAACATCAAACCGAGCAGTAAGGCAAGGCCTACCCGGTAGCTTACCGCCTGGACGGCTGGAGCGACCGGCCGCCGCGCGATCGCCTCATACGCATAGAAAACAAGGTGCCCACCGTCGAGTACGGGTACCGGCAACAGGTTCATGAAGCCGATGCTGACCGATATCACAGCGGCCAACCCCAAGAGAGCGGTGATGCTGCCGACGATGTAATCCTGGCTCGAATGGGCGCCCTGCGCGCCCATCTTCGCCACCGCGTGGGAGGCCTCGGCGATTCGCAGGGGGCCTCCCAGCTGGTCAGCCGATTCCTGACCACGGATCAGCCGACCCAGATAGAAGACGGTGGTGTCGAGCACCCGCCAGGTCTGGACCACGCCCTCCCGGACCGCCGCGACGGGGCCGAAATGCTTGATGGTGATCTGGGAGCGATCCCGGGTCGGAGCGATCCCGACCACGCCCACGGTCTCACTGCCGCCCATGCCATCCGGACGCTGCTGGCGGCGGGGGGTGGCCACCAGGTCGATCAGTTGGCCCTGACGGTTCACCTGGAACTTGATCGGCGCGCCGGCCCGAACCTGAATGATCTGCTGCAGGTCGAAGAAGCTCTCGATTCGCTGACCCGCCGCCCTGACGATTAGATCGCCCTCATGAAACCCCGCCGCCTCGGCGGCGCTGTGGGGGGAGATCCCCGCCACCCGGGCCGGCAGGGTGATCGCGCCGAAAGCAAAGGCCAGGGACGCGAACAGCACAACGGAGAGCACGAAATTGGCCACTGGCCCGGCGGCAACCACGATGGCCCGCTGCCAGAGGGGCTTGAAGTGGAAATAGCGCTTGAGGGCCGCCGGCCCTTCATGGGTCAGGATATCCTGGCGCAGGAGTTCCAGATCCTCGGGATCCGGAACACTGGCGGCGTTTTCGTCACCGGCGAACTTCACGTAGCCGCCCAAGGGTATCCACCCCACACGCCATTCCACCCCGGAACGATCGCGCCAGCTGAGCAGGGCGCGACCGAAGCCGATGGAAAATCGCTCCACCGCCACCCCGCAGGCGCGCGCCGCCAGGAAGTGGCCCATCTCGTGCACCACGACCACGAGGGTGAGCACGAACAGGAAGGGCAGGACGTGGGTGAGCGCGGAGTGCGCGAAGGCCAGCATGAGGTCGCTTTGCAATCCTGATTGCTAGTGGGTGGAGCCCAGGCCCGCGACGATATCGCCGGCGACGCGGCGCGCTGAGCGGTCGAAGATCATGGCGTTCTCCAGAACGTCCCCAGAAGCCCCCGCGACCAGATCGCCCATAGCGTCCATCCGTTCAAGGGTTTCGGACACTGTCGCGGCAATATCGAGAAAGCCGATGCGCCGGTCAAGGAAGGCGGCCACGGCGGTCTCATTGGCCGCGTTCATGGCCGCGGGCGCGCCACCACCGGCCGTCAGAGCCGCGCGGGCGATACCGATGGCCGGGAAGCGGGTCGGATCCGGCTCGCTGAAGGTCAGGGTCCCAATGGTCGCCAAGTCAAGGCGCGGCGCGGGCCAGGGCAGCCGATCCGGCCAGGAATAGGCGCAGGCTATCGGCGTGCGCATGTCCGGCGGGCCGAGCTGCGCGAGGGTCGAGCCATCCTGGTACTCGACCATGCTGTGGATGATGGACTGCGGATGGATCAAGACGTCGATGCGCTCCGGCGGCGTGGCGAACAGATAGGCGGCCTCGATCATCTCCAGGCCCTTGTTCATCATGGTCGCCGAATCGATCGAAATCTTGGCGCCCATGCTCCAGTTTGGATGCGCCACAGCCTGTTCGGGAGTGGCGCCGGCCATGGCCTGTAAGGTCCACTCCCTGAAGGGGCCGCCAGACGCGGTCAGAATCAGGCGCGCCACCCGTTGGATGCAGTCCGGCTGCAGGGACTGGAAGATGGCCGAATGTTCCGAATCAACGGGGATCACCACGCCGCCGGCGGCCTTGGCCGCCTCCAGCAGGGCGGGTCCAGCACAGACCAGGCTTTCCTTGTTGGCCAGGGCGATCACCGCGCCGGTCTTGGCCGCGGCCAAGGTTGGCGCCAGGCCGGCGGCGCCGACAATGGCCGACATCACCCAGTCGGCGGGCATCTGGGCGGCTTCACGCACCGCCTGCGCCCCGGCGGCGATGGCGATACCGGCGCCGTTCAGGCGAGCCTTGAGGGGTTCGTACAGGTTCTCGTCGGCGATCACGACGCGTTCGGGGCGCCAGCGCTCGGCCTGGGCGGCCAGAAGCTCGACATTGCGCCCGCCGGTCAGGGCGACGATCTCGACCTCCGCGGAACCTTGGGCGCTGGCCTCCTCCAATAGACTGAGAGTGGACACACCGATGGAGCCCGTTGATCCGAGGACCGTTACCCGCCGCTTTTCGCTCAATGCGCCCATCCTAGCTGATAAACCCAACGCGCCCCGGCGACCGCCAGAACCGCGAACATCAATCCATCGACCCGATCCAGAAGCCCGCCGTGTCCGGGGATCAGATCCCCGGAATCCTTCACGCCGAAATTCCGCTTCAGCATCGACTCCCACAAGTCCCCGGCCATGGTGGCCAGGCCGCCCGAAAGTCCTATCCCCACCGCCCCCGGCACGCTCAGGTGAGCGGTTGACCAGATCGCGGTGGCCACGGCGGCCATCATGGCGCCACCCAGCCCGCCAAAGAAGCCCGACCAAGTTTTGTTGGGCGAATAGCGCGGTGAAAGCTTTGGCCCTTTTAAGGCGTTGCCCACCGCAAAGGCGCTAATATCCGCCGACCATGTCACCGCGAACACAAGAATGGTCCAGCTGATGGGATTCGGCATCAGGCGAATCCAGGTCAAGGCCACGCAGGGCGCGGCGATATAGACTACGCCAAAGGCCGCATCCCTGCGGCGCACCCCCAAAACGCCCGCCGTCACCGCGGCCGCCAGCGCGGCGACGGCCAAGGCCCCCCAGGCCCAGGGAAATTCACGACGATAGGCCAGGAACACTGGGATCAGGGCTCCCAAGGCGACGGCCACGGCGATTCGCCCGGACGCCTTGGGCGCGCTCATGCCGCCCCACTCGATCGCCAGGAGGGCGATCGCCAGGGACAACATCAGCAGGAAGCCCCACCCGCCAAACCAGATCGCCGCGAGAACGGCCGGTATCAGCACTGTCGCCGAGGCCGCCCTGATCCCGAGGTTTTTCCAGTCAAAACGCCTAGGCGGTCGCGAGGACGTCATCGACACCCGTTCCGCCATAGCGTCGATCGCGCCGACGGAATTCCTCCACGGCCGCCTTCAGATGAGCTGGACCGTAGTCGGGCCACAGCACGTCCTGGAACACCAGCTCGGCATAGGCCGCTTCCCAGAGCAGGAAGTTGGACAGGCGCTTTTCGCCGCTGGTGCGGATGATCAGGTCCGGGGGCGGACCGTCCGCTGTCGACAGCCTCTGACCGAACATCGCCTCGTCGATCGCCGCGGGATCGAGAGTCCCGGCCCTGGCCGCCTCGGCCAGGCCGCGCGCGGCGTCGACGATGTCGGCCTGGCCGCCATAGTTGAAGGCCACCTGCAGCAGAAAATCCGTATTGGCGGCCGTGCGCCGTTCGGCCCGCTCGATAATCTCAAGGATGTCCGCAGACAGTCCGGTACGGCGGCCGATGATGCGCACCCGCACGCCTTCGCGCTGGAGCCGGTCGAGATCGCTCTCCACGTAGCTCTTGAGCAGGTTCATCAGCTCGCTGACCTCGGTCGGAGGCCGGCGCCAATTTTCGGTGGAAAATCCGAATACGGTCAGCACCCCAACCCCGACCGAGGGCGCGGCCTCCACCGTGCGCTTCAGGGCGTTGACCCCGGAGCGGTGCCCCAGGGCCCGGGGAAGCCCCCTCGCCTTCGCCCAGCGTCCGTTCCCGTCCATGATAATGGCCACATGCACAGGCGCTCCGTCACGGGCCGCGCTGGCGGTCGTGTCGGGCGCGGAGGCTGGCCGGGAACTGGCGCCGTTGCTCGGCGGCATGCGAAGGGTCCTTTGCAAAACGACGGTGGTCTGTCGTCGCGGCCGTTAAACCTGCATGATCTCTTGTTCTTTGGTTTTCAAGGCCTCGTCGATGCGCTTGACGGCCTCGTCGGTGAACTTCTGCACCTCGTCGCCCATGCGCTTCTGGTGGTCCGGGGTGATCACCCCGTCCTTCTCGGCCTTCTTGATATCGTCGTTGGCGTCCCGGCGCACATTGCGCACAGCCACCTTCTGCTGCTCTGCGTACTTGCCGGCGAGCTTGGCCAGATCCTTGCGGCGCTCCTCGGTCAGGGGCGGGATCGGAACCCGCAGGTTCTGGCCCTCGACCACGGGATTGAAGCCGAGACCGGCGTTGCGGATCGCCTTTTCCACGCTGACCACCACGCCACGATCCCAGACACTGACGGTCAGGGAGCGGGCGTCCGGCGCGCTGACGCCAGCCACCTGGCTGAGGGGCACGGTCGAGCCATAGGCGTCGACCATGACCTGATCGAGCAGCCCCGCGGAGGCGCGGCCCGTCCGTAGGGAGCTGAATTCCTCCTTCAGGGCGGCGATGGCTTTGTCCATGCGGTCGCGATAGCGCGCCAGGACGGGTTTTTCAGCGGTGGCCATTTTCAGCTCTCACTCATGTCTTGCGAGGATCGTCACCGATCACGGTATAGACGCCCCCGCCGGTCAAAACGTCCAGGAATCCGCCCCGGGTGCGGATTGAAAACACCACGATCGGGATCCCGTTCTCACGCATCAGACTGATGGCCGAGGCGTCCATGACCTTCAAGTCCTGTGACAGGACATCGAGATAATTCAAGCGTTCATAACGCGTTGCGTCCGGCGCCTTCTTTGGATCGGCGGTATAGACGCCGTCCACGCTGGTGCCCTTGAACAGGGCCTCGCAGCCCATCTCGGCGGCGCGCAGGGCCGCGGCGGTGTCGGTGGTGAAATAGGGATTGCCAGTGCCGGCGGCGAAGATAACCACCCGGCCCTTCTCCAGATGCCGCTCGGCGCGACGGCGGATATAGGGCTCGCACACCGCCTGCATGGGGATCGCCGACTGGACCCGGGTCTCGATCCCGATTTTTTCAAGGGCGCTCTGCATCGCAAGGGCGTTCATGATGGTGGCGAGCATGCCCATGTAGTCAGCCTGGGCCCGCTCCATGCCCTTGCCGGCCATGGAGACGCCGCGGAAGATATTCCCGCCGCCGATGACCAGGCACAGTTGAACCCCTTGAGCGACCGCCTCGGCGATATCGCGGGCCACGGCGTCCAGGGTGTTCATGTCGATGCCGAAGGCCTGCTCGCCCATCAGAACCTCGCCCGACACCTTGAGCAGTATGCGGCGATAGCGTGGCGCGGGGCGCCCGTTCGCGACCGAGTCGGCGGGAGAGGCGGTCATGGTTGTCATGGCGGGCTCCAGCGCGGGCGTGACGAGTCGTTGTGACAGCTATACCCGACTGGCCCGCCCCGCGTCGAACGGCGCGGCGTTTTCCGACCTACAGACTTGGGGATCGATGTCGATTTTAACGCTCCAGACGACCCTGGCCGGGTCACTGGACACCAGATCGACAGGAAATCGGGATTGGTCGTCGGCGACCACATCGGGGCTAGGTAAAGCCCGGCTCACCGGAACCTGAACGCCCCACCTCGGCGCCTGCTGGCGCCGGAACGACCTTGATCGGCCGCGGGTCGATATCGACGGACGGAGCCCAGAGGCCGCCGTCCGTCGACGATTTCGGAATTCTTAGAGCGCTTGGAGGGCGCCAGCGGCCATCTTGCCGCTCTTACGGTCGCGCTCGAGTTCGTAGGCGACCTTTTGGCCTTCGTTCAGGCCGCGCAGACCGGCGCGCTCAACGGCCGAGATGTGCACGAAAACGTCTTGACCGCCATCATCCGGTTGGATGAAGCCGAAACCCTTGGTCGCATTGAACCACTTCACGGTGCCTTGAGCCATTGCATGGTCTCCAGAATGAGTTACGCCATAGGAACGCCCTATGACGATCGAAATCTGAATAGAGCGGCTGCAGGACCGAGCGCGTCAGCGAGCGATATAAAAGCAGAGCGCGACAGAGCTCGACGCATTTCCCTTAGCGGGAGCGTCGCAACCTGTCTAGAGCAAGATTAGGGATGGCGGTGACGGAGGGATTCGAACCCTCGGTACGGCTTTACACCGTACAACGGTTTAGCAAACCGCCGCCTTCAGCCACTCGGCCACGTCACCAGCTTGTTTTTATTCGGGTTTTCTCCCGATCCCCTCTGAACTGATTGCGATGGCCGCGTGACGGAGTCGCAAATCAGTTCGGCGAGTTGCATCTCCATAGCCGAACCCGCTCGGTGGGGCAACGCAGCTACTAAAATCGATTTGAGCTTGGCCGGATCCTTGCTGATCGGCCGGCAGGCGCTCTCAATTCGAGAACGACGTTAACCTGAGCCTCACCCCGCCCTGTCAAAGTGCCGGGCTACAAGGACGTTGTTCGAGCCCGCATGCCAGCCGCCGCCGTAACCCCGAAAGACGAGGCGAAGCCGATCGCCGCCCGAGCCCTCGCGGAATCGGCGGTCACCGCCATCCGGCAAGTCGATCGCCGTGGCCCAATGCGCCCCGAACACCTCGTGCCCACCCGCAAGCGCATGCGCGGCGAATTGATTTCATACACGTTTCGCGCCCTCGACGCCCTAGCCCTGTTCGCCGCCGCCATCGCGGTCTGCAATCTCACCGCGCCGGGCGGCCTGTGGGCCAGCCCCCTGGCCCTGGTGGTTCCCTATCTCGCCGCGCCGATGCTGGCGCTGGCCAGCCTCAACGCCTTCGGCGCCTATGCCTTTCGCGGACGCGAACGCATCCTGTCTCACCTGTCGCAGGTGGCCATGGCCTTTCTCGGCGCCGCGGCTATCGTCGGCCTGTGTCTCATCCTGGCGCACGGCCCACGTCCTCTGGCCACGGAGTTGGAACGCGAGTGGATGATCTGCCTTGCGGTGATGGTCTGCCTGCACCTGCTCTGGCTGGCCCTGGTCCGGCGCTGGCGGCGCCTTGGCTATCTGACCCCCAATATTGTCATCGTCGGCGCCAATGAGAACGCCCGGGTTTTGATCCGACGGGCCATGGAGACCGGCGAGATCGCGGTGCTGGGCATATTCGACGACCGCCACCGGCGCGCGCCCGACGCCATTGAGGGCGTGCCGGTTCTTGGGGACACCGACGACCTCGTCAGCCACCGGATCATGCCCTTTGTGGACCGGGTGGTGATCACGGTGACCTCGACCGCCAAGACCAGGGTCCGCACCCTGGTGGACCGGCTGCGGATCCTGCCCAATGACATCACCCTGTTTGTCGATCTGGGTGGCAATGATTCGGCCGCCGCGACCCTCGACCGGATCGCCGACCTGCCCCTGGCGCGGATGTCCGGCCGCCGCCCCGGCAACCGGCGGATGGTGGCCAAGCGCCTGCAGGATCTGGTCTTCGGCGCCCTGGCCCTGATGCTCGCCACCCCCCTGATGCTGCTGGTCGCCCTGGCGGTGAAGCTTGAGAGCCCTGGGCCAATATTCTTTCGCCAGCGGCGTCAGGGCTTCAACAACGAGACCATCGTGGTGTGGAAATTCCGCTCCATGCGTCATGACCAGCGGGACGAACGGGCGATCAAGCAGGTGCGCTACGACGATCCGCGCATCACCCGGGTGGGCCGGATCATCCGCCGCACCAGCCTCGACGAGCTGCCGCAGCTGTTCAACGTCCTGGCTGGCTCCATGTCCCTGGTGGGTCCACGGCCCCACGCGCCCGGCATGAAGACCGGCGACATCGAATCGGCCCTGCTCGTGGCCGACTACGCCCACCGCCACAGGATCAAGCCCGGCATGACCGGATGGGCGGCGATCCACGGCTCCCGCGGGCCGGTGGACACCCCGGAGCTGGTCCGCCGCCGGGTGGAGCTCGACATCGCCTATATCGAGCGTCAATCCTTCTGGCTCGACCTCTATACCCTGATCATGACCCTGCCTTGCCTGTTCGGCGACGGCCGGGTCGCTCGCTAGGCCCGCCATGTTCTGGCGTGGGGTCGTCGGCTACTTGCCGGTCAACATTGTGCAAGGCCTGGTCGGGCTTCTGACCATCGTCGCCTTCACCCGGATCCTGCCCCCTGAGGCCTATGGGACCTACGCCCTGGCCTTCTCGGTGATGAGCCTGGTTCACACCTTGACCTTCACCTGGCTTGAGGCGGCCATGGCGCGGTTCTATGCCGCCGAGGCCGAAACCGGCCGCCTGCCGCAGCATTTCGCCACGGTCTATCGCAGCTGGGCCCTTCTGGCCCTCGGCTTTCCCGTCCTGACGGGCGTGGCCATATGGGCCTGGCCGATGCCGGCGCCGTTGAAGGCCGCCATAGTCGCCGGCCTGGGCGCCATCCTGGTCCGCAGCCTCCTGAAGCTGGCCCAGGAGCGGCGGCGCGCCAGCGGGGACGTCTCCGGCGCCGCCCTGATCGATATCGTTCAGACTATCGGGGGCTTCGTCGTCGGCGCCGGGCTGGCCCTGATGGGCCTTGGGGGCGCGGCGCCGCTGATCGGGCTCGGAGCCGCGGCGGCGGTCTGTCTGATCTGGGCCCTGCCCACCGAACTGCGCCAGGCCCGGAGCGGTCGGTTCGACGCCGCCCAGGCCCGGCTCTACGCGGCCTATGGCCTGCCGATCTCGCTATCGCTGATCCTGACCCTGGTGCTGGCCACCACCGACCGTTTCGTGCTCGCGGCCTATCTCAACGAGGCCAGCGTGGGGATCTATCAGGCCGGCTACGGACTTTCGAACCGAACCTTGGACGTGATGTTCATCTGGCTGGGCATGGCCGGCGGGCCGGCGGCCGTGGCGGCCCTGGAGCGCGGCGGCCCCACCGCCCTGCGGCGGACCGCCCATGAGCAGGCCTCCCTGATGGTGGCCCTGACCCTGCCGGCG
>JARLIP010000099.1 GCA_031291685.1 Caulobacteraceae bacterium | reverse complement strand
GCACATGTACGGAACGCTCTGGCTTCTCACACAGGGGGAGACACGCAAGACGGAGCGCGTCCGGCTCTTCACGGAGTTCGTGTCCCGCAGGCTCGCCGCGCACGCTCCGCTTCTCGCGGGGCTGTCAATATCGCGCGACTGACGTCCGGCTGGTCGATCGGGGCGCTCTGGCGATCAGGCTGAGCCGCAGCCTCGCTACGCGGCGACCGTGTTCGGCTGCTGCGAGCCGAGTTCTTGCACAGCCTGCCCCGCAACGCCTCCCAGTAAACGACTTTCCCGCGCCCTGCGATTGATGCTTAACCTCACCCTGAACGGATCGGGGAGAAACGCATGTCGGTGACGGCCGAACTACGCACGCTCAATCGCAGCCAATGGAGCGCGGTCGCCGCCAGTTTCCTGGGCTGGACCCTGGACGCCTTCGACTTCTTCCTGATGGTGTTCATGTTCAGCGCCATCGCCAAGGAATTCCACACCAACGTCGCCTCGGTGGTGATCGCCAACACCCTGACCCTGGCGGCGCGGCCCTTCGGCGCCCTGGTGTTCGGCATGCTGGCCGACCGATTCGGCCGCCGACCGGTCCTGATGGTCGACATCCTGCTGTTTTCCGTCCTGGAGCTGGCCTGCGGCTTCGCCCCCAGCCTGTCGGTGCTGATGATCCTGCGGGCCCTGTTCGGTTTCGCCATGGGCGGCGAATGGGGGGTCGGCGCCTCCCTGGTGATGGAATCGATCCCGCCCAAGACCCGGGGCTTCATCTCTGGCCTGCTGCAGGAGGGCTACGCCACCGGCTATCTGCTGGCGGCCCTGGTCTCCTACTTCCTGCTGGACCGGATCGGCTGGCGCGGCATGTTCATGATCGGCATCATCCCGGCCCTGCTGGTGGTGCTGATCCGGTTGGGGGTCAAGGAATCGCCGGTGTTCGAGGGCCAGCATCACACCCACGTCAAGCGCAGCCCACTGTTCCTGTTCGGCATGGGCGCCGTCGCCCTGGCGGTGGCCATGGGGCCGGCCCTGGCCGGGACGGTGGACAAGAGCGCCATGCTCAAATGGGTCTATTTCATCGACGCCCCCATCGCCCTGTGCGGCCTTTGGGTGTTCCGCAAGCATTGGAAGATCGCGATCTATGCGGTGCTGCTGATGACCGCCTTCAACTTCTTCAGCCACGGCGCCCAGGACCTCTATCCCACCTTCCTGACCAAGGAGCACAAGCTCAGCACCCAGACCGTCGCCACCTTGACCATCATCGGCAATGTCGGCGCCATCGTGGGGGGCCTGACCTTCGGCGCCTGGTCCGAGCGGCTGGGACGGCGCTGGGCCATCATCATCGCCTCGGGGCTGTCCCTGGCGATCATCCCGATCTGGGCCTTTTCCCACACCCTGGGCATGCTGGCCCTGGGCGCCTTCGCCATGCAGGTGATGATCCAGGGCGCCTGGGGGGTGATCCCGGTGCACCTGAACGAGCTTTCGCCCCATGACGCGCGCGGCGCGTTCCCTGGCTTCGTCTATCAGCTGGGCAACCTCCTGGCCTCGGGCTGCGCGGTCTGGCAGGCGCAGATCGCCGAGGTCCGGGGGGACAATTACGGCCTGGCCCTGGCCGTGGTGGTCGGCGCCGTGGCCCTGATCATCACCGCCCTGACCCTGTTCGGGCCCCAGCATCAGGGCGTGGACTTCGCGGCGGAGGATTGAGGGCTCCGCGCGCCCTCTCTACCCCGCCGTCTTGCGAAAATCGTCCGCCGGATAGCAGCCCAGGATCTCGAAGCGCTCGGAGAAGAAATCCAATTCCTCGAAGGCCCGCACCAGGGCCTCGTCCTCGGGCCGGCCATCCACATCGGCATAGAAGAAGGTGGCCGTGAAGGCGCCGTTCTCCATGTAGCTTTCCAGCTTGGTCATGTTGACGCCGTTGGTGGCGAAACCGCCAAGGGCCTTGTAGAGGGCCGCCGGCAGATTGCGCACCCGGAACACGAAGCTGGTGACGCAAGGAACCCCCGCGGGCGGCCGCGGCGGATCGCGATCGGCGGTCATGACCAGGAAGCGGGTGGTGTTGTAGCGTTCGTCCTCGACATCCTTCAGCAGGATCTCCAGGCCGTAGATCTGGGCCGCCAGGGCTGGGGCGATCGCCGCCCGCGTGGGGTTTGGATGCTCGGCCAGGGCCTTGGCGGCGCCGGCGGTGTCCCCGGCGGCCTCGGTGATCAGGCCCAGCTTGCGGATGGTCTTGCGGCATTGGCCGAGCGCGATGGGCATGGAGCTGACGGTCTTGATGTCCGACAGCCTGGCCCCCGGATTGGCCATCAGCTGAAAGCGGATCGCCTTGAACCGCTCGCCGACGATCTTCAGGCCGGAATTGGGCAGAAGGTGGTGCACGTCCGCCACCCGGCCGGCCAGGGAGTTCTCCACCGGGATCATGCCCAGGGCGCAGTCGCCGCTCTTCACCGCGTCGAAGGCGTCCTGGAAGGTGGCGCAGGGCTGGGGCTCATAGTCCGGATAGTAGGTGAGGCAGGCCTCGTGGCTGTTGGCCCCGGGTTCGCCCTGATAGGCGATCTTCAGCTTGGTGGTCATGGGTTGGCTTTAGCATAGGCGCGCGCGGCCTCAAGGTCCGCGGGATTGTCCACCGAGATCGGGGCGGCGTCGGTCACAGCGGCCCACAGGGTCAGGCCCAGCTCCATGGCCCGAAGTTGCTCCAGCTTCTCCCGGCGCTCCAGCGCCGAAGGGGGCGCCGCGTTGAACCGCGCCAGGGCCTCGCGCCGATAGCCATAGACGCCGATGTGCCGCCAGATGGGCCCCTCGCCATAGAGGGTGGAGCGGGTGAAATAGAGCGCCCGGCCCGAACGGCCGTCCGGCTCCATCGCCAGAACCGCCTTGACCACGTCGGGATTGGTCCGATCGGCGGGCGAGGCCTCGGGCGCGACCACGGTGGCGATGTCGCAGGAGGGCTCCCGCGCCAGCAGCCCCGCGCAGACCTCGATCACGGAAGGCTCCACAAAGGGCATGTCCCCCTGGAGATTGATCACCGCGTCGTGCCGCCCCTCGGGGTCCAGCGCCGCCAGGGCCGCCAGGATGCGGTCCGAGCCGGACGGCAGGTCCGGGTCGGTCAGCACCGCCAGGCCGCCCGCGGCCCGCACCGCCTCGACGATCTCGGGATCTCCGGCGGCCACCGCCACCGGCGCCGCCCCGGCCGCCTGGGCCCGGCGAAGGACGCGGACAATCATCGGTACGCCGCCGATATCCGCCAGAGGCTTACCTGGCAAACGGGTGGCCGCCATGCGGGCGGGAATGAGGACGATCGGGTTCATTGGCTCCCTGGAACACGGCGACATTAGCCTGGGTGAGGGCAAGGTGAATTGGCCGGTTGCGCGAGCGCCGGTAGCGTGTAAGAGACGCCAGCGCAAGGATGGGCGCACGGATTCCGAATAGAGGATCGAGCGCGGGCTTAGAGGGCTGACGGCGGAATGAGCGACAACCTGAGCTTCAACAAGATTGCGGGCGCCCTTTTGGCGACCGGACTGGTGATCGTCGGCATTGGCGAGCTGAGCAACATCATCTTTAAGTACGAGCCGCCCGCCAAGCAGGGCTACGCGGTCGCGGTTCAGGAAGAAGGCGGCGGGGGCGGTCCGGCCGTCGAACTGCCCATCGACTGGGGAACTGAACTGCCCAAGGCCGACGTCGCCGCCGGCAAGCAGGTGGCCGCCAAATGCCAGTCCTGTCACAACCTCGACCAGGGCGGCCCGAACATGACCGGGCCGAACCTGTGGGGCGTGGTCGGTCGCGCGCCGGGCTCGCATCCGGGCTTCGCCTATTCCGATGGCATGAAGGCCTTCGCCGGCAAGACGCCGAGCTGGGACTTCGTCCACATCAACGACTTCATCACCTCGCCCGGCAAATATATCGACGGGACCAAGATGACCTTCGTCGGCCTGAAGCAGCGCCAGGACCGCATCAACGTCATCGCCTATCTGCATAGCCTGGGCTCGACCCTGCCGATCCCGGCGCCGAACCCGGCCGCGACCGCCACGGCGGCGGCCGGACCAGGCGCGTCCGGCGCGCCGGCGTCCAACGCCGCGGCGTCCAGCG
>JARLIP010000098.1 GCA_031291685.1 Caulobacteraceae bacterium | reverse complement strand
GCGCGGCGCCGGCGGCCTCGGGCGAGCCGAACAGATGGCGATGGTGGGTGGTGTCGACCTTGACCGAGACGCTGAGCCCCGCCGGCATCGGCGCGCCGGGATCACCGTCGAACTCCAGGCGAACGGGCACGCGCTGGGTGACCTTCACCCAGTTGCCGGTGGCGTTCTCCGGGGGCAGCAGGGAGAAGCTGGAGCCGGTTCCGGGGCTGATGGAGACCAGCCGGGCCTTGAAGATGCGGTCGGGATAGGCGTCGACCTTGATCGTCGCGGCCTGGCCGGCGCGCATGTATTCGAGCTGGTTTTCCTTGAAATTGGCCTCGATCCAGCCGCGGGGAGCCACCAGGGAGAAGACCGGGGTCGAGGCGTTGACGTAGTTGCCCGCCTGCAACTGATCGACCTTGGTGACAATCCCGTCCTGCTGGGCCACAACGTCGACATAGCCCTTGTTCAGGCTGGCGGAGGTCAGGCGGGCCTTGGACTGCAGCACCAGGGGATGCTGATCCACCGGAATGTCGGGTTTTCCGCCGAGGGCGGCCAAGGCGTTGGCCAGGGCCTCACGTTGGGCGTCGACCGTGTGGCTGGCCTGTTCGGCCTGATTGGCGAGTTGGGCGGCCTGGACCTCGGTGGCGGTGCCGGCGCTGACCAGGGCTTTCTGGCGTTTGGCCTCGGCCCGCAGATAGGTCAGGTTGTCCTCGGCCGACTTCAGATCCGCCTCGTGCTGCCGATAGGCCGCCTTCAGGCCCTCCACCTGAAGGCGGTTGGCCTCGAGATTGGCGGTGGCCTCGTCATAGGCCGCCTCGAAGGGGCGGGCGTCGAGTTGGTAGAGAACCTCGCCGGCCTTGACGAACTGGCCTTCGCGCACCCGCACCGAGACGACACGGCCGGAAATGCTGCCGCTGACCGAGACCCGGGCGGACTGGATCTGGGCGTCGTCCGTGCTCTCGTAACGACCACCGGTCAGATAGACATAGAGGCCCGCCGCCGCCA
This sequence comes from Caulobacteraceae bacterium, assembly GCA_031291685.1. Lineage (GTDB taxonomy): Bacteria > Pseudomonadota > Alphaproteobacteria > Caulobacterales > Caulobacteraceae > Poindextera. Next base: position 14,112 of record JARLIP010000098.1, on the reverse strand, counting down.
CCAGAACCACGGCGCCGACCATGATCGGCCACCGCAACCGGCGCAGCCGGCCGGTGGGCCGGCGCGCAACTGGGGCGGGCTCCGAAGGGGGAAGCATGGAGGCTTCAGGAGGGTTTTCCTGGCTCATGGGCGCAATCCGCGATCGCGCCGGATCCGGCGCGGGAAAAAGAAAATCTGGGAATTCTCCCAGGATGATCGAGAAATGGAAAAGCGGCTTGGCTCCGCGGGCGCGGACCGACATTTCCCTTATGTCAGTTAGGCATTGCCTGGCTATGAGCCAAATGAGAAGTTGTCACTCACATCATGCCTGACATTCATTTTTCCTCCCTCGATCTCAACCTGCTCCGGGTTTTCCATGCCCTAGCGGAAGAGGGCAGCGTGACCCGGGCCGGCGCCAGGCTCGGCCTCACCCAGTCGGCGGTCAGCCACGCCCTCAATCGTCTGCGGCACCTGGTGGGGGACGAACTGTTCATTCGCGGGCCCAATGGCATGCGACCGACTCCCCGGGCCCTGGAGATCGCCCCCCGCCTGGGGGAGGGGTTGCGCCAGATCCAGATCGCCCTGGCTCCCACGGCCTTCGTCCCGGAGGAGGCCCATAGGCGTTTCATCCTGTCCGCCGCCGCCTATACCTCAACCGTGCTCATGCCCCGGGTCATCGCCGAGATGCGCAAGAGCGCTCCGGGAGTGGAGATCAGCCTGCGCATGCCCGGCTCCACCCTGGGGGAGGATCTGCTCGCCGGTCGGATCGACATGGTTCTTGGCGCCTTTGGCCGGGCCAGCGCGGGTTATGAGCGCGAGACCCTGTTCAGCGAGTCCATGATCTGGGCCATCCGCGCCAGCCATCCCGCGGCGCGCTTACCGACCCTGACCCTGGAGACCCTGGCCGCTCTGCCGCACATTATCCTGGCCTCGGCCCAGGAAGACCAGGCGGTGGATGGGCAGGTGTTCGAGGGTGGGTTGGAGCGGCGGGTGATCTGGGACGACCGCCGGGGGGTGGATGCGGTGCTGGAGCGGGCCGGGCTTCGTCGTCGGATCGCGCTGACCCTGCAGGACGCTCACAGCGCCCTGGCCATTGTCAGCCACACCGACATGGCCGCGTTGGCGCCGCGGCGCCTGGCGGAGTCCCTGGCGGGCCAGTTCGGGCTGAAGCTGTTCGAGCCGCCCTATCCTTCGCCGCCGGTGGGCATCGAGGCCGTCTGGCGCCTGGACATCGGGGGCGCGCCGCACATGGTCTGGCTCAGGGATTGCCTGCGAGCGGCAGCGGCGGGGCTCTGAGGCGCCGCTCGGCGCGCTCGGCGGCCCTGGCCCGGGCCTTGGCCTGGCACTGGGCTGTGCGACGCCGCTGGGCCATGGTCGCGCAGGTTCCCGCCGCCAGGGTCAGCAGCACCAGATAGTTGAGAATGTTGTTGAGCAGCAGATAGATGATCATGCCGTGCCAGCGGGGGGCGTCGGCGTCGTCGAACTGCACCGCGTGCAGGGCGAAGGCCGAGGCGTAGAACAGCATCGCCATGCCCAGCCACAGGCTGGAATAGCGCACCGCTATGATCAGGAATCCCGTGGAGACCAGGGCGTCCGAGGCGAACAGCAGGGCGGTCGGCATCAACTGGCCCAGGAGGGCGCGGGTCAGATCCGTGCCGAGCCAGCTTGCCGCCAGCAGCAGGGTGCCCAGCCGCTCGGGCGGCCCGCCTTTCCACCACGCGAAAACGCTCGTGACGATCAGGGCCACGAGTCCGCTCTGCGTATAGATATTCCCTAGGTAAGCGCCAAACGACATTCCGCGCCTCTGACAGTGTCAAAGGCGCGGATAGCCTAAAATTCTTAATATAGCTGAAGCGTCGTCTAAATCAGCCGGCGCGGCGGTGCTCGACCACATTGTCGCCGACGGTGGATTCACCGAACGACTTGGGGCCGGTGCCGACCATCTTGGTGCGCACGCCAAGGCGCAGCTTGGCTTCGGCGAGTTCGCTGTGGGCGCTGACCACGGCCGCGCGGGCTTCGGTCAGGGCGTTCAGGGCGGCGCCGATCTTGGCGGCCGCTTCGGAGCCCAGCACGGCCGAGAAACCGATTTCCTGGCGGGCCTCAATCATACCGCCGAGAAGCTGCGTGGCTTCAAGTATAGCGGCATCGACCGCGTTTTCGGTGGAGAAGAGTTTGTTGGCGACACGTTGTGCGATGAGCGCTTTGTCCACAATGCCCTCCATTAGGTTGTGACAACCTCAACGTAAACGAACAGTTAAGGTTAATCTATAGTTAAATTGGTGCTATCGAAACAAGAATATATGACGTATTCCCGCAAGAGGCGTATTCCGGCTAAGGTCTTGGCCGCGAAGCGAAACGTTAGGGAGTTACCCAGTATAGGTGGCGCCTTCCGATGGAGTGGTCGGGGTAGGTGTCGATGGGCATGATCGATCACGAGCCGGGGCCGATGGTCGGGGCGCGCGGTATTACTTTCGAGCAGCGGGTGGCTATCTCGGCCCTCGCCACCTCGATCGCCGTGCTTCTGATGGCCAGTGGACTGTTCATCTTCGCGCAATGGCGCGCGGAGCGGTCAGACCTTGCCCATGCCCGCACCGCCCTGGCCCAGGTCATGAGCGCGCAGGTCACGCCCGCCCTCGCCCGGGGTGATCTGGCGAGCGTGAAAAGAGACCTGTCTAATTTGGCGGCGACCCCAGGGGTGCGTCTGGCCGAAATCCAGGCGCCGAATGGCGCCCCGTGGCTGACCGTTCCCCTGATGAACCCCGCGATCGCGCTCAACGGGGCGCCGATCCTGTCCAAGGCGCCTTTGATCCTGGACGATCGGTCCCTGGGTCAGCTGACCTTGATCTCCGAGCCCGTGGACTTTCGCGCGATCCTGCCGCGCTATATCGCGGTCTGCGGCGCTCTGTTCTTCGCCGCCGCGGCGCTCGCCCTGTTCGTCGGCCGCTGGCTGGCCAGCCGGGTGATCCATCCGGTCAATCAGCTGTCCCAGGCCATGCGCGACGTAACCGACAGCGGCGACTATTCCGAGCGTGTGCCTGGATGGGCCCAGGACGAGTTCGGCCAGCTGACCGAAAGCTTCAATACGCTCCTGGCCCAGCTTCAGGCCAACGACACCGCCCTGCACAGGGCGATGAACGATCTGGTCGAGGCCCGGGACGCCGCCCAGGCGGCCAATGTGCTGAAGTCCCAGTTCCTGGCCAATATGAGCCACGAGATCCGCACGCCCCTCAATGGCGTCCTGACCATGGCCCAGATCATGGCCCTGGGCGAACTTCCTCCGGCCCAGCGCGCGCGCATCGAGGTGATCCGTCGCTCCGGCGAGGATCTGCTGGCGGTGCTCAATGACATCCTCGACCTGTCCAAGATCGAGGCGGGCAAGATGGAGATCGAGGAGGCCCGCTTCGAGGTGGAGCAACTCGAGGCTAAGGTTCACGACGCCTTCGACCTCGTCGCCGCGGCCAAGAAGCATCTGAACTTCGGGGTCGAGGTTCGGCCCGACGCCCGGGGCGCCCGTAGCGGCGACCTGGCCCGTTTGAATCAGGTTCTAGGCTGTTTGATCTCCAACGCCCTGAAATTCACGGCCGAGGGTCAGGTCCGGGTGACCATCGAGGGCTATGGCCAGATGGGCGAGGACGGCCTGCGCATCCAGGTGACCGACACCGGCATCGGCATTCCCGCGGACAAGCTGCCCCTGCTGTTCCAGAAGTTCAGCCAGGCGGACGGCTCCAACACCCGGCGCTATGGCGGCACGGGCCTGGGCCTGGCCATCTCCCGCGAGTTGGCCCGGCTGATGCGTGGCAGTATCGAGGTGGACAGCATCGAGGGGCGTGGCTCGACCTTCACCCTGGTTCTGCCCCTGCCGAGGATCGGCGAGCCGTCGCGGCGCTATACCGAGTTCGCTTATGAGGACAGCCGCACCCTGAAGGTGCTGGCCGCCGAGGATATTCCCACCAACCAGCTGGTTCTGCGCACCATCCTGCAATCCTTCGGCGCCGCCCTGGACATGGTCGAGAACGGGCAGGAGGCGGTGGAGGCCTGGCGGCGGGGCGATTACGACCTGATCCTGATGGATATCCAGATGCCGGTGATGGACGGGGTCACCGCCACCCGGACCATCCGCGATATCGAAGCCCAGAGCGGCCGGCCCCGCACGCCGATCATCGCCGTGTCCGCCAACGCCATGAGCCATCAGGTCCAGAGCTATCTCGAGGCCGGCATGGACGCCCACGTGGCCAAGCCGATCGAACTCGTCAAACTGCATTCGGCCATGGACGCGGCCATGGCCGGGACCCTCGCCGAACAGGAGGACGTTCAAGTCGGCGTTTGACATCAAACAACCGTTCGACTTGGCTGGCGGTCCCAATCGCAAACCCGGACCCCCGCCATGGGCTTCAAAGCCGTCCTGATCGCCAATCGCGGCGAAATCGCCGTCCGAATCGCCCGGGCCCTGGCCGGCATTGGGCTGGAGTCCGTGGCGGTCTATTCCGAGGACGATGATCGGGCCTTGCATGTGCGGGCGGCGGACCGGGCGGTCGCCCTCAGGGGCGTGGGCGCGCGCGCCTATCTGGACGGCGATCAGGTCATCGCCGCGGCCCTGGCGGCGGGGTGCCAGGCGATCCATCCCGGCTATGGGTTTCTGAGTGAAAACGCCGCGTTCGCGACCGCCTGCGCGCAGGCTGGCCTGACCTTCATCGGCCCGAGGCCCGAGGCCCTGGCCCTGTTCGGCGACAAGGCCAAGGCCCGCGCCCTGGCCCAGGCCCATGGCGTACCAACGGCCCGGGGCGTGGACGGAGCCGCCAGCCTCGAACAGGTCCACGCCTTCTTCCGCGGCCTCGGCGCCGGGGGCGCCATGATGATCAAGGCCCTGGCCGGCGGCGGCGGGCGCGGCATGCGCTTGGTCCGCGACGTCGCCGAGATCGACGAGGCCTATGCGCGCTGCCGTTCGGAGGCCCAGGCCTCGTTCGGCAATGGCGATGTCTATGTCGAGGAGCTGATCGAGACAGCCCGCCATATCGAGGTCCAGGTGCTGGGGGACCGGACCGGCGCGCGGATCCACCTGTGGGACCGGGACTGCAGCCTGCAACGGCGCCATCAGAAGCTGATCGAGATCGCTCCCAGCCCGCACCTGTCCGAGGGCCTGCGCGCCCGTCTGGCCCAGGCGGCCCTGACCCTGGCGGCGGCGGCCGACTATGACAGCCTGGGCACCTTCGAGTTCCTGGTGGACGCCGACAGCGCCGAGGAGCGCTTCGTCTTCATCGAGGCCAATCCCCGGCTCCAGGTCGAGCACACCGTCACCGAGGAGGTCACCGGGGTGGATCTGGTGCGGGCCCAGATCGAGGTGGCCCAGGGCCGCAGCCTGGCCGAACTGTCCCTGACCGTCCCGCCGGCTCCCCTGGGCTTCGCCATCCAGATGCGGGTCAATACCGAGACCATGGACGCCACGGGCGCGGTCAGGCCCACCGGCGGGGTGATCGGGGTGTTCGAGCCGCCGTCCGGGCCGGGGGTGCGGATCGACGCCTGCGGCTATGCCGGCTACGCCACCAATCCCAATTTCGACTCCCTCCTGGCCAAGGTCATCGTCCATGACCGCTCCGCCAATTTCGACGTGGCCCTGGCCAAGGCCGGCCGAGCCCTGGAAGAGTTTCGCCTGACCGGGGTGGAGACCAACCTGCCGATCCTGCGGGCCCTGATCGGCTGGCCGGCCGTGCGGGACGGACGCATCTTCACCCGCCTGGTGGAGCGCGACATCGCCGCCCTGCTGGACCGGGCCGCCACCACTCCGCGCTTCTTCGAGGCCACCGCCTCCGTCGCCCCCAGCCAGGCCCAGGCCGCCGAAGCCCCCGAGGGAACCGCGCCGCTCGCCGCCCCCACCCAAGGGCTGCTGGTGGCGATCAACGTGTCCGAGGGGGATCTGGTGCGCCCCGGCCAGGCCGTGGCCGTGCTGGAATCCATGAAGATGGAGCATCTGGTCGAGGCGACCAGCGGCGGGATCGTCCGCGCCCTGGCCGCCAAGCCCGGCGCCACCCTGTTCGAGGGCCAGGCGATCCTGTTCATCGAACCCGCCGAGGTGGCCGCCGAGGCCCGCGCCCGGGAAGAGGACGTGGACCTGGACGCCGTCCGCCCGGACCTGGCCGAGGCCCTGGAGCGGCGCAATTTCGGCCTCGATCCCTACCGCCCCGACGCCGTGGCCAAGCGGCGCAAGCTGAACATGCGAACGGCCCGGGAGAACGTGGAGGCCATCGTCGATCCTGGCAGCTTTATCGAGTACGGCGCCCTGGCCATCGCCGCCCAGCGTCGGCGCCGCGGCGTCGATGATCTGATGCGCAACACCCCCGCCGACGGCCTGATCACCGGCATCGGCCAGGTCAATGGCGCCCTGTTCGACGAGACCCGCACCCGCTGCGCGGTCCTGGCCTATGACTACACCGTGCTCGCCGGCACCCAGGGCGCGCTCAATCACAAGAAGACCGACCGCATCCTGGAGGTGGCCGAGCGCGAGCGCCTGCCGGTGATCTGTTTCGCCGAGGGCGGGGGCGGGCGGCCCGGGGATACCGACGGCCTGGGCGCCACGGGTCTGGATGTGCCCACCTTCCAGCTCTATGCGCGGATGAGCGGCCTGGCGCCCCGGATCGGCATCGCCGCCGGTCGCTGCTTCGCCGGCAACGCCGTCTTCTTCGGCTGCTCGGACATCACTATCGCCACCCGGGATTCGACCATCGGCATGAGCGGCCCGGCCATGATCGAGGGCGGGGGCCTTGGGGTCTTCACCCCCGAGCAGGTCGGCCCCATCGGGGTGCAGCACGCCAACGGGGTTGTGGATCTGGTGGCCGAGGACGAGGTGGAGGCCGCCGATCTGGCCCGCCGGGTGATGGCCTATTTCCAGGGGCCGCTGGCGGACTGGTCCTGCGCCGACCAGCGCCTGCTGCGCCGGGCGATCCCGGAAAACCGCCTGCGGGTCTATGACGTGCGCGCCCTGATCGGGCTCCTGGCGGACGAGGGCAGCTTCCTGGAGATCCGCACCGGCTTCGGCAAGGGCATGATCACCGGCCTTGTGCGGGTGGAAGGCCGGCCCATGGGGCTGATCGCCAACGATCCGCGCTTTCTGGGCGGCGCGATCGATTCCGACGGCGCCACCAAGGCCGCCCGCTTCATGCAGCTGTGCGAGGCCTTTGACCTGCCGCTCCTGTCCCTGTGCGACACCCCCGGATTCATGGTCGGGCCGGACGCGGAAAAGACCGCCCCCGTGCGCCACGGTTCACGCATGTTCGTCGCCGCCGGGGCCATGACCGCGCCGATCTTCGCCATCGTCCTGCGCAAGGGCTACGGCCTGGGCGCCCAGGCCATGACCGGCGGCACCTTCCCCGCGGCCTTCTTCACCATCGCCTGGCCCACCGGGGAGTTTGGCGGCATGGGGCTCGAGGGCGCGGTGCGTCTGGGTTACCGCAAGGAGCTGGACGCAGAGACCGACCCCGTGGCCAAGAAGGCCCTCTACGACCAGCTGGTGGCCAAGAGCTATGAGCGGGGCAAGGCGGTGAACGTGGCCCAGGCCCTGGAGATCGACGCGGTGATCGATCCCATGGAATCCCGCGCCTGGATCGTCCGCGGCCTGAAGTCCCGCGCCCCCCGCGATCCCGCCGCCCGCCGGGCCCGGTTCATCGACACCTGGTGACCGGCGGGCCTGATGACTGGCGGCCTGATGACTGGCGGGAAGGACGCGGGGTGAGGAATCGCGCGCGCCACGCGTCCTTCAAGAGAGGGGGGCTGGAAACCGCGCGGCCTCGGCTATGGTGAGCCAAATCCTGGGGGCCGTATGAACCGCCGTTTCACTATCCTGCTCGTCGTCGCCATGATCCTGGGGATCGCCGCCGGCTATGTCTGTCACGCCATCGCCCCGGACGAGGCGGCGCGGCTGCGGTGGGAGGGCTATTTCTCCATCGTCACCTTCGCCTTCCTGCAACTGATCAAGATGATCATCGCCCCCCTGGTGATCTCCACCCTGGTGGCGGGGATCGCCCATATGGAGGATGCGGCGACCATCGGCCGGGTGGGGGCCAAGACCATGGGCTGGTTCATCACCGCCTCGGTCCTGTCCCTGACCATCGGCCTGATCATGGTCCACCTGCTGCATCCGGGGACGGGCCTGGCCCCCCCGACCGCCCCGGCCGGCGGCCACCTGATCGATACGGCCAGCTTCAACATCAAGGATTTCGTCGGCCATGTGATCCCCAGCTCCATCGTCGACGCCATGGCCAAGAACGAGATCCTGCAGATCGTGGTCTTCTCGATCTTCTTCGGCGTGGCCGTGGCGGCGACCGAGGATCGGGCCCCGGCGGTGATCGTGGTGGTCGAGCAGGTGGCGCGGGTGATGATGAAGGTCACCGGCTATGTCATGGCGCTGGCGCCCTTCGCCATCTTCGCGGCCCTGGCGGCGACGGTGACCCACTATGGCGTGGGGGTTCTGGTGACCTACGCCAAGTTTGTCGGCGGCTTTTACCTGTCCCTCGGCATTCTCTGGGGGGTGCTGTTCACGGCCGCCTTCTTCGGCGTCGGGCGCCGGGCCCTGGCCCTGTTCGGCCTGATCCGCCAGCCCGCCCTCCTGGCCTTCTCCACCGCCAGTTCCGAGGCCGCCTATCCCGGCACCCTGGAGGCCCTGCAGCGCTTCGGCGTCTCCCGGCGGATCGCCAGCTTCGTCCTGCCGCTGGGCTATTCGTTCAATCTGGACGGATCGATGATGTACTGCACCTTCGCCACCCTGTTCATCGCCCAGGCCTATGGGATCAGCCTCGGCCTGGGCCAACAGGTGCTGATGCTGCTGATCCTGATGATCACCTCAAAGGGCATGGCCGGCGTGCCGAGGGCCTCCCTGGTGGTGATCGCCGCCACCTTGAGCTTCTTCCACCTGCCGGACGCCGGCCTCCTGCTGATCTTGGCTGTGGACCATCTCCTCGATATGGGCCGCAGCGCCACCAACGTCATCGGCAATTCCGTGGCCTCGGCCCTGGTCGCCGGCTGGGAGGGCCAGCTGGCCGAGCCGGAGGGGGCGTAACGCCTTACGTTGCTCATTTCGGTGAAGCCGGGCGCGCGCCCTGAGGGGAAAAATAAATATAACCACGAAGGACACAAAGGACACGAAGATCGCGCCCAGTCGCCCGATCGCGGCGCCATCCGGCGTATCCCAAACTTCGTGTCCTTTGTGCCCTTCGTGGTTCAATAAAAGGGAGGTTGCACGTGCTTCTCGCCCAGCTTTGGTGGTTCGCGGAGCGGTTGTGGACGGTGTTCGCCGCGCCCGAAGACGAGGTGCGACAATTGAAAGTTGCGTTCGAGGGGCCGCAGGGTCTTGCCGGCCCGAATGCGCAGGTCATCGAAATCCGGCGGGTCTGGATGATTGAAGCCCTGCTGGATGACCGGACCGAGCGCCGTTACGCTGTCAGTGTTCGCCTTTCCACCGGCGAAATGCGCCAACGGATCGCCAGGCTCAAACCCGGCCTTTTTGGCGCCGAAGACATCATGGTGGAATAACGTGAGGAGGGACGGCCGCTGTCGGCCACCCTGACCGCTCTTGCCGACCCTATGGGAAACCCGCCTATGCTGCCCCCAAGCTTCCAACTTGGCGCTCAAGCCAAGGCCAGCATAGGGAACCACCCATGACCTCACCCGCGGACCAGGCCCCGAGCTTCGATGAGGTCGTCCTCGGCCGCCGCAGCATCCGCGGCTACCAGCCCACCCCCGTGCCCAAGGCCCTGATCAAGGAGGTGCTGGAACTGGCCATGCGCGCGGCTTCGTCCCTGAACACCCAGCCCTGGAACTTCTATGTGGTGGCCGGCGAGCCCCTGGACCGCATCCGGGCCGGCAATACCGAGCGCAACCTGGCGGGCGTGCCGTCCTCCCGGGAGTTTCGCGGTCACGGCGACTATGTCGGTCCCCACCGCGAGCGCCAGGTCGAGATCGCCAAGCAGCTGTTCGCCGCCATGGGCATCGAGCGCCACGACCAGGATAAGCGCAAGGACTGGGTGCTGCGCGGCTTTCGCCAGTTCGACGCCCCGGTCTCCATCGTCGTCACCTATGACCGCTCGATCCACGGCGGGGACATCGCCCCCTTCGACTGCGGCGCGGTGACCAACGCCCTGGTCAACGCCGCCTGGTCCCGGGGCCTGGGCTGCGTGATCAACAGCCAGGGGATCATGCAGTCCCCGGTGGTGCGCGAGCACGCGGGCATCCCCGAGGATCAGGTGATCATGATCTGCGTGGCCCTGGGCTGGCCCGACGAAACCTTCCCCGCCAACGCCGTGGTCTCCAACCGCAAGTCCGTGGACGAGGCGGCGGTGTTCGTGGGTTTCGAGGAGTAGGGGAGGCGGGTGCGGCTCCTTGTGCTCACCCTGCGGGCGGCGGCGCCAGCATCAGGCCGTAGCGGTTCATCACCGCGATCATCCTTGTGGGGTCCGGAGCGCCGGGGCCGCTCACGGCCTCGGCGATGTCGCGGAAATATTGGGCGCCGATATCGGGGGTGAGGATCACCAGGGCCCGCGCCGTGCAGTCGAAGGGGTTGCTGAAGGCGTGAACCTCGCCCCGCGGGGTATAGCTCTTCTCGCCGGGCTTCAGGTCCCGCACCTCGCCCCCGACGACACTGCGCAGCACCCCTTCGAGACAGTAGATGATCTCTTCGTTGTCGCCGTGGCTGTGGGCCGGCGGAACCCGCGCGCCGGGCGCAACCGTAAGCTCGAACAGGCCGCTCGCCGCCCCGCTCTCGGCGCCGTCGATGAGGTAGCGGATCTGGATCTGGCCGATCGTGATCGGCGATGGATCGACGCTTTGCATGGTGTCCAGCCTACATGATAAAGTTATTTTACCAAAATTCGTAAAAAAGCTTTACCCCTATGTCAAGCGATCGTCTCAGCCGGATCCCGGGAATCGAGCAAGCCCCCTATGTCGGCGCCCTGCTGCGCATGGCTCACCAGGTGGCGCGGGGCCGCATCATCGAGGCCTTGGGCCAGCTCGGCCTGGATGACCTTAACCCGGCCTATTTCGGGGTGTTCCAATATCCGCCGGCCGACGGCATGCGCCCCTCGGATCTGGCCCGGCGCCTCGGGATTTCGAAACAGGCCCTCAACCACATCCTCGGTCAATTGGAGCGGCTGGGCTATCTGCAACGTCGCGCCGAGCCGGGCGGCCGCGCCACCACCATCGCCTTCACCGAGCGCGGATGGCTGGTGCTGGAAACCACCATCGCCACCATGCGAACGCTCGAAACCGATTGGCGCAGCCAGATCGGGGAGGGGCGTTTCGCCGAACTGAAGACCACCCTGAAGGCGCTGGCCGGAGTCGATTGAGACGCCCCCCTACAAATCCGACTCCGTGAACGCCGAGTACACCAGTGTCCGCAGTTGCCGCCGGATCGGGTAGGCCGAGGAGGGCAGGAGCTGGGTCATGAAGATGGCCACCAGCTCCTCCGCCGGGTCGATCCAGAAGGCGGTGGAGGCCGCGCCGCCCCAGGACAGGTCGCCCCAGCTGGCGGGGATCAGGGTCGCGGCCGGGTCGATGGTGGTGGAAAAGCCCAGGCCGAAGCCCAGACCCGCATAGGCCGCCTCGCTGAACATCGAGGTGGACATGGCGGCCAGCTCCTTGCCGCCCGGCAGGTGGTTGGCGCCCATCAGGTGGATGGTCTTGGGGCTGACATAGCGCCGCCCGTCCAGCTCGCCCTCGTTCAGCACCATCTGGCAAAAGCGCAGATAGTCCGACGCCGTCGACACCAGTCCCCCACCGCCGGACACGAAATCCGGGTGGGAAAGATAGGGGCTGTCCGTGGGATCGTCCTGCAACTCCACCCCCTTGGGGCCGAGGGTGTAGCAGGCGGCCAGGCGCGAGGCCTCCGAAGGCGGCACGGAAAAGCCGGTGTCGGTCATCCCCAGGGGATCGAACAGGTGGGTTTTCAGGAACTGTTCGAAGGGCATGCCGCTGATCTTGCCGACCAGATAGCCCAGCACGTCGGTGGACACCGAATAGTTCCAGGCCGTCCCCGGGGAGAATTCCAGGGGCAGGGTGGCCAGGTCGGCGATCATGGTGTCCAGGGTGCCGGCCTTCTCGATCTCACCGATCTTCAGCTTGCGATAGGCGGCGTCCACATTGGTGCGCTGCTGGAAGCCGTAGGTCAGGCCCGAGGTGTGGCGCAAAAGGTCGACGATCAGCATCGGCCGCTCCACCGGCCGGGTGCGGAAGGTCTCCATGAAGCCGCCGTCATAGACCCCAAGGTTTTTCCATTCGGGGATATAGCGGTGCACCGGATCGTCCAGGGCCACCAGGCCCTGCTCCACCAGCATCATGAAGGCCAGGCTGGTGATGGGCTTGGTCATGGAATAGATGCGAAACAGGGTGTCGGCCGTCATCGGCCGCCCGCGCTCTGCGTCCATCTGGCCCACGACCCCCAGGTGGGCGACCTCGCCCCGGCGGGCGACCAGGATCACCGCCCCCTTCAGGCGCCCAGAATCGACATATTTCTCCTGCACGAAGCGATCGATATAGCGCAGCCTTTCGGCCGAAAGTCCCAGCGCATCCGCCTTGGTGGTCATGTGGTGCTCCTTCCCTATGTCGTTGATCATCGACATGGCCGCAGATTTCAAGACAGAGATACCGGTGACGTGAAGCCAAGTTAGAAGGCCCCCAAATCCGGCCTCCGATCCATCCTCGGGGGCCGAAGACGTCTTGGCGAGTCCTGTTCGCTAGCTGGAGGTTTAATGAGCGAGCCGCATTCGGGTCCCAATCCCCCGGGCCTGTCCCCCTACCGTGCGCCCACCCCGCGCAAACGGCCGGCGTGGCGGACCTTCCTGTGGATCGTGCTCGCCGTGGCCGCGGCCTTCTTCGTCGCCTTCCTGCTGACCCCCCATGACGGGACGGGCGCGGGCAAGGGTCCGGGTAGAGGGCCGGGCGGGCCCGGCGGTCCCCCCGGCATGGGCGGCCCTCCCGGAGGCGGTGGTCCTGGCGGCGGCGGTCGTCGCGGCGCCACCGTGGTCGGGGTGGCCACGGCGCAGAAGGGCGATATCGACATCCAGCTCACGGCCCTGGGCACGGTGACCCCGCCGGCCACCGTGACCGTGCGCGCCCGCATCGCCGGCGTCCTGACCAAGGTGCTCTATAAGGAAGGCCAGACGGTCAAGGCCGGCCAACTCCTGGCCCAGGTCGATGGCCGCCCCTATGTCATCGCCCTGCAGCAGGACGAAGGCCAGCTGCTCAAGGATCAGGCCGTCCTGGCCAACGCCCGCCTGGACCTGGAACGCTACCGAACCCTGGCGGCCCAGGATTCCGTCGCCAAGCAGACCCTCGACGCCCAGATCTCCACCGTCAAACAGGCCGAGGGCACGGTGAAGACCGATCAGGCGGCCGTCGCCAGCGCCAAGCTGAACATCGAATATTGCCACGTCACCGCCCCGATCTCCGGGCGGGTCGGCCTGCGTCAGGTGGATGTGGGCAACTATGTCACCACCGGCGACACCAATGGCGTGGTGGTGATCAACCAGATTGATCCCATCGACGTGGTCTTCACCCTGCCCGAGGACAATGTGCCCCAGATCCAGGCCCGGGTGGCCAAGGGCGCGGTGCTCAAGGCCGTCGCCCTGGATCGCGCGGGTGTCGCCACCCTGGCCCAGGGTTCGCTCTCGACCCTGGACAACCAGATCGACACCACCACCGGCACGGTGAAGGCCAAGGCCCGCTTCGACAACGCCAGCGCCGCCCTCTATCCCAACCAGTTCGTCAATATCCGCCTGCTGGTGGATACGGCGAAGGACGTGGTGGTTGTTCCGACCCAGGCCGTGCGTCACGGCTCCCAGGGCGACTTCGTCTATACGGTGGACCTGGATCAGAACGCCAAGATGGTTCTGGTCAAGGTCGGCCCCGTGGACGGGGAGCGCAGCGCGATCCTGTCTGGGGTCCAGGTCGGCGACATGGTCATCACTGACGGCGGCGACCGCCTGCGGGACGGCGGCCATGTGATCCTGCCGGGTCAGGCCGAGGAGACCCCCAAGGCCAAGCCGGCCAGCAAGGGCTTCTTCGCCTGGCTGAGCGGCCTGTTCGGCAAGAAGGACAAGGCGACGGGAGCGGCCTCCGGCGCCCCGGGCTCCACGGCTTCGGGCGAAGCGCCGG
>JARLIP010000097.1 GCA_031291685.1 Caulobacteraceae bacterium | reverse complement strand
CGGTTTCCAGGGCAAGACTGAGCTCCAGGCTCCGCAAAACCTGGCTCGGCGGGCGGTCATGGCTTAGATCGGCGGCAAGCTGGGGCGTCGCGCGCCAGCGGTGGAGCGCGGCGAGGCCCAGCATACCGGCGAACAGGGCAAGCTTGGCCAGCAGACCAAGGCCATAGGGCGTGCGAACGAGCGCGCCAAGATGGTCGGGACCCACCAGGAACCATCCATTGATCAGGCCGCTGGCCGTGAGCACGGCGACCGCCGCCGACCCGGTCCCGGAAAACCGCTCCAGGGCTCGCCACGCGGTCCGGGCGTCCCCTCCCAGTCCGCTCCGCCGCGCCCGCGACACCAGAACCACCAAGACCGGCAGGGCTCCCAGCCAGACGGCGGCGGCCAGAAGATGCAGAATGTCGGCGCCCCGATGAACCCAACCGGCGGCGCCGTCGTCCGCGTTGCCATGGCCCTGCCAGGCCAGGCTGGCGGTCAAGAGCGCGCCGAGCCCGACGCAGAGCCTCACGGCCCATGGCCCCCTGCCCCAAAGGACCAGCACCGGCGTCAAGACCAGACCACCGAGGCGTAAAAGCCAAACATGGCCAAACTGAGCGCCCGTCACCACATCCCACCAGGCCGAGGGGCGCCATGCGTCGGCCGGAACACCGCTCATGGCCGCGGACTGACCGGCCAGCGCCAGCACGGCGCCCAACACGCCGACGCCGGCGCCCGCCAGAACCAGGGAGCCAAGCGGTGGGAACAATCCCCCCTTTCCATCAGGCGGCAAGACCGACGTTTGCAGCCAGCACAGGGGCGCGCCCAACAGGATCACGGCCGAAACAAACTGCAGGCCACGCCCGAGCAGCAGCGCGATCTCGCCCGCGTCGCCGCTCAACGGACGGTGAAGGCGAAGGCGCCGGTCATGCGATGGGAGTCGGCCGATACCGCCCACCACACCACCCGGTACATTCCCGCCGACAGCGGCGCCTTCGGCGTTCCGATCAGCACCTGGGGGTCGGACGGATCGGTGGAAACGGCGACGACCGCCTTCTTCCCATCCGCGCCATCCACCTCGAAACCCGAGAATTTCGGCTCCAGCCTTTCGCTGAAGGCCAGGCGTATCTGGCTGGGCGCCGGGGCGATGGAGTCCGGCGCCGGGGCGCTGGAGAGCAGATGGGCATGGGCCTGGGCCACGCCCGCCGCCGCCAGGGCCAGCAGCGCCCCCATCCCCATGGCCTTCAGGGCGGATCTATTCATCGCTTCAGCTTCCTCTTTGCAATGGCGTCACCGAAACTCTACGCGGACGCTGGCCGCTTCCCTCGGCTTTCGAGGGATATGACGCGCGAGCACGTAGATATTCAGCGCGGGAATGGGAGACCAGGATGATCGAACGAGATTTGACGCGGTGGGCGGACCAGGCCCCGGATCGTCCGCTGGATAACCTCATGGAGACTGTCTGGGCGGGCGTGCGGGCGGCAAAGGCCCGGCGCGCGACGGTGGCGCTGTTGATGGCCGGTCAGGCCGCCGTGATGATCCTGGCCCTGGCGGGCGCGGCCGGAGGCGGCGCCCTCGCCGTTCGCCAAGCCGAGGCGCGGCGCCCCATCTCCGCCCTGGCCGACGATCTTGCCCCCTCCACCCTGTTGATGGGCGAGCGCGCATGGGCGCGATGATCCGCACCCTGACGGCGGGCCTGTTGGCCACGGCCCTGGTCGCCAGCGCGGCCGGCTGGGCCGGGGTGCGCTGGGGCCTGGCCCAGGCCGAGCGTCCGGCTGACCTGGATCGGACCCTGCATCATGATCTGAACCTGACTCCCCAGCAGGATCGCGGCATTGAGGCCCTGGAGGCTCGCTTCGCCGTCCGGCGCGCCGCCTTGGACGGGGAGATGCGCGCCGCCAACCGAGACCTGGCCCAGGCCATCACCAGCGATCACGCCTATTCTCCCAGGGCCGAAGCCGCCATTGGCCGGCTGCACGCCGCCATGGGCGCGCTGCAAAGGGAAACCATCCAGCACCTGCTGGCCATGCGGGCGGTGCTGACCCCGGCCCAGGCGACCCGCTTCGATCAGGCGGTGACAAAGGCCCTGACGGGGCCGGCGTGACCGCCCAGCAGGACGGAGGCGAGACCGACGAGGCCCTGGCCGTCCTGGCTGGATCTGGGGATCGACGGGCCTTCGAACGGCTGGTGACACGCCATCGGACCGCCCTTTATCGCTTCGCCCGACGCTATGTGGGGGCGAGCGACGAGGCCTATGACATCGTGCAGGAAAGCCTCGTTTCAGCCTGGGGCGCACTGGGGCGCTACGATCCCAGCCGGCCATTCGGCGCCTGGCTGCGCGCCATCACCCTCAACAAATGCCGCGACCACGGTCGCCGGGGCGCGACGCGGCGGCTGTTCCTGAAAGCGTTCGCCGCCGGACGCAGCCCCGTATCGGACGCTCAGGCGGATCAACAGGCCCGTCAGGACAAGAGCGAGGCCGAGGCTCGTCTCGCCCGTCTGGACATCGCGATCGCCGCGCTGCCCAGGGCCTATAAGGAGCCCCTGCTGCTGACCCTGGTCGAAGGACTGTCCCACCAGGCCGCCGCCGCCCAGCTGGGGATATCGCCCAAGGCGGTGGAGATGCGCCTCTATCGCGCCCGGCAAACCCTGACCGAATGGCTCGGCGAGGGATAGGCCCGCCGGACGCGTATGAACAACGACCGCGGGCGAACCTCGCCCGCAATACCAGAGCGCCCGATGTCCGTCAGATCGCATGATCAGCCCCCCGCCAACGCCGATCGCCGCCGCTTCGTTCAGGGCCTGGCCGTGGCGGGTTTCGTCGGCGGGCTTGGAACGACCCGCGCCGTCGCCGGGCCAGGCGCGCCATCGGTCGACCTGACCATCGCTCCGTCCCTGGTCAACATCACCGGCAGACCCCGCATCGCCACCGCCGTCAATGGCGGCCTGCCAGGGCCAACCTTGCGGTTTCGCGAGGGGGACGAGGCGGTGATCCGGGTCACCAATCGCCTGGCCGAGCCAACCTCGATCCACTGGCACGGCCTGCGCCTTCCGGCGGATCAGGACGGTGTGCCGGGGTTGAGTTTCGCCGGGATCATGCCGGGAGAGAGCTTCACCTATCGCTTTCCCGTCCGCCAGGCGGGGACCTATTGGTACCATGGCCATTCGGGAATGCAGGAGCAGACCGGCCTTCTGGGCGCCCTGATCCTGGAGCCTGAGGCCCACAATCCGGTCGCCGACCGCGAGCACGTGATCATCCTGTCCGACTGGACCGACGCCGATCCCATGGGGATCCTGTCCAACCTCAAGCAGCAGGGCGACTACTATAACTACGGCCGCATAACCCTCGGCGACCGTCTGCGTCAGGCCAAGGCCCAGGGCGCCAAGGCCACCCTGGCCGACGCCGCCCAGTGGGGCCGCATGCGCATGAGCCCCACGGACATCCTGGACGTGACCGGGGCGACCTATACCTATCTGGTCAATGGCGCGGCCCCCGCCGCCAACTGGACCGGCCTGTTCACCCCGGGCGAGCGGGTCCGGCTGCGCCTGATCAACGGCGCGGCCATGACCCTGTTCGACCTGCGCATCGAGGGTCTGATGCTGTCGGTGGTCGCCGCCGACGGCTCGGATGTGGCGCCGGTGGAGGTGGAGGAGCTGCGCATCGCCCCCGGCGAGACCTATGACCTGATCGTCCAGCCTAAGGAGGACCGGGCCTATACCCTCTTCGCCCAGGCCCAGGATCGCAGCGGTTACGCCCGGGCCACCCTTGCGCCGCGCCATGGCATGTCGGCGCCGATCCCGCCCCTGGACCCCCGTCCCCGGCGCACCATGACCGATATGGGCATGGCGGGAATGGCCGATATGGCGGGCATGGACATGGCGGCGATGAAGGCCATGCCGGGTATGAAGACGGATGAGCTTACGGCCAGAGAGGCCGAAAAACTCAAGAAAATGCCCGATGTCGATAATGTCGCCATGGCGCCCGCAAGCCGCCTGGCCGAGGCCGGTGGCGGCCTGGATGGCGACGATCGCCGCGCCCTGACCTATGCCGACCTGAAGACCCTCGCCCCAGGCCCGAACCTGGTTCCCACCCGCGACATTCGCCTGCACCTGACCGGCAATATGGAGCGCTGGACCTGGGGCTTCGACGGGGTGCGCTTTTCCAGGGCCGAGCCGATCCGCGTCGCCCTGGGCGAGACCGTGCGCTTCGTGCTGATCAACGACACCATGATGGAGCACCCGGTCCACCTGCACGGCTTTCTGTTCCAGGTGGAGAACGGCCAGGACGGCGCCCTGCCCTGGAAACACACCCTGACCCTCAAGCCGGGGGAACAGGCGAGCTTCCTGGTTCATGCCGACACCCCCGGCCACTGGGCCTTCCACTGCCATCTGATGCTGCATATGGGCCTGGGCATGTTCCGCACCGTGGTGGTGGCGTGAGGGCGCGGGCGGGCCTTGTGGCCCTGGCGATCCTGGCGACCGCGAGCGCGGCCCGGGCGCAGATGAGCATGGGGCCGGTGACGGCCTCGGCGCCCTATGGCCTTCCCATGGAGGACGATCCGATCCTGATCCACGGCCTGCTGGAGCAGGCCGAACTGCGGGGGGACGGCCAGGGCGCGGATCTGCGCTGGATGGGCGAGGCCTGGGTCGGCAATGACGAAAGCCGCCTGTGGCTCAAGAGCGAAGGCCTGCTGCGCCCCCACGGCAAGGTCGAGGACGGCCAGACCGAGCTTCTCTACAGCCGGCCGGTCTCGCCCTTCTTCGACCTGCGTCTGGGCGGCCGCTATGATCTGGATTCCGGCCCCGGCCGGGGATGGGCCGCGGCAGGGATTTCCGGACTGGCCCCCTATCGCATCCACGTCTCGGCCATGGCCTATGCCGGGGATCGCGGACGGGCGGCGGCCAAGCTGGAGGCCAGCTCCGATCTGCTGCTGACCCAGAGGCTGATCCTGTCGCCACAGATCGAGATGAACCTCTATTCCAAGGGAGACCCCGCCCGCCGGATCGGGCCCGGCCTGTCCGACCTGGATGCCGGGCTGCGCCTTCGCTACGAAATCACCCGCAAGTTCGCCCCCTATATCGGGGTCAGCGAGACCGCCCGTTTCGGTCAGACGGCGGATATGACGCGCAGGGCGGCGGAGCGGAGCTCCGACACGCGGTTCGTGCTGGGGATCAGGAGTTGGTTCTAGGGCGCTCCCGCCCCAATCTGCGATCACATAAATGCGCTCATGAGGGCGTCGATGTTCCGGGCCAGGGAGCGGATAGGATCGCTGATCTCCACAGTCATCTGATGGCGCTTCATTTCCCAGGCAAGGCCGATCCATTTGCGCTAAGATCACAGTCAAAGCGCAACCATCAACGGCGCCATCGAGGAGACAGCCATGCGGATCGGTGTTCCCAAGGAAATCAAGACTCTGGAATCGCGGGTCGGCCTGACCCCAGGGGCGGTCAGCGCCCTGACCCATCAGGGCCACGAGGTTTATGTCGAAACCGGCGCGGGCGCGGGGATCGATATCTCCGATGAGACCTATGCCGCGGCGGGCGCCAGGATCGCGCCCAGCGCTGAGGCCGTGTTCGAGGCCGGCGAGCTGATCGTCAAGGTCAAGGAACCCCAACCGATCGAGATCGCCCGGCTGAAGCCGCACCACGTGCTGTTCACCTATCTGCACCTGGCCCCGGACCCCGATCAGGCCCACGGCCTGGCCAAGTCCGGCGCCACCTGCATCGCCTACGAAACCGTCACCGGCCCCGGTGGCTCCCTGCCCCTGCTGGCCCCCATGAGCCAGGTGGCCGGCCGCATGGCCGTTCAGGTCGGCGCCGCCAGCCTGCTGGCTCCCGCCGGCGGCCGAGGCATGCTGCTGGGCGGCGTGCCCGGCGTGGCCCCGGCCAAGGTCGTGATCCTGGGCGGCGGCGTCTCCGGCGCCCATGCCGCGCAGATGGCGGTGGGCATGCATGCCGACGTGACCCTGTTCGACATCTCCGCCGCCCGCCTGGAGGCTCTGGACGCCCAGTTCGGCGGCCGGGTGCACACCGTCTTCTCCACCCCCGACGCCGTGGCCGCCGCGGTGCATGGGGCCGACCTGGTGATCGGCTGCGTCCTGCTGCCCGGCGCCTCCACCCCCAAGCTGGTCAGGCGCGCCGACCTCAAGCACATGAAGCGCGGCTCGGTGCTGGTGGACGTGGCCATCGACCAGGGCGGCTGTTTCGAGACCTCCCACGCCACCACCCACGCCGAGCCGACCTATGTGGTTGATGGCGTGATCCACTACTGCGTGGCCAACATGCCGGGCGCCGCGCCTCTGACCTCGACCTACGCCCTGAACGCGGTCACCGCCCCCTTCGTCGCGGCCCTGGCCAACAAGGGCTGGAAGAAGGCCCTGGCCGACGATGCCGGCCTGGCCGGCGGCCTCAACGTCGTGGGCGGCGAGATCGTCCACCCGGCGGTGAGGGTCGCGCTCGGCCTCTGAGGGCCGCGGTTTCGTGAGGCGGCCCTGTGAGCGGCCATCTCGAACGCCCTTGCCGCCGCCCCTCCCCACGGTCGATGATCCGGCCAGCCATAACCGGGAACCGCCGCCATGTTCGCCGAGACCGCCTTTCACACCCTGGTGTGCGACACGCCGGCGCCGGGGGTGGCGCGGATCACCCTCAACCGGCCCAAGAGCCTCAACGCCTACACCTTCCGCATGTGCCGGGAGCTGGCCGCCGCCATCGCCCTCTATGCGGATGACGACGAGCTGCGCGCCCTGATCCTGACCGGGGCGGGGGAGCGGGCCTTCTGCACCGGCGGAGACCTGTCGGGGGACGATCCCGAGCACAGCCAGAGGGTGGCGACCCAGCCCATGGGCCATGGCCGGGAGATGCGCGACGGCATGCAGGCCGTGGTCCTGGCCCTGCGCCGCCTGGACAAGCCGTCCGTGGCCATGATCCGCGGCTACGCCGTGGCCGGGGGCCTGGCCCTGGCGCTCGCCTGCGACTTCCGCTTCGCCGGACAGGGCGCCCAGCTGGGCGACACCAGCCACAAGGCGGGCCTGCTGCCTGACGAGGGCGGCGCCTGGCTGTTCCCCCGGGCCATGGGCCTGGACAAGGCCCTGCGCATGAGCCTGCTGCACGAGATCTATGACGCCGAGCGGGCCGAGCGCCTGGGCCTGGTCACCGAGGTCTTTCCCGACGCCGAGCTGGAGGCCCAGACCCTGCTCTTTTGCCAGGCCCTGGCGGTCAAGGCGCCGCTCGCGGTGCGGCTGACCAAGATGATGATGGCCAAGGGCCTGGAGACCGGGCTGGAGGCCTCCCTGATCGACGCCCAGATGGCCGTGATGATCACCAATCCCAGCCAGGACGTGCGCGAGGGCGTCGCCGCCTTCCGCGAAAAGCGCCCGCCCCGGTTCACCGGCCGTTAGGCCCACAAAACCGGCGCCCCCGCCCCGCCACGCCCGGACTTTACCGTTACCATTGATCCCGGCGCCGGACCGCTCTACGGGGTTCAAGGCTTGCTTGCCGCTACGTAAAACCCAGGGATCGCCATGACCGCCGCCCAAGCCGCCGCAACGGACAGCCGCCGCAACATGCGGCTTCTCGGACGGCTCCTGGGGGACGTGATCCGCGAGCAGGAAGGCCAGGCCGTCTTCGACCTGATCGAGAACATCCGCCGCCGCTCCGTGGGCGAGCACCGCCTGGGCGAGGCCGACCCGGAGCTGGAGGCGATCCTCCAGGCCCTGACCCTGGACCAGGCCCGTCTGCTCATCCGCGGCTTCGCCATCTTCTCCCAACTGACCAACATCTCCGACGACCACCATTCCCGCCGCCAGATCGAGGCGGAGGACCCCTTCACCCTGCTGGAGGCCCGCCACGCCGCCTCCCCCCAGGACGTGGCCGGCTTCCTGGGGCGCGCGGTCCTGACCCCGGTGCTCACCGCTCACCCCACCGAGGTGCGCCGCAAGAGCATCCTCGACCGGGAGATGGCCATCACCGCCCGGCTGGAGCGGGCCGACGAGCGGCTGCGCCCCTCCGACCGCGCCGAGATCGAGGCCGAGCTCAAGCGCGAGATCCGCACCCTGTGGCAGACCCGGATGTTGCGCCCGGTGCGCCTGAACGTCACCGACGAGATCGACAACGCCCTGTCGATCTTCCGCATGACCTTCCTGCGCCAGATCCCGGCCCTCAAGCGCCGCCTGGCCCGACTGCTGGGGGTCGAGGGGCCCCTGCCCCCCTGCGTCCAGGTCGGCTCCTGGGTCGGCGGCGACCGGGACGGCAATCCCTTCGTCAACGCCCAGACCCTGGACTACGCCGTCAGCCACCAGGGCCAGCTGGTGCTCGACCACCTGCTGGAGGAACTGCACGCCCTGGGGGCGGAGCTGTCCCTGTCGGCGGACTTCTCCACCATCAGCGCCGGCCTCGCCGACCTGGCCGACGCCAGCGGCGACCTGGACGGCCAAAGGCGCGACGAGCCCTATCGCCGGGCCCTGGTGGGCTGTTACGCCCGCCTGGCCGCCACCCGCACCGCCATCCTCGGTCGCCCCCCGGTCCGCGCGGCCACCCATCCCGCCGATCCCTATCCCAGCCCCGCCGCCCTGATGGCGGACCTGGACGTCGTCGCCCGCTCCCTGACCCTGGGCGGGGGCGCGGACCTGGCCCAGGGGCGCCTGGCCAATCTGCGCGAGGCCGTGGGCAGTTTCGGCTTCCACCTGGCGGTGATGGACCTGCGCCAGAACGCCGACGTCCACGAGCGGGTGGTGGCCGAACTGCTGGGCCGCGCCAGCGTGACGCCCGACTATCTCGGCCTGTCCGAGGCCGACCGCATAGCCCTCCTGATCCAGGAGCTGTCCAGCCCCCGCCTGCTGCGCTCGCCCTATGCCGACTATTCCGAGGAGACCCTCAAGGAGCTGGAGATCGTCGACGCCGCCCAGCGACTTCGCCTTAGATTCGGCCACGGGGCCATCGAGAACTACGTGATCTCCAAGGCCGCCAGCGTCTCGGACCTCCTGGAGG
>JARLIP010000096.1 GCA_031291685.1 Caulobacteraceae bacterium | reverse complement strand
GGTGGTGACGAAGGCGCCCAGGGGGATCATCTGGCCGGCGGCGTTGCGGGTTTGCAGGCGCAGAATGTCCTCCGGCTGTAGTCGGAAGTGCTGGTCGGCCTGGACGTTCACCGGATAGGTGCGGCCGAACTTGTTGAAGTCGTTCACATAGAGCGAGCCCAGATAGACCTGCATGGTCTCGAACAGGTCGGTCAGGGACACCCCCTGGGCCCGGGCCTTCTCCCGATCCACATCGGCGCGGATCTTCGGCACCCCCACCTGGTAAGACGAGAACACCCCGGTCAGGTTCGGGTCCTTGGCGGCGGCGGCGATGACCTTCTGGGTGGCCTGATAGACCGCCTCCGGCCCCAGCCCCGCGCGATCCTCGATCTGCATGCGGAACCCGCCGATGGTGCCCAGCCCCTGGACAGGCGGGGGCGGGAAGACGGCGATGGTCGCCTCGGGGATGGCGGCGAACTTCTTGTTCAGGCCAGCGGCGATGGCGCCGGCGGACAGATCCTTGGAGCGGCGGTTATTGAAGTCGTCCAGGGGCAGGAACACGGCCCCGGAATTGGGGCTGTTGACCAGGCCGTTCACCGACAGGCCGGGAAAGCCGATGGCGTGGGTGATCCCGGGCGTGTGCAGGGCGATATCGCTCATCTTGTGGATCACCGCCTCGCTCCGGTCGATGGTCGAGGCGTCCGGAAGTTGGGCCACCGCCACCAGATAGAGCTTGTCCTGGGGCGGCACGAAACCGGTCGGGGTCTTGGCGAAGGTGAACACCGTGAGCGCGATCAGCACCCCGTAGATGGCCAGGGCGATGGAGCTGCGGCCCAATAGCCGGCTGACGCCGCCGACATAGGAGTGCGACATCCAGCTGAAGGCGCGGTTGAACGGCCTAAACAGCCAACCCAGGGAACGGTCGATCAGACGCTCGAAGGCGTCCTGGGGCGCGTCGTGGGGTTTCAGCAGCACCGCCGCCAGGGCCGGGGCCAGGGTCAGGGAGTTGAAGGCCGAGATCACGGTGGAGATGGCGATGGTCAGGGCGAACTGGCGGAAGAACTGGCCCGTCAGGCCCGAGATGAAGGCCGTGGGCACGAACACCGCGCACAGCACCAGGGCCGTGGAGATGATCGGGCCCGTGACCTCCCGCATCGCCCGGCGGGTGGCGTCGTGGGGCGTAAGACCCAGGGCGATGTTGCGCTCGACATTCTCCACCACCACGATGGCGTCATCGACCACGATGCCGATCGCCAGGACCAGGCCGAACAGGGTCAGGGCGTTGAGGCCGAACCCCATCATCAGGAGCACGGCGAAGGTTCCCACCAGGCTGACCGGCACGGCCGCCAGGGGGATGATCGCCGCCCGCCAGTTCTGCAGGAACAGCACCACCACCAGGACCACCAGGATCAGGGCCTCGAACAGGGTGTGGACCACGGCGTTGATGGATTCATGCACGAAGCCGGTGGTGTTATAGACGATGTGGTACTGCACCCCCTCCGGGAAGTCCTTCTTGAGGGATTCCATGGTCTTGGTGATGCCATCGGCCATTTGCAGGGCGTTGGTGCCGGGGCGCTGGAACACCGGCATGGCGATGGCCGGCTTGTTGTCCAGCAGCGAGCGTAGGGCGTAGCTGTCCGAGCCCAGCTCAATGCGGGCGACGTCCCGCAGGTGGCTGATCTCGCCCTTGTCCCCGGCCCGCACGACGATGTCGCCGAACTCCTGCTCCGTGGAAAGGCGCCCCTGGGTGTTGATCGAGATCTGGAAGTCAGCCTGTCCTGGCGCGGGGGGCGCGCCGACCTGGCCGGCGGCCACCTGCACGTTCTGCTCGCGCAGGGCCGCGACCACGTCGCCCGGAGTCATGGAGCGGGTGGCCAGCTTTTCCGGGTCCAGCCAGATGCGCATGGAGTAGGGGCCTTGCCCGAACATCTGCACATCGCCCACCCCATAGCTGCGGGCCAGGGCGTCCTTGACGTGCAGCTGGGCGTAGCTGGCCAGGTAGAGCATGTCGTAGCGGTTATTGGTCGAGGTCAGGTGCACCACCTCGATCAGGGTGGGGGAGGCCTTGGTGGTGGTCACGCCCACCCGCTGCACCTCCGGCGGCAGGCGCGAGAGCACCTGGGCCACCCGGTTCTGCACCAGCACCTGGGCCTTGTCCGGGTCGACCCCCAGGGCGAAGGTGATGGTCAGGGCCATGGCCCCGTCCGGGGTGGACTGGGAGGACTGATAGAGCATCCCCTCCACCCCGTTGATGGACTGCTCCAGGGGGGCGGCCACGGTCTCGGCGATCACGGCGGTGTCGGCGCCGGCATAGGCGGTGCGCACCACCACCGTGGGTGGGACCACCTCGGGATATTCTCCGATGGGCAGGATCGGCAGGGCGATCAGCCCGGCCACGAAGATGATGATCGAGAGCACCACGGCGAAGCGCGGGCGACTCACGAAGAAGTCGGAAAAGTTCATGTCGGGCGTCCCGAAGGGGATGGGCTTCGGACGCGCCCGTGCGGCGCGTCCGTTCGTCAGTCGATCAGGCTTGGGCTGTTGGGCCTTGGGCTCAGCCGGCGGGCTGAAGCGCGGCCAGTTCGGCGGTGTTGATGGTCTGGGGGCTGGCCTGAGGGGTGACCGTGTCGCCAGGCTTCACCTTCTGCAGGCCGCTGGTGACGATCTTCTCCCCCGGTTGCAGGCCGGCGGTGATGATGCGGTATTCACCCACCCCCCGGCCCAGGGTCACGTTGCGGTATTCAACGTGGTTGCCGGGGGTAAGGACCAGGACGTAGCGCTTGCCCAGGTCCGTGCCCAGGGCCTGCTCTGGAACCAGGGCGACGGACTTGACGTCCCGGCTGACCAGGCGGACCCGGGCGAACAGGCCGGGGGTGAAGGCGCCGTCGGCGTTATCGAACACCGCCCGGCCGCTGATGGTGCCGCTGCGAGCGTCCACGGCGTTGTCCAGGAAGTGCAGCTTGCCCAGGTGGGGAAAGCCGCTTTCGGTCATCAGGCCCATATAGACCGGCCCTTCGCCGCCCCGCTGGGCCTCGGCGTATTTCAGATAGGTCTGCTCGTCGGTGTTGAAGGCGGCGTAGATCGGCCCGTCGGAAACCACCGTGGTCAGCAGATCCGCCGGGGTCACCAGATTGCCCCGGGTGATCATGGCCCGGGAGACCCGCCCGTCGATGGGCGAGACCACCCGGGTGAAGGACAGGTTCAGCTGCGCGGCGCGCAGGGAGGCCTCGGCGGCGCCCAGATCGGCCCGGGCCGAGCGCCCCTCGGAGACCAGGCGTTCAGCCTCTTCCTTGGCGATGGCCTGTTGCGCCAGCAGCCTTTGGCCGCGGTCGCTGTCGGCGGCGGCCAGCTGGGCCTTGGCCTTGGCGCGATCGACCTCGGCGCTCAGGCGGTCGACCTCGGCCTGGAAAGGGCGCGGGTCGATCTGGAACAGCAACTGCCCCTTGCGCACCCGGGCGCCTTCGACAAAGGGCGCCTCCACCACCTCGCCGGAGACCCGGGGATGCAGGGCGACGCTGTCCACGGGCTCCAGGCGGCCGGTGAAATCATCCCATTGGCGTAGAGGTTTGAACTCGACCGTGGTGATCCCGACCACCGGAGGCGGGGCGGCGGGGACGCTGGTCTGGGCCGCGGCGCCGCATCCGGCGAGCAGCAGGGCGCCGAGCATGGCGGTGTGTTTAAGTGAGGCTAAGCTTGACATGACGCCCTCCAGTCCCGGGCGCCGAACAGCGGGAGCCCATTCTATACCAATCGGTAGATATATGGGGTCATGTTGCGCTGCATCAAGACCATACCATACCAATCGGTATGGAAAAATGCCGTAGGGTCAGATTGGGAGTCTCTTGGGTGTGGCTAGCGGCCTGGCCACAAGGCCAAGGTCGTGGTCACGATGCCTTCAAGCTCGTCCACGGGCGTTCCGCTCCCGGCTTGCAGGCACAGGCCTTGGAGGACCGCGGTCAGGTAGCGGACCAGCCAGGACGGATCGATTCCGTCGGGCAGGTCGCCGTCGGCCTTGGCCTTTTCGAACCGGCGCAACAGGGCCGCGTCGGAGGAAGCCCGGCGCTTGACCACCTCGGCCTTGATCGACTCGGCCTCCGCGCCGCAGGCCACCGAGTTGATCACCCCCAGGCAGCCCTTGGGGTCGGAGCCCATCTGCATGGCCAGGGCCCCGCGCAGCAGTCGCTCCGCCACCCCCCGCGCCGTCGGCGCCTCAAGGGCGGCGGTCATATAGGCCAGCTTGTCCCGCTCGTAGAGATCCAGCGCCTTGCGGAACAGAGATTCCTTGTTGCCGAAGGCAGCGTAGAGGCTTGGACGGGTGACACCCATGGCCTTGGTCAGCTCAGTGAGGGAGGCGCCCTCATAGCCCTTGCTCCAGAACACGCGCAGGGCCGACGCCAAGGCATCCTCGACGCAGAATTCCCGCGGTCTGCCGCGCGCAACATGGGGGGCTATCGTTTCCATACCGCTCGATAGGTAAGAACCCGGATCATCCAAGTCCAGTCCATTCACAAAGGGCGCGCGTCGGATGAACGCCGGATAAACGCCTCACTCTCGGGCAGTTCAGGTTCGCCGCGCGATCCTGCCTCCATCAAACACCGGTCGGCCTCGCCCGGCCCGTAGCGAAAGGAGCGAACCATGAGCATCAAGTCCACAGTCCTCGCCGGCGCGGCCCTGTTGGCCCTCGCTGTTCCCGCCGCGGCCATGGCCGACCCCTATTGGGACCGCGATGGCGACGGGGGCCGTCATGAATGGCGTGAACATCAATGGCGCGAGCACGAATGGCGTGAACATGAAGCCTGGGAGCACCGGGGTGAAGGCTGGCGCTGGGGCTATGCGCCTCACTGCTTCATCGAAAATCGTGGCTACTACACCTGGTACGGCGAGTATGAGTATCGCCCGGTCCGGGTCTGCCGCTGACGCTGGGCTGCGGACGTTGTGCTGGGATCGGCGACGAAACCTCGCCGTCCCAGCAATCGCGTCTGATCACGATCAGAAGATGGTGTAGCCGCCGTCGATGACGATGCTGTCGCCGGTGTGGAAACGCGAGGTGTCCGAGGCCAGATAGACCGCGATGCCGGCGAAGTCCTCGGGATCGCCCCAGCGCCGCATGGGCACCCGGCCGATGGCCTTTTCGTTGAAGGTGTCCCAGGCCTGAAGGCCAGCGGTCATGTCTGAGCGGATCCAGCCGGGCAGGACCGCGTTGGCGCGCACCCCGTGTCGGGCGAACTCCACCGCTATGCCCCGGACCATGGAGCTGACCGCCGCCTTGCTGGCGGCGTAGGCCTGGTTGCGCGGGGCGCCGTGGATGGCCGAGGTCGAGGAGGTCACCATCAGCGAGCCGCCGGGATCGCCGGCCTTGGAGCGGGCGACCATGTGCTTGCAGGCCTCGCGGAAGGTCCAGAACACCGCGTCGAGATTGACCGTGGTCACCCTGCGCCACTGTTCGGTAGTCAGCTCGTCAAAGGCGGCGCCGCCGCCGATCCCGGCGTTGGCCGCCACGAAGTCCAGCCGGCCCATGACCCGCAGGGCTTCGGCGATCCCCTCGACCACGGCGGCTTCCTGCGAGACGTCCACCTGCTGCACCAGAACCTTGCCGCCGTGCGCCAGCAGCCTTTCCTCGGCCGCCTTGTTCTTGTCTGGGTTCTGACCCCAGATCACCACCTTGGCGCCCGCCTGGGCCAGGCCCTCGGCCATCCCCAGGCCAATGCCGCCATTGCCGCCGGTGATCAGGGCCACCTTCTGGCTGAGATCAAATGGTTTGTAGCTCATGGTCCTGGCCCTTCTTTCCCTAGATTGCGCTTCTTCAAATCCCATGCGCGGCGAGCGTCAAGCGGCGACTTACCGGTGATCAGTTACGGAGGCGCCCGCGTGGAGATTTACCGTGCGGGCTGCGGCGTCAGCCGCTCCGCTCGAAGCGCGCCGGCGATTCCGGCGGCTACCCCTGTGAGTAGCCACAGGCCCGCCGTCAGCAAGGTGGCGTCGCCCTGCCTCAGATACTCCGTCGCGATGGCCAGCAGGGCCGTCCAAACGATCCATCCGAAGCGCATCAGAAGGTCACGGATGGCGTAGGCGCGGCCCTCCAGGTGGGCGGTCGGAACCTTGTGCAGCAGCACCAGGATCGCCACCAGGGTGGCCGCCGCCGGCGTCAGGGCGGGTCCTGGCGCCACCCACCAAAGAACGAGCGGAGTGAGGGCCACCGCCAGACCAAACGCCGCCAGGGCGATGCGGCGCGCCGGGGGCGTCAGGTCTCGATGCCACGCCTCCGCCAAGGGCTCGCAGCCGAAGACGAAAGTCGCCGCCGCCGCGGCCAGGGGCAGAGTCATCTGACCCCAGGCGCCCGTCGGCAGATCCTTGGCAATGAGGCGCCAGAACAGGGCCAGCGGGGCGAAAGATAAGAGGGCCCGCATCCGCCAGGGCATGTCACGGCCGAATAGATAGAGGACCATGGCCACGGGCCCCGAGATCCAACTGGCCAGCCTGCGCGCGGGTCTTTGATCCACCCAGCCGGTGATATAGGCCCAGGCCGCCACGCCAAAGCCGAGCACGGCCAAGGCGATTGTGGCGATGGGCGAGGGTGGGATCAAGGCCGCCAGGGCCAGGACGCTCAGGGACGCCGGCGCCCAACCCAGCTTGGCCCAGATCGGTGCGGACCAGCGCCATGTCTCGCGCCATCGGGCTTGCGGCCGGGCCAGGGCATAGAGCCATGCCGCCAGAATGCCGAGCGTGCCCGCCAGGGCCGCGCCATAGGCCTCAATCAGGCCAAGCGGGGTCTCGGGCGTGATCTGGGACTGAACCAGGGACGCCGCCGCCACAGCAGGGGCGATCGCCGCTGTCCAGATCGCCGCTGGGCTGAACTGCGGCTTGGACAGATAGGCCTGCCACCAGACCACCGCCTCCGGGTCGAAATCCAGCAGCAGGCCGCGATGCTGATTATGGGCGATCTGCAGCAGGGCGGCGATCTCGTCCGGCAGGCCCAGGGTCGCGCGATCCAACCAATGCTTCCAGCCCTTGGGCTTGCGGGTCAGGGCGACAAAGGCGCGGTGGTGCGGCGACGTGGTCCGCTTGATCGCCTCCAACGCCCGCAGGTCCTCGCGTCTGGCCAGCACCGCGTCCCGGGGCTGGAAGCGCGGGCCGATCTGGCTGTGGTCCCAGCCGAACCGTTCAATGGCCGGCTCGATCAGCACGTCGCCCAGGGGCGGGTTGTTCAGGATCAGGAACATGATCCAGACCTCGGTCTGCTCCTGCACGCTGACCGAATCCATGGCCGGGGAGGCGAGCAGGGCCTCGAAGGCCTCCAGCACCGGCGCTGGATCCCCGGTTCGGGTCTCGACCAGGGTTTGCAACCGCCGGAAGGTCAGGCGGTGCCGCTCGGCGTCTCCCTGATCGGCCCACAGGACCTGGGCAGGCTGCGGCGCGGGTTCGGGCTCGGCCCGGGGCGCGGCCTGACCGTCGGCGGCGGCCAGCTCAGGCTCCCGGACGGACTCCACGGGTTCTGGCGCGGGAGCGGGTTCGGGGACCTGGGCCTGCTGGATCGCGGCCCCCCGCGCGGCCAGGGCCATGGCGTGCTCATAGGCTTCGCGCAGAGCCTTGAACCCCTCAGCGTCGTCCTCCGGGTGGGTGACTTTCAGCCGGCGCGAATAGGCGCGGCGGATCTCGGTCCGATCGTTGGTCTGGGCGATCCCCAGGACAGCCCAGATCGAGCCCCCGCTCAAAACCAGGTCTCGCCTTCCAGATGGTCCAGCTGCTTGAGCAGGGCCTCGCGGGCGTGCTCCACGGCCCGAGGGTCCTGTCCATCCAGCACAGCCTCGAACGCCGCCAGGCAGCGGGCGACGAATTCCCGACGCTCGCCGAGGAAGGCCTCATAGCAGCGGGCGCCCCGGGCAAGGGCGTGGCGGTTTGCGTCGTTCTCCCGGGGGTGCTGTTTGAGCTGTGCCAAACTGGCGCGCCGTCGTTCAAGCTCCGCGGGGCTCATGGTCTCGTCATCGACGATCACCAGCTCCCGCCGCTCGCCGGTCTTGGGCACATGGACATCGACCTCCAGAAGGCCGTTGATGTCGTAGGTGAAGCGCACATCCACCCCCACGTGTCCGGCGGGCGCGGGCGGCACGCTGACCTTAATCTGCCCCAGCAGCACATTGTCCGACACCAGCCGGGACTCGCCCTGATAGATGCGGAAATTGACGTGGCTCTGGTTGTCCTGGACGGTGACGAAGCTGGAAATCCGGCTGGCCGGGATCACCGTGTTGCGCTCGATGATCGGCGAGAAGATGCCGGCGCGGACCACGCCCTTGGCCCCCCGCTCCATGGTGTCGACCCCCAGGGTGTAGGGGCAGACGTCGGTCATCACCACTTCCTTGAGGGCGACATCCCGCGCCTTCAGCCCGGCCTGGACCGCGGCGCCGATGGCCACGGCCTCGTCGGGGTGCACGGCGTTGGACGGGAACCGCCCGAACATCCGCGTGACGGCCTTGCGCACCACCGGCATGCGGGTCGCGCCTCCCACCAGCACCACCTCCTTGAGGTCCTCCGAGCGCAGGCCGCTGTCGCGCAGGGCGCGCAACACCGGCTCGCGCAGGCGGGTCAGAAGGGGCGCGGCCAGGGTCTCGAAGTGTTCGGTGGTGACCTCCTCCTCCAGGACGGCGTCGCGCCAGACGATCGACATCAGCGAGGCGTGCTGATCGGTCAGTGCCCGCCGCGTGCGTTCGGCCGCCTCCCGCAGGCGCTGGTTCAGGGTCGGGTCTTCCCGGTCCCTGGGATCGAGGGCCTTGGCCTGACGGGCGCAGAAGTCATCGATCAGCACCTGGTTAAAGTCCTCGCCCCCCAGGCGGTTGTCGCCGGTGGACGAGCGCACCTCGATCACCCCCTCGAAGATCTCCAGGATCGAGACGTCGAAGGTGCCACCGCCCAGGTCGAACACCAAAAATCGGCTTTCGTTCTCCAGCTCATGGATGCCATAGGCCAGGGCCGCCGCCGTGGGCTCGTTCAGCAGCCGCTCGACCTTCAGCCCGGCCAGCTCTCCGGCCCGCCGGGTGGCCTTGCGCTGCCTGTCGTTGAAATAGGCCGGCACGGTGATCACCGCCTCGGTGACCGGCTCGCCCAGATAGGCCTCGGCGTCGGACTTGAGCCGTTGCAGCAGCAGGGCCGAAAGCTCCTCGGGCAGGAATTCGCGCTTTCCCAGCTTGGTCACGCGGGCCGAGCCCATATAGCGCTTGAAGGCGGTGACCGTGTCCTCGGGGTGGGTCGATTGCCGCTCCCGGGCCTCCAGGCCCACCAGGACCGAGCCGTCCCGCGCATCCAGGCTGACCGCCGAAGGGGTCAGGCTGTGGCCCAGGCTGTTGGGGATCAGCTCGGCGCGGCCATCCCGCCACACGCCGATCGCGCAATTGGTCGTTCCTAGGTCAATGCCGACGATCATCGCCGCTCCAAACGCCACCAGACCGGGATATCTAGAGCGCCATCCGGCCAAGGGAAAGCGGGCTGCTCGCGCCAACCATCAGACATCGTCAGGCGAAGGCGCCCCGGGGCCTGCGCTTGGGCGGGCGTGATGGCAGGAGCCAGGCGCCCAACATGGCCAGGATCACCGCTCCGGCAAAGCCGGTGGGCAACCAGAGAAGGTCCGGGGAGCGCCCCAGAGGGCTCTTGGGCGCGGTAGGGCTGGGCGGCGGCGATGCGGGCGATTCGACGCCCAGCGCGTCGGCCGGCGCCTCGCCAACGCCCTGGCGATGGGGACGATCCGCTGCGGGCTTCCGCAGAGCGCTCGCGGGCGGACTCCGGGTGAAGCGGACGCCGAGCACGTAGCGGCTGTTGATGAGAGGCTGACCAACCACAGTGGGGGGCTGAATTCGATAGAGTCGCGCGGCGTTCAGGGTGGCAAGACCAAAACCGTAGCCTTTTGGAGCCTCGGACAGGATGGCGCAGTTCCCAAGGGTCCCGTCCAGTTGGATGACGCAGCTCACCTTGGCGGAGCCGGCGACATTGGCGCGGCTGGCTGCGGCGGGAAACAGGCCGGCCATCTCGGCCGCGGTGGGGCGCACCAGCACCTTCGCCTGGGTATAGCCTGGCTGGCGGGGTGGCGAAGGCGGCGACTGGGGAAGGTCCGGCAGGGATGGGCCCGCGCCGCTTCCATCCGCACCGGCGGCGGGCGCTTCCTGGCTGAGCGCCGGCGACGCCGCGCCCAGGATCAGGCCCGCGGCGAAAAGGGCCGCGCCCAGGCGCTGGCGCGCGGGGCGCCCCTCAGGTCGCACGGCCATCAGGCCCATGGTCGATGTCTCCAAACGGCGGGGCGGTCGGACACGGAGCAAGGCTGGCGCTCGGCGCACTGTCAAGCCGATGCACGCTCAAGGGTTGCGGGTCGGGCCGCTCTTCACCCGCAGCACTGTGCGCAGGCCGATATGGTCCTCGCCGGTGTCGGACGGGCCGGGCTCGCGCGCCGCCGGCCGATAGCGATAGCAATAATCGGGGGAGCAGAGGAACGATCCGCCCTTGATCACGTGCTTGCGGATTCCCGGATCGCCGGGATCGAAGGCCACGGTCTGGGTGGGGCCGTTCGGATTATCACCGTCGTCGCCGTTCAGGTTGGGGCGATACCAGTCCCTGGCCCACTCCCACACATTGCCGGCCATGTCGTAGAGGCCAAAGCCGTTGGGGGGATAGCAGCCCACCGGGGCGGCCTGGGCCTTGTAGCCGTCCTCGCCGCTGTCATAGGTGGGAAACACCCCCTCCCAGACATTGGCCTGGGGATGCTTGGGGTCGAGGGGCGCGTCGCCCCAGACAAAGCGGGTGGCGCCCTTGCCGCCTTGCGCGGCGTATTCCCACTCGGCCTCGGTGGGCAGGTCCCGGCCCAACCAGCGGGCATAGGCCATGGCGTCGTCCCAGCCGATCTGCACCACCGGCCAGGCCTCCTTGCCCACGATCGAGCTGCCGGGGCCCTGGGGATGGCGCCAGTCCGCGCCTGGAACCACTCGCCACCATTGGCCCGGACTGGTCCCGGCCACCTTGGCCGCGCCCACGAACACGATCCCCGAAGGCTTGAGCTGGGCGGCGGAGAGGTTCGGATAGAGCTTGGGGTCCAGGGGGCGCTCGGCCAGGGCGATGTAGCCGGTGGCCTTCACGAACCGGGCGAAGTCGGCGTTGGTCACCTCGGTGCGGTCGATCCAGAAATCGCCGACCCGGGTCTGGCGGGGCGGGCCCTCCTCGGGACGCATGGGTCGCGCGCCCATCTGGAAGCGCCCGCCCTTGATCAACACCATGCCCGCCGTCACGGGGGCGTGCTGGGCCGGGGGCAGGTTGGCCTGGCAGGGTGCGCCAGGGGCGTGAGGTGCGGCGGTCTTGGACGCGGGGTGGCAGGCGCAGACAGCCAGGGCTAGGATTCCGGCGATCACCAGCCGCGCCCGTTTGACCATGAATCTGGCCGAGCCCTTCATCGCACCCTCTGATGGCGCTTGCCGCGCCGCAAGTCGAGCCTTGTACGGAAGCGAACCGTAAGGGCCGCCGTTCTAATCCCGGGGCTTGACGCGGATATTGAGCTGGCCGGCCAGGCCGGCGCTGCGGTGATGCTCGATGGCGTGCATGGCCGGGGACAGGGCCATGGCCTTGAAGGCGGTGAGGGAGGGGTAGTCCACCAGGGCCACCGCGTCCCACAGATCCTCCACCTCGCCGATCATCAGACCGGACACGCGCCCGGCGAAGCGCAGGCGACCGCCCAGTTCCTCAACCAGCTTGGCCACCGCCTCGCCATAGCGGCCATAGGCCTCGGCTCCGGTCAGGTGCGCGTCCGAGCCGTCGGCATAGTCCGCCTTGGCCTTGAACTTCAGCAGGTTGACCATGACGAACGGGCCGTCCTCCTCGGCGCCGAAGAACTCGGTGAACTGGTCGGGGAGGGGATAGACGGCGTTCTTGACGTCCATGGCTCGCGGCTCCTAGCGGTTCTTCTGGATCACGGCGTCGATCAGGTCGCTGATCGCCTGGGGGCTGTCCTCCTGCAGGAAGTGCCCGCCGCTCAGGGTCACGTGGGGCTGGCCCTTGGCGCCGGGGACCCGGCTCTGGAAGATCGCCTCGCCGCCCTTGGTCACGGGATCGCCATCGCTGAAGGCCGTGACCACGGGCTTGTCGAAGGCCTCCAGCACGGCCCATGCGGCGATATTCTCGGCCACCGACGCGTGCTGCGGTGTGATCGGCACCAGGGCGGGGAACTGCCGGGCGCCTTCCTTGTAGGTCTCGTCCGGGAACGGCGCGTCATAGGCCGCGATCTCCGCCGGGCTCAGATCCCGGGCGCAGCCGCCATTGACGATCATGCCCACGGGCAGTTGCGGGACCGACTGGCTGAAGGCCAGCCAGGCGTTGAAGGCCTCGGAAAAGCCTGAGCCGGTGGGTAGGCCGGTATTGGCCACGACCAGGGCGGCGAACCGCTCGGGAAATGCGGCGACCAGCCGCAGGCCGATCAGGCCGCCCCAGTCCTGGCAGAACAGGGTCACGCCCCTCAGGTCCAACTGGGTCAGCCAGTCGCTCATCCACGCCACATGGCGCTCATAGGTATAGTCGGCGCGGCTGGCGGGCTTGTCGGAGCGGCCAAAGCCGATCAGGTCCGGGGCGATCACCCGATGCCCCTTGGCGACCAGGGCGGGGATGATCCGGCGATAGAGATAGGCCCAGGACGGCTCCCCGTGCATCAGCAGGACGGGCGCGGCGTCCCTCGGCCCCTCGTCCACATAGTGCAGGCGCAAGGTCGTTCCGTCGGCGTCCTTGATCGCCACGTAGTGCGGCGCGAACGGCCATTCAGGAAGGTTTTCGAAGCGGTCGTCGGGGGTCCGCAGCACTTGCATGGATCGAGTCCTCCCATTGACTTCGCCGACGTTGCGGCGAAAAGTAATGACAATAGACGTGCCATTATATGGGTGGCCGGTCAAGGCGAGGGGACAGGGTGGGCAAGTCGTCATTGCGAACCGCGGGGGCGATCGCCCTGCTGGTGATCGCGCTCGTCGGAGGCGGGATCTGGCTGCTGCGGGGCGTGATCGCCCAGCACATGCTTGCCCACGCCTTCGACCACGCCATGGGCTCCGATCCGATCGCCGCCTTGCCGGATGGCTTGCATGTGGGCCTGTGCGGTTCCGGCTCGCCCATGCCCGACCCCACCCGGGCGGGGCCCTGCACGGCGGTGGTCGCTGGGCGACGGCTGTTCGTGGTCGATTCAGGAACCGGCAGCACCAAAAATCTGTCGCTGATGAACTTGCCCCCGGCCCAGGTCAGGGCGGTGTTTCTCACCCACTTCCACTCCGACCACATCGCCGACCTGGGCGAGTTGATGCTGCAGCGCTGGGCCGCTGGGGGCGCCAGCACCCAGGTTCCGGTCTATGGCCCCACGGGGGTTGATCAGGTGGTGAACGGTTTCAACGCGGCCTATGTGCTCGACAGCGGCTACCGCATCGCCCACCACGGACCAAAGGTCGTGCCGCCCAGTGGCTTCGGCGGCGCGCCGCGCCCCTTCGCCATGTCCAGGACCGGCCCCAATGTGGTGCTGATCGACGAGCCCGACCTGACCGTCACCGCCTTTCCGGTGGATCACGGTCCGGTGGACCCCGCTGTCGGTTATCTGTTCGTCTATAGGGGGCGCCGCGTGGTGATCAGCGGCGACACCGCTCCCTCCGCCCGGCTGGAGGCTGTCTCCAAGGGCGCTGACCTCTTGGTGCACGAGGGTCTGGCCCGAAATCTGGTGGAGGTCCAGTATCAGGCGGCCCTGCGCCATGGGCGGGCCAATCTTGCCCAGATCTTTCACGACATCGTCGGCTACCACACCACCCCGGAGCAGGCCGCGGCCATCGCCGAGCGGGCCCATGTGCGGATGCTGCTCTTCACCCACGTGATACCGCCCCTGCCGGTCAGGGCGCTGGAGGGCCCCTATCTTGGTCGCTCCCGAGGGATCTTTCATGGCCTGTTGCGCGTAGGTCGGGATGGGGATTTCGTGAGCCTGCCCGCGGGCTCAGCCGAGATCCGCCTGAGCGACCGCCTGCACACCTTCTTCTGACCTGGCTTCTGACCTGGCTTCTGACCTGGAGAACTGATCCGTGAGCGACAGGGCGCCCCGCCCGTTCCCGTACCAAGCCATGCGCCCGCCGTGGCTTCGCGCCTCACGCGAAGCGCTTTCCGCATCGGATCGCAGCGTGGTTGACTCGATTCTTGAACCGACAGGGCGCGCGGCCCTGTTCGCGCGAGTCGATTGCTGGCCTCGGGGTTCAGCGATCGCTAAGCAGGCCTCCGGGGGAGATGATGCAAAGGACTGATCGGCGTTGAAAAAACAAGGGGATCTGACCGTCGCCGCGCCGGTGGCGGGCGCGCCTTCGGAGCCTGACGGTCGCCGCCGCCGATCCCAGGACAGCCGCGCCCGGATCGTCGCCGCCATGCTGGAGTTGATTCACGGGGGCGAGATTTCCCCCGGCGCCGAACAGGTGGCTGTCCGCGCCCAGGTCGGCCTGCGCACGGTGTTCCGCCACTTCAACGACATGGACAGCCTCTACCGGGAAATGTCCTCGGTGATCGAAGCCGAACTTGTCGGCATGCTGGCCCGGCCCCTCAAGGGGGACACCTGGCGCGAACACGTGATGGACCTGATTGACCGCCGCTCCCAGGCCTTCGAGAAGATCGGCCCCTATAAGCGCGCCTCCGACGTCCACCGTCACGGCTCGCCCTTTCTTGAGGCGGATCATGTCCGTCTGGTGACCGCCCTTCGGGAGATCCTGAAGCGTGAATTGCCCCCCGAGATCGCCAGCAATCCCCTCAAGCTCGAGGCCCTCGACGTCCTGATGAGCTTCGAGGCCTGGAGCCGGCTGCGCCGCGAACAGGGCCTCACCCCTCGTCGCGCTCGGGAAGTGCTGGAGAACGCCGTCCAGCGGTTGCTGGACGCATAGGGCGGCGCGGACGAGCCCCCTACTGCCGCGCCATCTCCGCCTCGCCGATGGCGTCCCCGTCCAGGATCTGGTCGGGGTCCATGGTCACCTGGACCTTGATCAGCTTGCCGGTGAAGCTGAAGGGCGCCTCATAGTCGGCCACGGGGCTGCCCCGGTCGCGGCCGATGTCGAGGCCGGTCCAGGAGACGAAGGTGTAGAAGCCAAGCTCGGTCTCCCCGGAGCCGGCGGGCTCGCCGTCGATCAGCAGGGTGATCCAACGCTTGCCAGGCTCGCTTTTCACCGCCACCCCTAGGCGGTGGTGTCCAGCGGGAACCGCCCGGTCGCTGATCGTAGTGACGTGCCGCCCGCCCACATTCATGTCGTAGATCAGTCTGCCGTCCCGCACGAACAGGGAATAGCCGCAGGTCGCGTCCCCGTGGGCGATCAGCACGCCTTCGTCACTGGCCTCCAGCCTGGCGTGGGCCTCGATGCGGAAGGCCCGGGAGCGCACGTCCGGGGCTACGTCCGTGGGTAGATGGCCCATGCCGGCGTGGAATGTGAAGGCCTTGCGCGGCCCATGCACCCGGGCGGCGTTTTCAGCGAAGCGCGGCCCGAACCGATCGTCCAGGGGCAGAACCTTGCACCGCTCCGCCTGGGTCCACCATTCGGCGACCAACTCCGTCAGCTTTTCAGGGTGGGTGGCGGCCAGGTCCTGGGTCTCCGAGAAGTCCTGGTCCAGGTGGTAGAGCTCCCACGCATCCTTGTCGAAGGGCGTGCCGGGCATGTGATAGGCCACCGCCTTCCAGCCGTCCTTCCAAAGGCCCCGGTGGCCGAACATCACGACATATTGCGGCGCCCCCCGGGAGGGATCGGCCTCGCCGAAGCTGGCGGCGAAGGAGACCCCTTCCATGGGCTGCTGCGTCACCCCGGCGATGGTCGCCGGCGGCTCAAGGCCCAGGAGGTCGAGAAGGGTGGGGGTCACGTCGCTGGCGTGGCGGAACTGATGGCGCAGCTCGCCCCGGGCCTTGATCCCCTTGGGCCAGGCGATCACCAGGGGATCGCGGATGCCCCCGCCATGGGTGTTCTGCTTGTAGCGCTTGAGCGGGGTGTTGGAGGCCATGGCCCAGCCCCACGGGAAGTTGGAGTGGGTGTCCGGCCCCCCGATGTCGTCGATCCGGGCCAGCTTCTCGTCCATGGGCTCGGCCTTGCCGTTATAGGGACCCATGGCGTTGACCATGCCCAGGGGGCCGCCCTCCTGGCTGGCCCCATTGTCGCTGAGCACCAGGATCAGGGTGTCGTCCCTCAGGCCCGCCGTCTCCAGGAAATCCACCAGCCGCGCCAGGTTGCGGTCGGCGTGGTCGAGCATGGCGGCGAAGGCGCCCTGTAGCCGGGTAAACAGCCGCTGCTCGTTCGGGCTATGCTCGGCCCAGGGGCGCACCATGTCGTTGCGCGGCGGCATCTGGGTGTTCTGCGGGACGATCCTCAATTCCTTCTGCCGGGCCAGGCGCCGCTCCCGCTCCACGTCCCAGCCCTCGGAGAAGACCTTGTCATAGTGCAGGATCAGCTCCTGCGGCGCCTGATGCGGGGCGTGGCAGGCGCCGAAGGCCAGCCAGGTCAGCCAGGGCGTGCCGGGGGAAACGGCGGTGTGGTCGGCGATGTAGCGGATCGCCTGGTCGGTCAGGTCCTCGGTCAGGTGATAGCCGTCGGCATAGCCGCCGGGCGGATCGATGGGGGTGTTGTCCCGCACCAGCTCCGGGGCGTACTGGTCGGTCTCGGCGTCCATGAAGCCGTAGAAGCGGTCGAAGCCCCGCCCGAGGGGCCAGCCGTCGAAGGGGCCTGTGGGGCCGGTGTCGGTGAGCGAGGTCACGTGCCACTTGCCAACCATGTAGTTGCGATAGCCGGCCGGCCGCAGCATCTCGGCCAGGGTCCCGGCCTCCGGCGCGATCTTGCCCCGATAGCCCGGATAGCCGGAATCGAAATTGGCCAGGCAGCCGACCCCCACCGAATGGTGATTGCGGCCCGTCAGCAGGGCCGCCCGGGTCGTCGAGCACATGGCGGTGGTGTGAAAGCCTGTATAGCGCAGGCCTCCGGCGGCCAGGGCGTCGATGGTTGGGGTGGCGATGGGCGAGCCGTAGCAGCCGAAGTCGGAAAAGCCGACATCGTCGAACAGCACCACCAGGATGTTGGGCGCGCCCTTTGGCGCGGCCTGTTTTTCGGGCCACCAGGGGGTGGAGTCCGCGATCGTGCGGCCAATCTTCGCGCCCGTCATAACCTCTCCCTACGCTGGTTCCACCGCGACCCCTGCGGGCGTTCGGCGCCCGCTAATTGTCCCATAGGATGTATTCCTCGCCGGGCTTTTGCGGCACGCCCGAGGGGTGGTCAATGGAGATCGGCCCTTGCAGCAGGGACGGCCAAAGCGACTTCACGCTCTGGGCGTCCTGGGCCTTGATCATGGCCAGCATGGTCTTGACCCGGTCCGGCTGGGCCTGGGAAAGGTCGTGGTGCTCGGTGGGGTCGCTGGCCAAGTCATAGAGCCAGACCTTGCTGCGGGCCTCGTTGCTTTGCAGCTTCCAGTCCCCGTCCATCACCACCTTGTACTGACCCGAGCGCCAGAACAGGGTCTGGTGCGGACGCCCGGTCGCCTTGCCGGTCAGGTAGGGGATCAGGTTGACCCCGTCGATCACCCGGTCCGTGGGCGTCGCCGCCCCGGCGACCCCCGCCGCCGTGGCGAAGATGTCCACATGGGCCACCGGATAGGGATAGCGCGCCCCCGCCGGAATCGTCCCCGGCCAGCGCATGAAGAAGGGCGAATGGATGCCCCCCTCGAAGAAGGTGGCCTTCCAGCCGCGATAGGGCTTGTTGATGTCCGGCAGGCCGATATAGCCCGCCCCGCCGTTGTCGCTGGTGAAGATCACCAGGGTGTTCTGGTCGAGGCCCTGGTCTTTCAGCGCCTGCAGGATGCGGCCCACATTGCGGTCCAGGTTGCGCACCATGGCCCCATAGACCCGCAGGCGATGGTCCTTGATCTGGGGCAGGGCGTCATAGTCGGCCTTGGTGGCCTGCAAGGGCGTGTGGATCGCATTGGGGGCGAAATACATGAAGAAGGGCCGGTTACGGTTGGCCGCTATGGCCTCGACCGCCTCGTCGGTGAGGTAGTCGGTCATGTAGCCCTTGGGGGCGAACATCTTGGAGCCGTTGTACTGGACCATGTAGGGCAGGTTCGGCCACAGGAAGCGGTCGATGGGGTCCCAGGGCTGCTTGGAGTTCTCCACCCCCTTGTCATGCTCGGGCAGATAGAGCGAGGCGCCCGGCATGAAGCCCAGGCTTTCGTCGAAACCCTTGTCCTCCGGCCGCGAGCCAGGGGTGCCGCCCAGGTGCCACTTGCCGAAATGCAGGGTGTGATAGCCCTTCTGTTGCAACACCTTGGCGATGAAGATCTCCCGCGGCGGCACCCGCAGGGCGTCCAGGGGCGGCACGTCCTTGACCCGGTCGCCGAAGAATTTCGGACGCACCAGGGCGCCGGGCTCGGCCTCGCTGCCCACCATCTTCTGGAACGCCACGGGCGCCGGGGTGAACTCGAAGCCGAACCGGGTGGCATAGCGTCCGGTCATGATCGAGGCGCGGGAGGGCGCGCAGGTGGCGTTGCCGTCATAGCCGCTGACGAAATCGACCCCGTCCCGGCCGATGGAGTCGATATTGGGGGTGGGGACCTGCCCGCCGGCCACCCCGCCGCCGTTGAAGGTGATGTCGTTATAGCCCATGTCGTCCGCCAGGATGAACACCACATTGGGCGGGCGCTCGCCCGTGGGCGGCGTCGCCGGGCCCTGGGCCCAGATCACCGGATGGTTC
>JARLIP010000095.1 GCA_031291685.1 Caulobacteraceae bacterium | reverse complement strand
CGCCTTCGTCGTGGCCATGAGCGGCAAGCAGGTGGCCGTGGTCTGCCCGACCACCCTCCTGGCCCGCCAGCACTACAAGACATTCATCGAACGCTTCCAGGGCTGGCCGATCAAGGTGCGGCGCCTGTCGCGCCTCGTGCCCTCAGCCGAGGCCAATCAGACCCGAGAGGGCCTGAGGAAGGGCGAGATCGAGATCGTGGTCGGCACCCACGCGGTGCTGTCCAAACAGGTCGAGTTCAAAAATCTCGGCCTGGTGGTCGTGGACGAGGAGCAGCATTTCGGGGTCAAGCACAAGGAGGCGCTGAAGGCCCTGCGCGCCGAGGTGCACATGCTGACCCTGTCGGCGACGCCGATCCCGCGCACCCTGCAAATGGCCCTGTCGGGCATCCGCGAGCTGTCGATCATCGCCACCCCGCCGGTGGACCGTCTATCGGTTCGCACCTACATCACTCCCTTCGATCCGGTGGTGACCCGCGAGGCCCTGCTGCGGGAGAAGTATCGTGGCGGCCAGGCCTATTTCGTCGCCCCACGGATCAAGGACCTGCCGGAGCTGGAGCGGTTCCTGCGCGAGCAGGTGCCGGAGGTGAAGTTCATCGTCGGCCACGGCCAGATGTCGCCCACCCAGCTGGAAGACGTGATGAGCGCCTTCTATGACGGCCAGTACGACGTGTTGCTCTCGACCACCATCGTCGAGTCCGGCCTGGATATCCCCACGGCCAACACCATGATCATCCACCGGGCCGACATGTTCGGCCTCTCGCAGCTCTATCAGCTGCGCGGCCGCGTCGGACGGGCGAAGTCCCGCGCCTACGCCTACATGACCACGCCCGCGGAAAAGCAGATCACGCTTTCGGCCGAGAAGCGGCTGAAGGTGCTGCAGTCGCT
Source organism: Caulobacteraceae bacterium (assembly GCA_031291685.1). GTDB lineage: Bacteria > Pseudomonadota > Alphaproteobacteria > Caulobacterales > Caulobacteraceae > Poindextera. Next base: position 7,928 of record JARLIP010000095.1, on the reverse strand, counting down.
GGACAGCCTGGGCGCCGGGTTCCAGCTGGCCTCGCACGACCTCGACATCCGCGGCGGCGGCAACCTGCTCGGCGACGAGCAATCGGGCCACATCCGCGAGATCGGCGTCGAACTCTACCAGCAGATGCTCGAGGACGCCGTCGCCGAGCTCAAGACCAATGGCCCGACCGCCATCGAGCTGGCCCGCGGCTGGTCGCCCCAGATCAATACCGGCGCCGCCGTTCTGCTGCCCGAGGAATACATTCCCGACCTCAATGTGCGCCTGGCCATCTATCGCCGCCTGTCCGAGGCCGAGCGCTCCGATGACCGCGAGGCCCTGGCCGCCGAGCTCATCGACCGTTTCGGGCCCCTGCCGCCGGAAGCAGGGCAACTGCTCAAGGTCGTGGCCATCAAGGGGCTGTGCCGCCAGGCCAATGTCGCCAAGATCGATGTCGGTCCCAAGGGCGCCGTGATCAGCTTCCGCAACGACACTTTCGCCAACCCCATGGGCCTGGTGCAACTGGTGCAGAAGAAATCGGCCGTCTGGCGGGTGCGCCCCGACCAGAAGGTGGTGGTCAAGGGCGAGTGGGAAAGCGCCAACGCCCGCCTGAACGCCGCCGAACTGATCCTGGGTGAGTTGGCGAAGCTTGCCGCCTGAGAGCCGACGCCAGGCGCTAGGTCAGCGCCTCGGGCGCCGCGTCCAGCAACCGCCGAGCCCGAATCCACATCTCCGCGCATTGCGTCACCAGCATCCCCGCGGTGAACAGGGCCAGGGCGTCGGTGATCATGGCCAGGGACAGGCTCAGCGCGCCCGCGTCCCGCAGGGCGATATCCCGCGCGCCAAAGCGCAGCCCCATCAGAACCACGATGAACACCAAGGCGGCGGGGGAGGCGCGCAGGGTCAAAAGCTTGGTCTGTGGATCCAGCTCGATCCGCATCATCTTGCCCCGCCACCAGCCCAGGCCGCAGCCAAGGGCCAGGCTGGCCAGGGACAGGGCGACGCTGATCGCGGTGAGCGGAGGCGGCGAGCCCAGCAGCACCAGCAGGGCGATCCCTGCGAAGATTCCCGGCCGCACCCATAGCCATTCAATGCGCAACCGCCGAGGGCGGCTGTTGCGCAGGATCAGCACGGGGACCGCGACCGCCAGACCGATGATCAGGCTGGTGGCCTGTGGACCGAGGGTATCGCTGAGGCTGGCGGTCATGGCCGGCGCGTCAGCCGGCTTTCAGGTGCAGGGCCCGGGCGGCGGCCCGCTCCAGGGCCTTGGCGGCGTTTTCGCCGGCTTCCACCTCGGCCACCCCGATCTCGAACTCCACCACGAAGGGTGGGCGGTCCTCGCCGGCGTCGAAGGCCGTGCAGGCGATCACCGCGGCGATCCGCTCGCCGGCGGCCCGGGCCGCTGACTGGCTGGTGGAGGGCAGCGCCAGGGCGAACACCTCCGACCCCAGGCGGGCGGCGGTGTCCTCGGCGCGGATCAGGCGGCCGATCATCGAGCCGATCTGCGGGATCGCCCGGTCCAACCATCCGCCGGAGCGGGCCATGGTCAACTCCGCGCGCTCGGTCACCCGCAACACGCACAGGGACAGGGGCCGGTTGCGCAGGCGGGAGGATTGAACCAGGCGGGCAAGGTGGGCGGCGAACAGATCCCGGGTGAACAGCCCCGTGGGGGCGTCCATCAGGCCAGAGCGGCGGGCCTTGTCCAAGGCTTCGCGAATGGCGTTCTGGCGGCGGAAGGTTCGAGCCAGTTCGATGACCCGCTTGGCCGTCTCGCTGGGGGCGACCTCGGGGGTGGCCAGGTCGGATACGCCCCGATGGAAGGCCTCGGCCAAACCGATCTCGGCGGGGCTTTGCAGATAGAGCAGGGCGGGCACGTGATAGAGGCGGGTGTTGCGGCGCATGCCCGCGGCGATCGACAGGGCCTCGCTTTGGTTCTCGCCGGCCCACAGCACCACGGCGTCGAAGTGCTGCTCGTGCAGATAGTCAAACGCCGTATAGGCGGTGAAGGCGCCCACCACCTCGGCCCCGCTGGAGGTCAGGGCGTTGGACAGGGCCAGGAATTGCGGGGCGGGCTCGCCGATAGCCAGGATGCGGAACGGACGGGCCGGTTCTTCCGGCAGGTCCAGCTTACGGCCGCGCTCGGCGAAAGTTTCCAGGCGAAGCTCGAACTCCTCCTCGGCGATGGCCATCCGGGTCAGGGATTCCAGGCGCAGGGCCGCCTGGGCGGGATGCAGGGGCGGCGCCAGGACCAGATCGAAGGCCGATGCCTCCAGGGCTGGGTCGGGAACCCCAATGGCGATGATCGGCAGTCGGCGAGGCGCGCACGAGGCCTTCAGCCGGCGCGCCAGGGTGACGGCTTCCTCGGCGCCCATGGCGATGGCGTCGATGATCGCCACCTCGATCTCAAGATCGCCCAGGGCCGCCAGGGCCGCATAGGGACCCCGGGCGGTGATGGTGCGCCACCCCAGGCGGTCGAGCCCTTCCGAGAGGGGGCCCGCCAAGGCGTCGTCTTTCGCCACAATCAAAACCCGCGCATGGAGCGCCACTAAATTTTCCCTTCCAACTTGACGCCACGTCGCCGTTTCCGACGCCGACGCACCTCGTTAGTCTAGAATCGTCCAGCCGCAGCATACCAGAGCCCAAGGGCTAGGATAGCGGCGCGGACCGGGGGGACGGGTGAACGACGGCATCCGGACCGGTAGGTAAAGCCGTTACAATATAAGGGAAAGAATGCAATGGCCCAGGGACCTCTAGCCGGACTTAAGGTTGTGGAATTCGCCGGGATCGGTCCAGGCCCATTTTGCGGCATGTTGCTGTCGGATCTTGGCGCCGACGTGGTGCGGATCGACCGCAAGGGCGGCGGCCGCGGCGCGAAGTCGGACATCACCAGCCGCGGACGGCGCAGCGTCGCCCTGGACCTGAAGTCCCCCGCCGCCATCGAGGCCTGCTTGAAGCTGGTCGAGGGCGCCGACATCCTGTTCGAGGGCTTTCGTCCCGGGGTGATGGAACGCCTGGGCCTGGGGCCGGATGTGGCCCTGAAGCGCAATCCCAAGCTCGTCTATGGCCGCATAACCGGCTGGGGCCAGTTCGGTCCCTACGCCAGCGCCGCCGGCCACGATATGAACTACATCGCCATCACCGGCGCCCTGAACGCTATCGGCACAAAGGAAAAGCCGGTCCCGCCGCTGAACCTGGTGGGCGATTTTGGCGGCGGCGCCCTCTATCTGGCCTTTGGCCTCCTGGCCGGGGTGATCCACGCCCGTTCCAGCGGCCAGGGGCAGGTTATCGACTGCGCCATGAGCGATGGCGCGGCCTCCCTGATGGCCATGTTCTATGGCTTCAAGGCCGCGGGCATGTGGAGCGAGACCCGCCGCTCCAACCTGCTTGATGGCGGCGCGCACTTCTACGACACCTACCAGTGCTCTGACGGCGGCTGGGTTTCGATCGGCTCGATCGAACCGCAGTTCTACGCCCTGTTGCTGCAAAAGACCGGCATCACCGATCCCGAGTTCCAGCAGCAAATGAACCGCGACGCCTGGCCCAGCCTGTCGGACAAGCTGGCCGCCGTGATCCGCACCAGGACCCGGGACGAATGGTGCGCCCTGATGGAGGGCGCCGATGTCTGCTTCGCCCCCGTCCTCAGCATGGACGAGGCTCCCAGCCACGCCCACAACGCGGCCCGCCAGACCTTCGTCGAGATCGATGGAGTCACCCAGCCCGCCCCGGCCCCGCGCTTCTCCGCCACCCCCGGCGCCATCCAGGGCCCGCCGCCCGCCATCGGCGGGCACAACGAAACCGCCCTGGGGGACTGGGGCTTCTCCGGCGCCGACATCGAGGGCCTGAAGGCGGCCGGCGCCCTTTAGCACCACGACAAAGGCCGTTCAGACGCGGTTCAGGCGCGCGGCGCCAGATAGGGTAGGCTCGTTGTTCGCCGATCAGTCCCTGTCCCTCCGCGGGCGAATATGAGCATGAGCGGCGCGCCGGACCCCTTGCCGGCGCGCCGTTCTTCAATTTTTCCGGGTCGACAACTCAGCTTGAACGTCTATTTGCGAACACCATGACCCCTGGCGCTCCCCGACATTTCGACGCCAATCCCTATCATTGGGCCAGGGAAAGCCTGCGGGTGGTCGCCAAGGCCCTCACGCGCCTGTGGGGTCGCAATGTGATGCTCTACACCGGCGGAGTGTCGTTCTTCGCCCTACTGGCGGCCTTTCCCACCCTGGCCCTGGTGATCGGGGTCTATAGCCTGCTCCTGACCCCGGAACAGGCCATCGCCCAGGCGGACAAGCTGGCCATGCTGCTGCCCGACAGCGCCGGGGACCTGTTCCAGGCCGAACTTCTTCGCCTTTCTCACGCGCCGATTCGGATCGTCTCGACCCAGAGCGGCATCGCGGGTTTGATCAGCCTCTACGCCGCCCATCGCGGCTTCAAGGCCCTGATCGCGGGCCTCTCCTTCATCCATGACGAGAAGCAGCCCAGGGGCTTCCTGGGCTTCAATATCCTGGCCTTCGTGGTTCTGGTGGTGGCGATCGGCCTGGTTGGTGCGGTCTCGTCCGTGTTTCTGGCCCTGCGCATTCTGGGCTCGACCCTGGACCTGACACCCATGCGCGGGGTGCAGTGGTTCTACAGCGAATGGACCTGGACCTCGCTGGGGGTCAGCCTCGGCATGACCCTGGTCTATCGTTTCGCCATGTCCACAGATCCGGTGGATTGGCGGGCCTCCATCGCCGGCGGGGTGTCCGCGGCTTTCCTGACCCTGGCGGCGTCCTGGGCCAGCGCCATCTACGCCAAACAATTCGCCCAGTTCGGCGCCACCTATGGCTCGATCGCCGCCGTGGTCGTGCTGCTGGTCTGGCTGTCCTGGAGCGTCAACGCCGTCTTCTTCGGCGGGGCCCTGGCCACCGAGATCGAACTGGCCCTGGCCCACAAGGATGGGCGCGCCATGGGTTTCAGGACCCAGGGGCCGGGGACGTCTTTTCCACTGTAAAGATAAGCTCGGTCCCAGCGCTCTCGATCCCGACCAGGGTCAGGTTCATCTCACGGAGCAGGTGGGGAATGTCGATCCGCGCCAGGGGATCGTCCGCCAGCAGCCGCAGCCGGGCGCCCGCCTCAGCCTGCTCCAGGGCCCGCCTCAATCGCAGGGACGGCACCGGACACCGATGGCCGCGAGTGTCGATGGTCAGGGGATGGATCTCGCCGCCGCTCACGCCCTGAGCCGCCGTTGAATCATGTGCAGTCCTCCCAGCCCCAGGCTCATCGCCAGCAAGGGTCCCAGGCTGTAGATCACGCGATAGAGTATCAAGGCCGTGGCGGTCTCCTGGGTGCGGGCGACCAGCATCGAGACCCCCAGGACCACGGCCTCGAACACCCCCACGCCCCCCGGCACGCCTGTAGCCGCGCTGACCAGAGAGCCCAGAACGAACACGGCGATGAACTCGGGAAAGCCCGCCAGGGTCGGGTGGGGCAGCAGCACATAGAGCGCCGCGCCGGACAGCGCCCAGTCGGCCACCCCCGCCAGCAGGGCGAAAGCTCGCCCCGAGCGAGTATGGGCGAGGGCCGCGGTGTCGGCCTCCGCCGCCGGCCGCCGCAGCACCGCGAACCACAGGACCCCAGGCGCCAGCAGGGCCAATCCGATCCCCTCGATGATCCACCTGGGCCAATGAAAGACCTCGGCGAAGGGAGCCGGGCGGATCAACAGCCCCAGTCCCGCCGTCACCACGCCGCTGAGGCTGACCGCCGCGCCAGCCAGCAGAGCCACGGATGTGATGGCGGCGGCGGACAGGCCCCACACGGAATAAAGGCGCAAACGCGTGGCGGTCCCCGTCGCCAGGCTGAAGCCCAGGCTGTTGGACACCGCATAGGAGGCGAACGCCACCCGACCGGCGCGATGCCAGCTCAAGCGATGCCCCAGGCTTTGCAGGGAAAACCATTCGGTCACCGCCAGGCAGACATAGCTGGCGGGGGTCAGGACGATCGCCGCCACAATCGCCCAGGTCGGGGTGGCGCGTAGCGCGGCGATGAACAGCGGCCAGGAAAAGTCCCTCAGCACGTGATGGATCAGCCAGGCCGCCCCGGCCAGGGAAACCATGGACACCAGAATCGGCCGGGCTGGCGCGGCCCAGACCCGGCGCGCGCGCGCCAACAGACCTGTCAGGACCGCTCGAGTCGAATGCGCGGCAGGGCCGTCTTGGGGGGGCGGCGCGTTCAACGGTTAAGGCGGCTCGCAATCGACATCCGGGCTCGATAACTCAAGGGGGCGGGGGGCGCCATAGGCCGCGCGCCGCTGAGAATAGAGGATCGCGCCCTTGACGCGCGCGATATACATTGTCGCCTCAATTTTATGGGACCCCCGTCAGTATGGATGACAACGATCAGGTCGCGCGGGAGGCTGAGGGTCTGGCGGTTAGGACCGCGCTGACCGGCCACGACCTGCCCATGGCGATCGGGGCCTCTGTCGCCCTTCGCAACGCCGGGGTGTTCATGGCCGTGGTGGTTGGCGGTTTCACCCTCAAGGCCCTGAACGAGATCATCACCCCCCTGGTGATCGCCGTCTTCATGCTGCTGCTGATCGACGGGGTGGTTCGGACCATGGCCAAGCGGTTTCCGCGGTGGCCGGAGTGGTTGCGCACAGCCCTTGCCGTCACCACGACCCTGGCGGGCTTCACGGGGGTGGTGGTGATCTGCGCCCACTTCGGACGGGGCTTCGCCGGTCAGGTGGGGGTGCTGCAGCCTCGGATCGATGGCATCCTGCTGCGCCTGACCGCCCAATGGCAGATGGCGCCCCTGACCGTCACCGACCTGTTCCGGGGCGACAATCCGACCACCGCGGTCTCCCGGGTGTTCGGCGCCGCCCGTGGGGTGGTCTCCGAGGCCGTGCTGGTGGTGATCTACCTGGGTTTCCTGATGGCCTCGCGCCAAGCCTTCGGCCGCAAGGCCGAGCGGCTGTTTCCCAAGCGCCTGGACCGAGCCCACGCCGAGCGGGTGTTCAATCGCGTGCGCATCGCCTCGGAGCAATATATCGGCCTGCAGACCTTCAAGGCGGTCCTGGTCGCGGTGACGGCCTGGGGCGTCATGACCATGGTGGGCCTGTCCAACGCCCTGTTCATCGCCTTCATCCTGTTCCTGGCGGCCTATGTGCCGATCGTCGGCGGGATCGCTGGCTCGATCCTGCCGGGCCTGATCGCCCTGGCCCAGTTCGAGACCCCCGTGCGCCCAATCGTGCTGGTGATCAGCCTCGGCTCGGCGATTTTCCTGATCGAGAACATCCTGCTGCCCAAGCTGCAGAGCGACCGGCTCAACCTGGACCCGGTGTTCATCCTGTTGTCCCTGGGTTTCTGGGGCATCGTCCTGGGCCTGCCAGGCGCGCTCCTGTCCACGCCCCTGACCGTGGTGGTCATGGCCATCGCCTCGGAATTCCGCGGCGCCCGGTGGCTGGCGATCCTGCTCTCCAAGGATGGTGAGTTGGGATCCTGCGACTAGGCTAAGCTGGGTCGTCCAGGCTGAAACGGTCGGCGTCCTCGTGATAGGCGAACAGCTCGGCGTAGCGCCCCCAGGAGACCACGGCGTTCAGGGTCTCGTCGGCATAGTCCTCGGACATGAAGTCCTCCAGTTCGTCGCGGAAGCGGCGGGCCGGCGCCTGGTGGGAGGCGCGGTCGTCCAGAACCCGGCGGATGTGGGCCACCAGGGGCACGTAGGACAAGAGGTGCTGGGCGAACAGCTGCTTGCGTTCGTCCACATCGGCCAGGGCGTAGCGACGCCCGTCCGGCGTCAGGCGGATCATCCGCCCGTCAATCTCGACGAAGCGCATCAGTTGCAGGGTTTCGGCGATGGGCAGGAGTTCGTCCACCTCCAGATGGGCCTCGGCGCCCAGGTCCGGCAGCTCGGCCTTGCCGTCATAGGGCGAGGCGGCCACCGCCTCCATCATCCCGGCCAGGGTGTTGGTGGAGATGTG
>JARLIP010000094.1 GCA_031291685.1 Caulobacteraceae bacterium | reverse complement strand
ACCGCGATGGCGTTCATTCAGGTGCGCTTCCCGGCCGACTGGTGCGAGGGACGAGGGGATGATAGCTGGTTGAGATCGATCTGGGGCTTACATCGCCGGCCTTTCACATGCATCGTCCAAGGCGGCTCCGGTCAGAGCCGCCTCGATGAACTGCCCAGGTCCGATCGCCCTCCCACCGTAGCTTGAGAACAGCACCGACCAATGCTTCATGACTGGCGCCCCTTCTTCGAGCTGACCGGAGCGGCGGGCGCTCAACTGATCGGGCTGTTGTTCGTGGCGGTCACGCTTGGCGTCGGATTGTCGAAATCTCAGTCGTCGGACGCCATCGCCGCTTTCCTGACACCGACGCTGATAAATTTCAGCGGCGTGCTGTTCCAGGCGATCCTGGTGTTGGCCCCATGGCCGTCCGATAGGCCGGTTGGTTTCATCGTCGTCCTGGCGGGCATCGCCGGCCTCGCCTATCGACTGAATACAATCCGCTTGAAGGGCAAGGTCGATTTCGTGGCTCTAACCGCGGCTGACTGGATCGTCTATAACGCTGTTCCGGTGCTCGCCAGCGTCAGTCTTATCGCTGGCGGCGTCGGGTTGATCGCGGAGAACCTCTTCGCTCCATATGCCCTCGCAAGTGCAAGCGCATTCCTACTGGCCGCCGGTATCTACGGCGCCTGGGACCTAACCCTGCGGATCATCAAGAACAGGGCGAAGGAATAGCTTCGGATAGATATCAGCCTCCGCGATCAGCCCCGCGGACGAATTGCAGCAATGCTCCATCCTGAAAGGCCTGGCCCGGCGCGCAGGGCGGCGGTCTCTTCCCGCCTCAGCACGCAATCCCTTGAACATGACGCTCAACAAGGCCAATGAGTGATGTCATTAACTGACATCACTCATCTTAAGCCCCAACGCTGGTCAATAGAGAGGTCAAGCCGATGCCCGAACCGACAGACTATGTTCCGCCCAGGGTTTGGACGTGGAACAAGGACAAGCCGACGCCCTTTCCGAACAATCGGCCAACAGCGGGCCCAATCTTCGAGAGGGCGCTGCCGACTGGCCGGCGCGCCTTCCAGCTCTATTCGGCGGCGACACCGAATGGCATCAAGGTCTGCACCCTGTTCGAGGAACTGCTCGCCACGGGGCGCGAGGACGCCGAATACGATCTTTGGACGATCGACATCCTCGAAAAAGGTGAGCAATTCTCAAGCGGATTTGTCGAACTCAATCCCAACGCCAAAATTCCCGCGCTACTCGATCGCAGTGGGCCTGAGCCGATCCGCGTATTCGAGTCGGGCGCGATCCTGCTCCACCTGGCCAACAAGTTCGGCGCCTTCATCCCGGACGATCCACGCAAACGGGCCGAATGCCTTAGCTGGCTGTTCTGGCAGGTATCCAGCATCCCCTATGTCGGCGGGGGCTTCGGCCACTTCTACGTTTTCGCACCCACGAAGATTGAATATGCGATCGACCGCTATGCGCTGGAGACCAAGCGACAGCTGGACGTCCTCGATCGCCGTCTGGCCGAGAGCGAATACCTGGCGGGGGACCAATACTCGATAGCCGACATGGCGGTAGCCGGTTGGTATGGCGGCCTGATGAAGGGCATGATCTACGGCGCGGCGGAGTTCCTATCGGTGGACCAGTACAAACACCTGATGCGCTGGACAGATCAGATGCTCGCCCGGCCCGCTGTCATGCGGGCTCTGATGACCGCCCAGACGCCGGAGCGGCACAGCGCTGCCGACCTCAAGGTGTGAGGGCTTGAACGAGCGCGGCGAGCGAAAGGGAATTGGCGCCAGGCTCGGCAAATGGCCATCTTCCGGCGACCTTAGGAAATGAATGGCGCCGTTGCCCTGTCACCATCCGACGGAGCCTTCCACCTTTGAATTCTGCGGGTGGATGGCATTCTAGGTTGGCTGAAATGTGGGCGATTCTTATGGCGTGGTCGGAACAACAGTGCGGACGGGCCCGCCGAATTGCACCGCGCGGCGCCGCCCGCCGGCCTTCGACCGCCAGCCGCGGGAACATCTAGCGATGGCCAGGTGGGCGCCGGACGCGGCCGGGAGACTGCAGGCGGCGGCCTTGGAATTGTACGCTGAGCGGGGCTTCGATCAGACCACGGTCGCGGACATCGCCGCGAAAGCGGGCGTGACTCAGCGGACCTTCTTCAGGCGCTTCGCGGACAAGCGCGAAGTCTTGTTTTCTGGACAGGCGGCCCTTGAAAGCTTCCTGGCCGATTGGACCGAGCGCCACGCGGATCTCAACGCCCCCATCGAGAGCGTGATCAGCGGCTTGATGACGGCGGCGTCGCACATGCCGGACAAGACGGCTCATTCCGTTCAGCGCACCGCCATCATCGCGGCCAACCAAGAGCTGCGCGAACGCGAGTTGGAAAAACTCGGCGTCCTCGCGGCGGATATCACGAAAGGGCTTTGCGGCGCCGGGGTAGCGCGAAGGGAGGCCGAACTGGCGGGGGAGATTGGCGTCCTGGCCTTCAGGCTTGGCTATCAGCGGTGGATTGGCGAGGTCTCCGAGACGAGCCTTGCCGAGGTGATCAGCCAAACCTTTGTCGATCTCCGCTCAACCCTTGCAGCCAGGAGTGCGACGCAAGCCGCCGACCCCCAGCCGGTCGCCAGCCGCGGCGCAAAGCGGCGGACGCGCCCTCTCGCGGCCGAGCCCTAGCTCCTCGCCAAATCGACCTTTGCAGGCAAGGCGTCGCCGCCGAACTTCTGGACGAGAATATCCAATCGATCCTGAGCGCCGATAGCCGGAATGCGTTCAGACTGCATGAGGAGGACCATTCCATGCAACGCGCCCCACAGCACCTCGGCTAAGAAGGTCGAATCTTGTCGATCAGACCCAAGTGCATTGACCAAGGCGGCGAAAGCCGCGCGAAGAGCTGGTGGCGTTTCCTCGCTGGCGAATTTGATCTTTGTCGGCAAGACGAACATCGCTTCGTAAACGACCGGCCGCGAACGGGCGAAATCAAGATAGGCGGCGCAGACGTTGCGCAAGACGTCCGTATCGCCGGTCACGTTTTCAGTTTCCGCCTCCAAGCGCGCCGCCAGTTCCTCGAACCCTTTGGTGGCCACCGCGGCCATGATCTCGGCCTTGCCTTTGAAATGGCTGTAGAGAACCGGCTGGCTATAGTCGATTAGCCCCGCGAGACGGCGGGTGGTGACAGCGTCCCAGCCTTCGGCTTCGGCCAGTTCGCGCGCTGTAGCCAGAATGAGTTCATAGCGCTCCGCGCGCTGGCGCTCTTTGCGTTCCACGATCGACATGCAAAAATTCTAACGTCGCACGACTACCTGTCAACGCTAGATTTGTTCTTGACGCTAAATTATAGCGTCGCTAGATTATCTGCACACGACAGGAACAACCCTCATGACCCACGCCCACCTACTGATCCAAATCGGCTATGTGCTTTCCGGCCTGATCGCGGCCGCAATTCTCTTCCTCGGGGCGCGCTTTTGGCTGGCGCCCGCCACCGCATCTGCGGGCTTCGGCATCGTTGACTCACCGGCGCTGTCGATGGGATTTACCGCGTGGCTGTCCGTAAAGGGCACGCGAGATATCGCCGCCTGCCTTTTCGTCATTCTGCTCATCGCCAACGGATCGCCGCGCTTGCTCGGCGAGTTCATGCTCATCGCCAGCCTGATCGCCTTTGGCGACATGGTCAGCGCTCTCCGCTCGGGTGGAAGCAGGGCCCTCGCCTTCGGCATGCACGGCCTTACGGGCCTGGTCATTGTCGCAACCGGCGCATGCCTGATCATCGGCGCCAGGTAGCAACCGATCTCAATACTCAACTCTGGAAAGGACGAAACAATGACGCTCCCGGACACAACTGATCTGGTCAAGCTCGGCCACCTCTTCGCCGAGATCATGTCCAGCCACGATGTATCGCGCTTCGACGAGATCAAATCGCCCGATTACATCAACCATAACGCCTTCGCCGAACCGGGTCTGGAGGGTTCAAAGAAGGTCCTTGGGGCCATCATCGCGGGAGTGCCCGACCTCAAGGTGACGGCGGAAGACGTCTTCGTCTCGGCGGATGGCTCCCGCGTGGTCGGCCGTTACCGTTACGACGGCACGCACACCGGAAACCTCCTCGGCTACGCCGGCACGGGCAAACCCTTCGCCATGCATTCGATCGACATCTGGCGGGTCGAAAATGGACTCTTCGTCGAGCATTGGGACGAGCTCAACACCCTCGACGTCTTTGTTCAGATGGGCGCCGTCTCCCCGCCCAGCCAACCGTCATAACCCCGCCGCCCCAACGGCCCACGATCCCGGTAACGGCACGGGCCGGAGCGCTGGAGCCCCCACGCCCGCAGGTCGCGGTGGCCAGATTGATCGCCATCGCGACTGGGCGCCTGCCCCATTCTCCCTCTCTCACCGCCATCCCGCTTCGCGCATAGCGCTTCGCGGGACTTGTCCCCGGACCTATGATCAAAGCAGGACGCCCTTCCATTACGGTGACACTGTAGAAATTAGGCGTCACCACCATAGTCCAACTTGGTCGCCCCTCCCTACCCTTCCGACGGCTTGATCCGCGCCGCTTCGCCCCCTTCGCCGGCGCGAGTGTCCACCACCGCCCGCACCACATCAACGAACGCCGCCAGCCCAGCCGCCAGCTTCCCCGAAAACGCCTCGTCGGCCAGCAGGCTGGCCTCGGTGACCGGGCCCGCGGGAACGGGCGCCAGGATCGAGGAATATTCGCCGACGTCCGCCGCGATCATTCTCAGCACCTCCAGCGTCTGCTCGTGCGCGTGGACGGCGCGGGGCGAGATGTTGATCACCGCCACGGGCTTGCCGTTCATTTCAACGCCGCCGACCAGCCAGTCGAGGGCGTTCTTGAAGGCGCCCGGCATGCCGTGGGCGTATTCCGGCGAGCAGATCAGCACCCCGTCGGCCTGGGCCACCGCCTCGCGAAATCGCCGCGCCGGCTCGGGCAGGGCCGCGTCCTCCAGGTCCGGATTGAAGTGGGGCAGACCGCCCAGCCCGTCATAGGGCGCGAACCGCACGTCCGGCGGCGCCAGGGCCCTTGCCGCCGCCAGCGCCGCGGCGTTGCTGGACCCGGCCCGCAGGCTGCCGCAAAGGCTGAGAATTCGAAGCATGGTCTGGACCGATCCGGGTCGTGAGGGGTGAGGCCGCCAAAGGGACCGCCCGGCCCCGCAAACGCGGACCGAACGCCCGCGATTTTAGCCCGGAACCGCGCCTGCGCCGCACAAATTGGCCGTCGCGGCTCCAAAGGACACGTTCACTTTTTGTTCTTGATTTCCACGAGAATCTCCCGGCATGATTGCGGCCTGCGCGCCCAACCCAGTCGAGACGCGCTCGATGACGCCACCCGGGAGCCGCCATTTGCCTGTGGAACGCCTGCAAAAAGCCTGGCTGCAACACGCCGCCGCCGTTCCGATCGAGCCGGCCCCGCGCTTCACGGCGGAGGGGCTGGTGTTGGGCGCCGGGACGATCCTGGCGGCGAACGATGCCGACGGGCGATATCGCCGCGTCGATCTCGAAGGCGTGGAGCCCCGACTGCTGGCCCTGCTGTCAGCGGCCTATGGCCGAAGCATCGATGACGGGACACTGAGCCACATCCGCAGGGCCGCTCTTCGCTGGAGCCAGGGGGACGACGGGCTGGCCTCCGTGCACCTGTCCCTGACACGGCTCGGCAGGCTCGCCCACCCACGGGACGCTGCGCGGCGCCTGTTCATGGCCGATGTCCTGATGGAGGCCGGCGCCAAGCCGGACGTGATTTTTTCGGCCCTGGGCCTGGAGCCGCCCACGCCAAGGGCTGTGAGCAAGTTTTACCACCCCAGCCAACCGCGCGTCCCGGCCGGCAATGGCCGCGCCGGCGGTCGATGGGCGCGGATCGGCCAATACCTACTTCAGGGCGTCTCCTCACTCGCGGTCGAACAACTGGGACGGATCGCGGCGCGTTTTCCAGCGATCACCGTCTTTCTCGGGGTGCTGTTCATCCCGGGCAACAAGACTTCGTCAGAGGAAGAATACCCGGTTCCCGGCCACCCCGGCCTGCGGGTCGGACGCCTTGTCGGCGAGACCGGCTGGCGGATCATCTATGACGACCCTGAAGGCCACGAGCGGTCGATCCTGCAAGGACCGGACGGCGCCCTGCGCGATCCCCAGGGGCATGTCGTCGGCAGGGCCCTGCCCGATGGCCACGTGGCCATTGATCTGGCCGCCGTCGCTCCCAATCAGGTCGATAGTCGCGCGCCCCGCTACTGCCCGGCGCCCGTCAATGACTATTTGGGCGGCGGCCCGGGCAGTATCCCCCGGGCCTACGAGGATCAGGTGAAACGGATCGTCAATCCCGAGGAACCAACCCCAAGCGGCATGGCGGTGGCGCTGTCGAACCCGGCGAGGCTGGGCGCTATCGTCAAATTCGATGACTGTCAGCACCGCACCGGCATGATGGTGGAGGCCAAGGGGCCTACCTTTACGGACGTGCTGCGTATCGCCAAGAAGCAGGGGTTCATCGACAGTGTGGACGCTAAGTTGGTCAATCAAGCAACGCGGCAAGTTCAAGCTGCCGGCCCGCGGGCCGTTCGTTGGTACTTCGCCGACACCTATGCCGCCGATCATGCCCGGGACCTTTTCATTCGCAAGGGCGACGGGCTTGAACGAATCGAAGTCGCCGTTTTCCCCTATCTGGGTCCCCGCAAATGAACCGTTGCAGCTATGATATCAAATCGGCTTGGCCAGGGCTGGTGGAGTCTCCGGCCCAGATCGGCGAGAAGTTTCTTCGCACCCTTGACGCCCTGGGGCGCATCGATCCCATCTTCAAAGACTGGGGCACCAGCAACGAGGACAACAGTCCGAAGGGCCGGCCCATCGAGTCGCTGCGGCCGAACTTCACTAGCTTCGTGGAGACCCGCACGGAGCTGGACGGTTGGGATCAACCCGACCCCGCCTACGGTTATTGGCTGTGGGCGACGACTGGCTATTACCCCTATGCCCCGCCCAATCCCTTTTCGATGACCTTCTCCGTCACCGCCGGCTGCGAGTGGCGAAACTACAATTCTCTGGAAGCTGGGCGTAACATCCTGCCGCCGGACCCATCGAACATCAGTTTCCCTGTCTTCAGGGCGGCGCTGCTGACCATGCTCGCCATCTGGCCGGCGCCCTGGGCCAATGCGCGGGCCTACTATTTCAGGCACGACCCGCCGACA
The DNA here is from genome assembly GCA_031291685.1 of Caulobacteraceae bacterium. Classification (GTDB taxonomy): domain Bacteria; phylum Pseudomonadota; class Alphaproteobacteria; order Caulobacterales; family Caulobacteraceae; genus Poindextera. The sequence continues at coordinate 8,972 of JARLIP010000094.1, read as the reverse complement.
CAGCCTGGCGAACCGCCCTTTCCGCAGTCGGGCTATCAGATGCCCTGGCTGTCCTATCTGTGCGCCGAGCGCGCGGCGCGCATCACCGTGCCCGACTCCATCCCGACCGAACGCACGCCGGACGGCGGCCTTCTGATGATCGCGGCGCAAACCCGCTTCGATCCGAACAATCGCGAACACATGGCGCGTTCGCGCATCCTGGCCGAGATCATGATTGAGCACGGCGGCGATCCGATCGCCGGATGAAGCGGCCCGTGCGCCGCAGCACCTGTATTGACAACGTATATACGTTTTGACACATTACGCCCATGCCCAAAGGCCATACATCCCCTTCGGAAAGTTTGCCCGCGGTCACCGCAACGACCTTGGCGCGACCGGCTGCGGCCGAGGCCAAGGGCAGCATCAATCTGCGTATCGAGGCGAACACCCGCCAGTTGATCGACGATGCGGCGGCGGTCCTGGGCAAGACCCGCACGGAGTTCATGATCGACAGCGCCCGCTCGCTGGCGATCGACGTGCTGTTGGATCAACGCCTGTTCGTGCTCGATCCCGAGCGGCACGACGCCTTCATCGACGCACTCGACAATCCCCCCGCTCCCGGCCCCAAGCTGCGCGCTCTGTTGCGTCGCGTGCCGACATGGGCGAGGTGACGCCCGGCTCGACGTCTTCGCACAGGATGCTCTGCGCCCCGGTTCCGCTGACGGCGAGCCACGATCTCGCGGACTTCGATTGCGGCGATCCCGTCCTGAATCTGTGGCTCAAACAGCGGGCGCTGAAAAACGAGAGCCGGCTTTCCCGCACCTATGTCGTCTGCGACGGTGACAAGGTCATCGCCTATGTCTGTATCGCCGCCGGCGCGGTGGAGCGCGCGAGTGCGCCTGGCAAGGTCCGACGCAATGCGCCCGACACGGTTCCCGTCTCGGTGATCGGACGGTTGGCCGTCAGCCGCGCCTATGCTGGTCGTGGGTTGGGCGCCGACATCCTGTCGGACGCTCTGCGTCGTATCGCCATTGCATCCCAGAGCATCGGGATGGGCGCCGTGCTGGTGCAGGCCAAGGATGATAACGCCAGGCGCTTCTACATGGCCTGCGCGGAATTCATGGAATATCCGGCTGAGAGCCGCACTCTGTTCCTGCCCATTGAAACCGTGATAGCGGCCTTTGGCTGAAGGGTCATCCAGCCGCCCCGCGATTGACCGCCCCGCCGTTTCATGAAATCCGGCTCCCCCGACAGAGGAGATGCGGATGCCCGGCCTGCGCGCGAATATCGACCCTGAGGGTCTGCTGGAATTTTCGGTGGTCTTCACCGACCGTTCGCTCAACCACATGAGCCAGGCGTTCCAGGGGGTGATGCGCGATATCCACGCCACCCTGTGCGAGGTCTATGGGGCGAAAACGGCGGTGGTGGTCCCCGGCGGCGGCACCTACGCCATGGAGGCGGTGGCCCGGCAGTTCGCCGTGGGCGCCAAGGTGATGGTGATCCGCAACGGCTTCTTCTCCTATCGCTGGACCCAGATCTTCGAGACCGGCGCCATCCCCGCCGAGGAGATCGTGCTCAAGGCCCGCCGCCAGGGCAATGACCCCACCGCCCCCTTCGCCCCGCCGCCCATTGACGAGGTCACAGCCCGGATCGCCGAGGAACGACCCCAGGTGGTGTTCGCCCCCCATGTGGAGACGGCCTCGGGCATGATCCTGCCCGACGACTATCTGCGCAAGCTGGCCGATGCGGTTCACGCGGTCGGCGGGCTGTTCGTGCTGGACTGCGTGGCCTCGGGCTGCATCTGGGTGGACATGGCCGATATCGGGGTCGATGTGCTGATCTCGGCCCCGCAAAAGGGCTGGTCGGGTCCGCCCTGCGCCGGGTTCGTGATGATGGGCGAGGCCGCCCTGGAAAAGTGCCGCGCGGCCAAGTCGGGCAGCTACGCCATCGACCTGGGCAAGTGGCTGACGATCATGGACGCCTATGTGAACGGCGGCCACGCCTATCACGCCACCCTGCCCACCGACGCCTTGCGGGTGGTCCGCGACGCCATGCTGGAGACCAAGGCCCTGGGCTTCGAGCGCGCCCGCGCGGCGCAGTGGGAGCAGGGCGACGCCGTGCGCGCCATGCTGGCCAAACGCGGCGTGAAATCCGTCGCCGCCGACGGCTTCGCGGCCCCCGGGGTGGTGGTCTGCTACACCGACGATCCCGAGATCCAGAACGGCAAGAAGTTCGCCGCCCTGGGTCTGCAGATCGCCGCGGGCGTGCCGCTGATGGTGGACGAGGGCGGCGACTATCGCAGCTTCCGCATCGGCCTGTTCGGTCTGGACAAATTGATCGACGTTCCGGCCAGTCTGGCTCGCCTGGAGCCGGCGTTCGATCAGCTGTTCTAGGACTGCGACGCGGTTAAATTAACAAGCTCCAGCGTCGGCGCTCGCGAATTGATGAATTCGGGGCGTGTGATCGAAATCAAAGCGTGACGGTTTCAGCGCCCTGATCATGACTCCACATGGGCGGGCGCGCCCGATCCTGGAGGATCAACATGAAACTCAAACTCTTCCTTTCGGTCGCCGCGGCGGCTTGTCTTGCCATTCCCGCCGCGGGCCTAGCCGATCCGCCCTCGGATCGAGGCGCCGGCGCCGGCCCGGATCAGCATCAAAGCCAGGGCCAGGGCGGCCAGAAGCCCCCGGCCGGGGCGCAGAACAGACCCGCCGGTCAGGCCCCTGGGGCGCAACAGGGTCAAGCGCAAAGAGGGCCCGAACACGCCCCCGCCAGCCATGCGGGGCCAGGGCCCGAAAGGGCCCAGCCGCAACCGCATAACCAGCCGGCCGGGCCTGCCCAGGCCCAGCGCCACGACACCGGCCAGGCGCCAAGGGCCGATACCCACCAGGCCCCGACGGCTCAAACCGCGCCCAGCGCCCCGAACGCCCAACGGCAGCAACAGCATACGCCGCCCCAGGGTCAGCCACAGCGCCAAGGGCCCAGCCAGCCGCCGTCAGCGGGCGCTCGCCCCGCGCCCAATTCCGCCAGAGTCCAGCCTGACAGAGCCCAACCCGCCAGAACCCAGCCCGCCAGAACCCAGGCGCAACCGCACCAAAGGCCCGCCAACACGCCCCAACTGGGCGGGTGGAGCCCCGCGGCGCGGGGACCGGCCCGCGCCCAGGCCGGCGACCAATGGCGTCAAGGTCACAGGGATTGGGACCAGGGCGCGCCATGGCGCCAGAACCATAACTGGTGGCAGGGTAACGCCAGTTTCCGCCTCTATGCCGGACCGCGCATCGGGTTCTTCTTCATCCCCGATCAGGGCTACATATCCGTCCCCTCGCAATACCGCAGCCGCCACTGGGAGGCGGGTCAATACCTGCCCGCGTGGTATCGGCGTCATCTGGTGCGCTATTATTGGAACTATGGTCTTCCCGTTCCGCCCAATGGCTGCGCCTGGGTCTGGGTGAACAATGACGTGGCCCTGATCGACCGGTCAGACGGCTACATCCTGGATATCGTGCACAACGTTTGGTGAGGCACTCGCCCCGCCTGTTCCGGCCGGCGGGGCGCGCCGAACTGTCCGAACGGCTCCTGGCCGAACACACGCCACGCGCGAAAATGCCGGGCTCGGATCAATGTACAATGTTATAGGTGGATTTTTAACATCTACACCCTACAGTAGCGGTTAATAAGGGAAACGATCGCCTGCGGATTTGCCTCTACCGGGCCAACACCCCGATCGCCTCACAGTTCGCAGCCAAGCAGCGCCACGCCCCGGGGAAACCATTCGAGGGCCCGTGACCTTGGCTGATCTCAGATCCATCTCCCTGCCGGGCGCGGCGTTCGGCCCATGATCGCGGCCCGGCTCATTCTTGGGCCAAGTCGGGCGAGGGTCTGGCGCGCCGCTGTGCTGCTCGTCGCCATCCTGTTCGTCTCCCCGCCCGGCGAGGTTCGCGCACAGGGCCAGGTCCAGTCGGAATTCGCGCGCCTCATCACCGTCACCGCGGCGGAGACCGGTCCAGGGCAATCGACCATTCTGCTCACCTTCGCCCCCAGCGTCCCACAGTTCATGGCGACCCAGGCCGCGTCCGCCCAGCCGACCCTCACCTTCAACCGGTCCACGCGGGGATCAGGCGCCGTCTTCCAGCCCACGGCGAGCGGCCTTCTCCGATCGATCACGTTCGAGCAGCAGGGACCGAACCTGATGCTGAAATTCGCGGCTAGCCGTTCTGTCACCATCACCACAACCCCCACAAGCGACCAGACCCTCAGCGTCACCTTCCGAACGGGGGCGGGGGCCAGCGCGAGCCCTGGGCCAAGCGTCGGGGCGCCGACCGTGGGCGCGCTTCCACGCCACCCCGTGCGGGGCGCGGGCGAGGACGGCGTCGAGCTGGTGATGCTCAAATACGCGGACGTCAGCGAGGTGGTCGGGCTGCTGGCCGAGGGCCTCTCCGTCAAGGTCAATGACGTCTTCACGCCCCAGACGCCGTCCTTCGGCGCATCCGGCCTGATGGGCGGCGGCGGCGGCGGCGGCGCGCAACTCGCCCCCCCGCCCCAACCCGACGGCTCCCAACCCCCGGAGCCGTACGGTCAGGCCGTCGATGACGCGATCAGCGTGGACAGGCGCCTCAACGCCATCATCCTGCGAGGAAGCCCGGGACTGATCACACGGCTGAAGGCGATGATCGCGATGATCGACGTGCCGGTGGGAAGCGTGCTGCTGGAGACGCAATTCATCGAACTGGACGACACGGCCTCCAAGAGCATCGGCCTGGACTTCAACAACGTCGATTCCCAGATCGGGGTCATCACGTTTAACTCCGGCGCCTTCAACACAACCGACAGTTCGAGCGGCAAGTCACTGACCAGCGCCGCGCTCCGTGCGGCCATCTACGCCCAGGTCAAGTCGGGGCATGGGCGGATCGTCTCCAAGCCGCGCATCGCCGCCCAGAGCGGCACGACCGCCATGATCATCACCGGCGACGCCCTGCCCATCCTGACGTCCATCGCCCTGTCGGGGGTGAACGCCGTCTCCCAGCAGGTCCAGTACGTCAATGTCGGCGTCACCCTGCAGATCGCGCCCCGGGTCACCAGCGACGGCTATGTGACCTCGCACGTGTTCGCGGTGGCCTCCAGCGTCACCGGCTCCTCCCAGGGCTATCCCACCATCAGTCAACGCGAGGCGGTGACGTCGGCGACCGTGCGCGACGGCGAGGCCTTCGTCATTGGCGGCCTGACCGAGGAAAGCGACACCAGCAGCAGTCTGAAGGTGCCCGGTCTTTCCAGCGTGCCGCTGATCGGGCAAGCCTTCAAGTGGCGGTCGAACTACAAGTTCAGGGGCGAGCTCTACATCATCATCACCCCCCACATCATCAGGCACGGCCACGATGCGGGGCTCGCGAGCACGCCCACCGAAACGCCGCCGCCGCTGCCGTCGCCGCCTGATCGCAACATAACGCGCTTCTAGCTTCCGTTGCTTCAGGGCCAAGACCCGGCGACCAACCCGCATTACTGGTACACTACGATTAAATACGACTGAAAGTTGACTCAGATCAACGACGAATCCCACCGCCTTTGAGCAGTCTAAAAAGTCAGTTTAGCCAGCGACGCCCCCGCCGATGCCGCTGGAACAGTTCGCGAGTCTAGCCATGTGGCGAGGACGGCGGCCATCGACGCGTCACAGCGACTTCGTTTCACTAGAATCTTGAGGGAGGAAGATGTGCCCAATCCATTCCAATCCTTGAAGCGGCCCCAAACGGTTGCTGGGACGATAGCCGCTGGCGCGATAGCCGCCATGACCATCCTGGCCTGCCCCGGCGCGGCCACGTCGAAGACCATCACCTTCAGCGGATACCAATGGACCGTCAGGTCCGGCGGTTATGGCAGTCCCGGCGTCGGCTACTGGTCCGACAGCAATGTCTTTGTCGATAACTACGGTTATCTACATATGAAAATGACCTATTCCGGCGGTAAATGGTATTCATGCGAAATCACATCAACCAAGATGTTCGGCATGGGAACCTATCAGTTCTTCGTCATCGGCCGGGTCGATCAACTGGATAAGAACGTCGTCCTCGGGATATTTACCTATCCCAACGCCAACCAGGGCGTGAACGGAACCCATGAAATCGATATCGAGTTCTCAAGATGGGGATGGCCCAAGGCCAATATGCTCAACTATACGGTCTGGCCGGTGGCCAAGTCGCTCGGCCCCTCCGGCCGATCCTACCCCCTGGCGCTGAACGGCACCTACACGACCCACCGGTTCATCAGATCCTCCAAGTTCATCCGCTTTCAATCCGGGCACGGGCACTATGACAACACGCCCATGCCGATCGCCGACTGGACCTACCAGCCGTCGGACTACCTGAACCGGATCTCCCAGATCGCCGTGCCGATGCACATCAACCTCTGGAGCATCGCGCCGCCCTCCAACGGCCAGCCGGTCGAACTCATCATCCGATCGTTCAAATACACTCCGTAGGACGGCGCCCCTAGGTTGGGGTTTCCCCCGGACGGCGAGAGGTTTATTGGCTGGGGCGTTCACGGGAGACCCCAATGCCGGCTTATCGTTCTCGCACCTCCACCCACGGCCGCAACATGGCCGGCGCGCGCGGCCTGTGGCGGGCCACGGGCATGAAGGACGGCGACTTCGGCAAGCCGATCATCGCCGTGGTCAATTCCTTCACCCAGTTCGTGCCGGGCCATGTGCACCTGAAGGACCTGGGCCAGCTGGTCGCCCGGGAGATCGAGCGCGCCGGGGGCGTGGCCAAGGAATTCAACACCATCGCCGTGGACGATGGCATCGCCATGGGTCACGACGGCATGCTCTACAGCCTGCCGTCCCGCGAGCTGATCGCCGACAGCGTCGAGTACATGGTCAACGCCCATTGCGCCGACGCCATGGTCTGCATCTCCAACTGCGACAAGATCACCCCTGGCATGCTGATGGCGGCGCTGCGGATCAACATCCCCGTGGTGTTCGTCTCCGGCGGGCCGATGGAGGCCGGCAAGGTGATCCTGAAGGGCAAGGAAGTGGCCCTGGACCTGGTCGACGCCATGGTCGCGGCCGCCGACACCCAGGTCTCCGACGCCGACGTGGCGGCCATCGAACGCTCGGCCTGCCCCACCTGCGGCTCCTGCTCGGGGATGTTCACCGCCAATTCCATGAACTGCCTGACCGAGGCGCTGGGCCTGTCCCTGCCCGGCAACGGCAGCGTCCTGGCCACCCACGCCGACCGCGAGCGCCTGTTCCTGGAGGCCGGCCGCCTGATCGTGGACCTGGCCCAGCGCTATTACGAGCAGGACGACGCCTCGGTCCTGCCGCGCAACGTGGCCAATTTCGCCGCCTTCGAAAACGCCATGCGCCTGGACATCGCCATGGGCGGATCGTCCAACACCGTCCTGCACCTGCTGGCCGCCGCACACGAGGGCGAGGCGCCCTTCACCATGGCCGACATCGACCGCCTCAGCCGCCAGACCCCCTGCCTGTGCAAGGTGGCCCCCGCCAAGGCCGACGTGCACATGGAGGACGTGCACCGCGCCGGCGGCGTCATGGCCATCCTGGGCCAACTCGACCGCGCCGGCTTGATCCATACCGACTGCCCCACCGTCCACAGCCCGACCCTGGGCGAGGCCCTGGAGCGCTGGGACATCTCCCGCACCCGCTCGGAAACCGTGCGCGAGTTCTTCCGCGCCGCCCCGGGGGGCGTTCCCACCCAGACCGCCTTCAGCCAGAGCCGCCGCTGGGACGAGCTGGACACGGACCGCGAGGCCGGGGTGATCCGGGACCCTGAGCATCCCTTCTCCAAGGATGGGGGCCTGGCCGTGCTCACGGGCGACCTGGCGCTGGACGGCTGCATCGTCAAGACCGCCGGGGTGGACGACGGCATCCTGGTCTTCGCCGGGCCGGCCAAGGTCTATGAAAGCCAGGACGACGCCGTCTCCGGCATCCTGACCGGCAAGGTCGTGGCCGGCGACGTGGTGGTGATCCGCTACGAAGGGCCCCGCGGCGGGCCGGGCATGCAGGAAATGCTCTATCCGACCAGCTATTTGAAATCCAAGGGTCTGGGCAAGGCCTGCGCCCTGATCACCGACGGCCGCTTCTCCGGCGGCACCTCGGGCCTCAGCATCGGCCACGTCTCGCCGGAGGCCGAGGAGGGCGGGCTGATCGGCCTGGTGCGGGACGGCGACCGGATCGAGATCGACATCCCCGGCCGCTCCATCCGCCTGGCCGTGCCCCAGGACGAGATCGACCGTCGCCGCGCGGCCAAGGGCCCCCTGCCCTGGGCGCCCGCCGCCCAGCGCCCGCGCAAGGTCTCCACCGCCCTGCGCGCCTACGCCGCCTTCGCCACCTCCGCCGCCAAGGGCGCGGTGCGGCTGGTGCCGTAAGGGGCGTTGGCGCAGCAGGGCGACGAGAACTCCCTTCTCCCCTTGTGGGAGAAGGAGGGGCCCGGCCGCGTAGCGGACGGGAGGATGAGGGGTCGCGCTAGCCGTAGCGCGGCCGCACCCTTTCATAGGTTCAAACCCTCACCACGGCCTGCGAAACCCCTCATCCTCCCATGGCTTCGCCATGGGCCCCTCCTTATCCCGCCAGGGGAGAAGGCAAGTGCCCCCACCCCTCAGCGAAACGCCAAGCCCTCGAACTCGCCCGAACTGCGCCAGGCGTCGATATATTTGAAATAGGCCGTCGGTCCCGCCGGATAGCCGGTGAAATAGGCCGCCGCCGGGCCCGGGTCCTTGCCCTCGTTGTTGTAGTAGCCGGGGGTGCAGTCCGGGGCGCCGATCATGCGGCCCATGCCGGTGAGCAACAGGGCGACCCACGCCTCCTGGGCTTCCTGCGTCACCTCGACCTCAGCATGGTCACCTTCCACCGCGTGCTTGACGATGGCGGCGATGGTGCGGCCCGAGTCCGTCAGGTTGTGCGGCACGTTGGAGATCAGGTTGGCGCCCTGGGTCGGCTGGACGAAGAAGGCGTTGGGAAATCCGTGCACGTGGATGCCGTGCTT
>JARLIP010000093.1 GCA_031291685.1 Caulobacteraceae bacterium | reverse complement strand
GAGCAGGAGGGGGCCTGCCGCGCCAATCGTGCGTCCTTCGACTCGCGCTCTTACGAGCGCGGCTCAGGATGTAGCCGGGGCAAATTCCCGGGCAAGTTCGCCGAGGCGGTGTGAAACAGCGAAAACCCGTTTGGCCAAGCGATTCAAAAGACTCGATTTTCCGAAAAGGCATTTCTCATGCTGCAACTGCGTGCCCGGGAATTTGCCCCGGCTACGCTCAGGATGACGTAGTTTGTTGAAAATATTAAACGACGTCATCCTGAACCGGCGCGAAGCGACGAGTCGAAGGACGCTTCGGCGTTTCGCGTTGCTCCCTATGGGAGAGGACATTTACGGCCCCCTTGCCGTTGGCGGATAGCTGACCACATCCACCCAGATCGGATCGCTGTAGGCCTTATGGCCGGCGGCGTCCTCCACGGTCAGGGCGTACCATCCGGGGGTGTCGGCCTTGAGGTCGAAGGCGACATGGGTCTGGCGGCCGGCGGCGGTCAGGTCCCGGGTCTCGATCGCGCCGGCGCGGCCCACCAGGGATGCGCGCTTCAGCCCGTCCACCGCCTTCAGGTCAAAGCCCAGGCTGAACCCTTCGCCGGGACGCGCCTTGAGGGTGTCGCCGAACATGTGGTCGGGGAAGATCAGTGGGCCATAGGTGACATAGGCGTGGCCGGCCTTGAGCGCGTCCGCGAACGCCGCCGCCGTGGGCCTGCCGTCCAGATGAACCATCATCCGCACCTTGCCCGAGCGTTCGTTCCACACGTCGTGGGTGTCGGTCCCGGCGGTCAGGTAATAGCGGTGACCCTGGTTCCAGAAGGCGGCCAGCTTGGCCAGGACCTTGTCGTCGTCAACGGGGTTGGCGGCGTTGATCTCCACCAGATCAAAGCCCGGATTGAAGCCCCCCGGCGCCACCCCCGCATCGAGGCTGGCGAAATAGCCATAGGGGATGAAGGGATGGTTCAGCTGCACCACGCTGGCGCCCAGGCGGCGGGATTCGGCCAGGACCTCGTCGATGGTGGTGCGGCTGGTGTCGATGCGCAGGGGCTCGCCCAGGCGCAGGGGATAGGCGTTGAAATGGGCCCAGGAGGTGGAGATCTCCACCGAGGGAATGAAGGCGATCCCCCGGGCGTCGGCTATGGCCTGAAGCGCCTTGTGGCTGGCCGTGGAGTCGTGGTCGCTGACGAACAGCAGGTCCAAGCCGGCGGCCAGCTGCGAGCGGGCCAGGTCCGCCGGCGGGGTCACGGCCTCGGCCTGGTCGGCGTGGTGGTGCAGGTCGGCCGAGACCCAGCCTGAGGCGGCGGGATCGAACAGCACATCGAGGGCGGCGGCCACCGCCTGGGTCTGGCCGGAGACCACCGTGACCTTCACCGGCCGCGGGGCGGCCAGGACGTCGGCGCCGTGGGCGATCTCGAACACATAGTCCCCGGGGGCCAGGTCCACCTCCGCGCGGCCCTTGCGGTCCAGCTCGGTGAAGAAGGCCTTCTTACCCAGGAACTGCACCAGGGGCTTTTGGCCCTGGGCGATGGCGATGCGGGCGTCCAGGGGCGCGCCGCCGACCTTGGCGGTGACGGTGAAGGAAAGATGGCCCGGAGGCGACAGGTCCTTGAAATCCTGGGCCAGGGTCGCGGCCGCGGCCACATGGACCGGGACCGGCGCTGTCTGGGCGTAGCCCTTGGCCGTGGCGTAGGCGGCGTAGTCCCCCGCCGGCAGGGCGATCTGGTAGCGCCCGCCCCGGCCCAGGGTCCAGGCATAGGGCTTGCCGGCCTTTTCGATCACCACCACCGGCTGATCCACCGGGGCGCCGCCCCGGGTGGCGACCCGCCCGGCCAGGACGCCCGAGGGCAGGGCCTTGCGGGCGGTCTCCTCGGCCACCACGGGCGCCAGATCGCCGCTGGAGGTGACCTGCAACCAACCCTCGAAGGTGTGGCGCTCTCCGGGCCCCAGGCTGTGGGTCTGGTACATGTCCTTGGAGCCGTAGCCCACATGCTCGAGATAGGGGGCGTGCAGGGTCACGCTCCAGCCGGCGTCATAGGCGGTGACCCGATCGGACAGGGCGCCGGCGGCCGAGCCGTCCTCCAGCCCGTCCAGGCCCGGCACGGCGAACAGGAAGCCAGCGCTGGGCCACAGGGTCAGGCCCGAACGCAGGGCGGTCAGGGCGGTCTTGCCGCCATTGGTCATGGTGACCGTCACATGGACCTGGTCGGCGCCGGATTTCAGGGAATAGACGGTCTCGATGGCCACCGCGCCCCAGTCGCGCTCGGCGCGGATCACCACCTCGTCCGGGGTCTCCTTGGCCACCGTCACCCGCTGATAGGTGTTGGGCCAGGCCGACCAGTTGTTGGGAATGAAGTCGGCGAACACCACCCGGTCGCGGTCGATCCTGCCGTCCGTAACGGGCGCCAGGTCCACCAGGGCGCCCCGGGGCACGCCATAGGGGGCGGAGGACTGGACCGCCAGGGCGAAGGCCAGCTTTTCATTGACCACGGTCAGGTCGCCGGCGGCCTTGGCGTCGCCGTTGGGAATGGGCGTCGGGCCATGGAGCAGGCGAACGGCGGCCTGGGTTGGCGCGCAGACGGCGAGCCCCGCAACAATGATCAGTGAACGGATCAGGCCAGACATGGGGCGCCCTCCAAATACAAAGCCTCTCCCAGAGGACTATGGCATTCACACATCTGGGCAGGGTCCACAATTTTCCCTTCTCCCCTTGTGGGAGAAGGAGGGGCCCGGCCGCGTAGCGGACGGGAGGATGAGGGGTCGCGCCGGCCGCGACGCCATCCCCACATCCCTCTTGTAAACACACTCGCTCACAGGGGCCTGAGAAACCCCTCATCCTCCCACGCCTCCGGCGCGGGCCCCTCCTTCTCCCACAACGGGAGAAGGGATTCTTGGGCGTCCAGCGAATGCGTGAATCCGGTAGCCCCCTCGATGGGGGAGAGGTTGGAGTGGGGGTGCGTGCAATGAAGAGGCCGAATTCGCGCTGGTTAGCGCCAACCCCGCCCTTCCCTCCAACGATGGCGGCAGCACCCCCATCCCTGCCCTTCCCCCATTGAGGGGGAAGGGTTCCAATAATCAGATCCTAGAACTGCTTCTTGACGGTGATGAAGCCTTCGGTCGGCGAGCCGGCCTGCAGGGTCTGGTTGTCGCCCGAATTGCCGTAGCCGTTCGAGCCGATGGTGGAGACGTATTTCTCGTTGAACAGGTTGGTGACGTTGCCTTGAATTTCGACGCCCTTCAGCCAGCCGTCCTGATGGAAGCGGTAGCCGAGTGACAGGTCGACCAGGGTGCGCCCCGGCACCGATTCATCGTTCAGATAGGTGAAGTAACGCTTGGACATGTAGCTGGCGGTGACATTGCCGAACAGCGAACCATCGTCAAAGCCGAGGGTGACATTGGCGATGTTCTTGGGCGCATCGACGACGGTCTTGCCTGAGGTCTTCGCCAACAGATTGTGGTCGCCATCATAGACGTCGTTGTCGTAGGTCGAGTCGTTGTACGCATAGGACCCACTGAGGGACCAGGACTGGGCGAACTTCCAGGCTCCCTGCAATTCCACCCCGGTGGAAGTCACCGAACCCACGTTTTCCAGGGCGTTGGGGGCGCCAACGATGGCCGAACCGACGGAGACGGTCAGCAGCCGGTTGTCAAACTTAACATAGTAGGCCGCGATGGAGCCCTGGATCGCGCCGGAACGGTAACGATAGCCGGCTTCCACCGTCTGCGAGATTTCCGGCTTCAGCTTGTTTTTGATCGCGTCGAAGCCCGCCTGACTGGCCGAGAATGGACCCGCCGTATTGGCGCCGACGAAGGCTCGCATGTTCTTGGCATAGCCCGCGAACAGCTCGTTGGAGCCATCCAGGGCGTAGTTCACACCAGCCTGGGGCAGGAAGTTCTCGTCGCTCTTGATCTTGCCCGCAGCCAGCGTTCCGGGGAGTTGGGTCGCTTTCACGTCGACGTTCAGGGACTTGAAGCCCGCATAGACCTTCAGAGCGTCCGTGACCTTCCAAGTGTCCTGCAGATGGAACTCAAGGGTGCGCGTATTAAATTTACCGTACCAATCGGTCCAAAATGCGTTCTTCTGGAATTCCAGGTTGTTTCGGTTGGTTCCTGAAGCATCCAGGCCGTAATAGCGACGGCCTTCATTAAAATCGTTGTCTTCGTACCAGAAACCGGCTTCGATCGCGTGACCCGCGATGTTGTAGTCGATAGCGCCGATCACACCTCCGCGAGCGATGTCATATTCCGTCGTACGGATCGAGATCGGTGCGCCGCCTGGTGTCGGAACATAGGGTGTATCCCAGGTTCCCTGGCCCTGGTCATGGTGACCATAGCCAGTGAAGTGCACGCTAAGGTCCTGCGTAAGATCCCAGTCCAGCTTCAGGGCGCCCACAGCGTCCTTGCGCAGGCCCGATCCATTGTAATAGACGGCGTCAGCTGGGTCCGTTCCGCTAGTATTAGCGTCCGTAAGACCCATGGGATAGGGCTCCAAAACCTTCTGCGGGTCATTTGGGTGGGCTTTATTGTATTTAATCAGAGGAGCATTGTACTGATAGACATTCGCGATTTGCGTTGCCGTCGCCCAGTCGTGGCTGATGTTATCCAGCTTGTATCCAAAATTCTTGATCAGGCCGAGCGACAGATCCTGATAGTCGTTTTCCGCCCGGTCGGAATAGTTGAACAGGGCCGTGACCTTGGCGTTGCCGATCGGCTGAATGAACTTGGAATTGATCTGCTGTTGCTTCTGCTTACCGTAACCCTTCCACTTCTGGGAGCTTTGGTTGCTGAAGCTCAGATAGCCGCGGCCACCGCCGATGATGTCGCCGGAGTCGATGCGGATGAATTCGTGCTGGGTGTCGTAGCTGCCATAGGTGGCCGAGCCCAGGATACCCGGGGTCGATGACGGATCGCGCGAAGTGAACTCGACGGTGCCGCCCAGGTTCGAGCTGGAGGCCGTGCCCAGGGCGCCGACGCCCGCGGCCAGATCCGACTTGCCGATGTTTTCCGACGAGATGGCGCGGCTGATGTGCAGGCCGTTGTAATTGCCGTAGGACATGTCACCCAGCGGCACGCCGTCCAGGGTGAAGCCCAGCTGGTTCTGGTTGAAGCCGCGCACCGAGATGCGGGTGGACCATTCATAGGAGCCGAACGGATCCGAGGACTGGAAGTTCACCCCCGGCAGGGTCGCCAATACTTTCAGCGGGCTGGAGCCCGGCGCGACCTGTTCGATCTGCTTGGCGGTGATGGTCTGGATCTGGCGGGTTTCGCCATGACCATAGACGACGATTTCAGGCGCGACTTCCGCCGCGGCGGCGGTGGCCACCGGGGCGGCGTCGGCGGCCCAGACGGCGGTGGAGGCGCTGAGCGCGGCGAGCGACACGCCGATCAGCCAGGTGTTGCGATTCATGATCCATCCCCTCAAAGCGCCAAGGGACGATGTCCGCCCGGCGACGTCGCTCACGGGGAACCTCGGGGACGCCGGAAGGCCACCATTGGCCCACCCCAGAACGTCTCCGGCCAAGACGCCGGTCTCCCGCCTCACCCGTAAGCCGGCATGTGATGCCGGTGAGGAGATCGAACGGTCAAGCAACGAGAGGGGTCATGCGCCGAAATGCCGGTGTTCTTGACAACAACTGTTGCTAAATTAGCTCATATTCGCCCGAATTTTGTACGGATTGATTCAAATTTATGACGCTGCATCCAGATTTCGGCCGTTGAATGGAATTTTTATGCACGAGGTTGACGGGTTCTCCGGCGACAATATTTCACAATACTGTCACATTTGATCTTCGATTCTCATACATGTGAGGCCAGATTGAACGGCCATTCAATTCAGCGCTGCGCGGTCTCCCAGTTCTGGGCCGTATAGAAGGGCGCGTTGGAGCTTGGCGGCGGCGGGCGGCTCAGGATCATGTCCGAGGCCTTTTCCGCCAGCATGATGGTGGGGGCGTTGAGGTTGCCCGTGGTGATCGACGGCATGATCGAGGCGTCCACCACCCTCAGGCCCTCGACCCCGATGACCCGGGTCTGTTCGTCCACCACCGCCATGGGATCATGAGCCGAGCCCATCTTGCAGCTGCAGGAGGGATGATAGGCGGTCTCGACCTTGTCGCGGATGAAGGCGTCGATGGCCTCGTCGTCCACCGCCCCCGCCCCCGGCTGAAGTTCCTCGCCGCGATAGGGGTCGAAGGCCTGCTGGGCGAAGATCTCGCGGGTCAGGCGCACGCAGGCCCGCATCTCGGCCCAATCGTCCGGATGGCTCATATAGTTGAAGCGTATCTGCGGCTTGGCGGCCGGGTCTGGGGATGTCAGGCGCACCCAACCCCGGCTCTTGGTGCGCATGGGCCCCACATGGGCCTGAAAGCCGTGCTGCTTGGCCATGGACTGGCCGTCATAGGTCACGGCAAGCGGCAGGAAATGGTACTGGATGTCGGGATACTGGATGCCCGCCCGGCTGCGGATGAAGCCGCAGGATTCGAAGTGGTTGGTGGCGCCCAGGCCATCCTTGCGCAGGATCCAGCGGGCGCCGATCCAGGCCTTGGCCAGGGGGTTCATCACCGAATAGAGGGTCACGGGCTTGGTGGAGGCGACCTGGAAATAGAATTCCAGGTGATCCTGCAAGTTCTCTCCCACCCCGGGGCGGTCGCAGACCACCGGCAGGCCGAAGCTCGTCAGTTCCTGGGCCGGCCCCACCCCGGACAGCTTGAGAAGCTGAGGCGAATTGATCGCCCCGCCGGCCAGGATCACCTCCCGCCTGGCCGTGACCGTCATTTCCGTCCCGCCTTGACGGTAGCTGACGCCCGTGGCGCGGCGCCCATCGAACACCACCCTGGTGACCAGGGCGTGGGTGCGGATGTCCAGGTTGGATCGGCCGCGGGCGGGCTTGAGATAGGCGTTGGCCGCGCTCCAGCGCCGCCCCTCGCCCACCGTCATGTCCATGCGGCCGAAGCCTTCCTGCTGATAGCCGTTGATATCGTCCGTCAGCGGATAGCCTGCCTGCTCGGCGGCCTTCATCCAGGCGGCGTGCAGGGGGTTCTTCAGCGTCCCGTAGCGGGTCTTCAAGGGACCCTTGTCGCCGCGATACTGATCGCCGCCCTCCGCCCGGGTCTCGGCCCGGCGGAAATAGGGCAACACGTCGCGATAGCCCCAACCCTTGGCGCCCTCGCCCTCCCACCGCTCGAAATCGTGGGGATTGCCCCGCACATAGACGAGACCGTTGATCGAGGAGGACCCGCCCAGCACCTTGCCCCGGGGGGTGTGCAGCCGCCGCCCGCCCAGGGCCGGCTCGGCCTCGCTCTCATAGTCCCAGATGTAGCGGGGATTGTTCATCGGGATCGACAGGGCCGTCGGCAACTGGATGAAGATCGAGCTATCCTTGCCGCCGAACTCCAGCAGCAGGACCGTCGACTTGCCATCCTCGGTCAAGCGGTTGGCCAGGACGCAGCCCGCTGAGCCGGCGCCGACGATGATGTAGTCGAAAGCCTCCGCCACCCCAGTCACTCTCAATAGGGCGCGTCGATATCGCCGAGGGCGACATAGACACTCTTGAGCTGGGAGTAGTGCTCTATGGCCGCGCGGCTGTTCTCGCGCCCCAGGCCCGACTGCTTCATCCCGCCGAAGGGAAGCTCGATGGGGGTGACATTATACTGGTTGATCCAGCAGGCGCCGGCCTGGAGGCGAGCGATCACCCGGTGGGCCCGGGTCAGGTCGTTGGTGAACACCCCGGCGGCGAGACCGAAATCGGTGTCGTTGGCCCTGGCCACCACCTCGTCCTCGTCCTCGAAGGACAGCACGGTCATCACCGGGCCGAAGATCTCCTCACGGACGATGGTCATGTCGTCGTGGCAGCCGTCGAACACGGTGGGGGCGACGAAGAAGCCCTTGCCCAGGGCGCCCTCGGTGACGCGATAGCCGCCCACCAGCACCTTGGCGCCCTCGGCCTTACCCTTCTCGATATAGCCCAGCACCTTTTGCATGTGGGCTTCCGAAATCAGCGCGCCCACATGGGTGTCGGGGTCCAGGGGATCGCCGATGGTCATGCGCTCGACCCGGGCCTTCAGCTTTTCAAGGAAGGCGTCCTTCAGGCTCGAATGCACGAACACCCGGGTTCCGTTGGAGCAGACCTCGCCGGCGGAATAGAAGTTGGCCATCAGGGCGCCGGAGACGGCGTTGTCCAGCTTGGCGTCCTCGAACACGATCAGGGGCGACTTGCCCCCCAGTTCCAGGGTCACGGCCTTGAGGGTCGCGGCGGCGTCGGCCATCACCTTCTTGCCGGTGCCCACCTCCCCGGTGAGGGAGACCTTGCGGATCCTGGGGTGGCGGGTCAGCAGGCGGCCGGTGTCGGCGAAACCCTGGACCACGTTGAACACCCCGTCCGGCAGACCGGCCTCGGTGAAGATCTCCGCCAGGCGCAGGGCCGTCAGGGGGGTCAGCTCGGCGGGCTTGAAGATCATGGCGTTGCCGCAGGCCAGGGCCGGGGCCGACTTCCAGCAGGCGATCTGCAAAGGATAGTTCCAGGCGCCGATCCCGGCCACCACCCCCAGGGGCTCGCGGCGGGTGTAGCCGAAGGCGCCGGGGCCCAGGTCCACATGCTCGCCGGCCAGGGTCGCGGCCAAGCCGCCATAATATTCCAGGCAGTCGGCGCCGGAGAGCACGTCGACGGCGATGGTCTCCTGGATTGGCTTGCCGGTGTCGCGGGTCTCCAGCTCGGCCAGTTCGGCGTTGGCGGCGCGCAACAGGTCCGCCGCGCGCTTGAGCACCCGGCCGCGCTCGGTCCCGGTCATGGCGGCCCAGCGAACCTGACCGCGCTCGGCGGCCTCCACGGCGGCGGCCACGGTTTCGGAGCCGGCGATCTCCACCCGGCCGATGACCTCGCCGGTGGCGGGATTGATGGTCTCGAAGGTCTCGCCGGAGCCGGCCACGAAGCGGCCGCCCACATAGTTGCGGTGGGTTCCGCCGCAGACCGCGCCGCCGCGGGCGCCCGCGTTTTCGGGCAGGCGCTTCATCTCTGCCAGGCGGCTGTCGACAAAGGCGGTGAGCATGGCCCGGGCCGAGCCGCTGTCAGCCTCGCGCCAGGTGGACAGGGCCGCCCGCAGCCAGACCCCGTCGATCATGGCCGCGACCATGGCCGCCAGCCGCGCCGCCTCGGCCGGCGCCAGCTGCATCTTCAGGGCATGGCGCAGGTTGGACAACATCCGGCGCTGATAGACCGCCTGCACCCGGCGCAGGCTTTCCGTGTGCAGAACCTGACCCCAGAAGGCCAGCCAGGCCGTGCCGGTGCGTTGGTCGAATTCCTTGGGATCGAGGTTGGCGTCGATCACCGCCTGGACCCGCTCCCGAGGGCCGTTGGCCACCCGCAGCCGCGAGACCACGGCCGCGCCCAGGCGCGAGGTCAGGGTGCGGAAGGTGGCTTCGAGCAGGCCGTCCTTGTCGCCGAAATAGTGGGCCACCAGCCCGGGGGAAACGTTCGCGCGACCTGCGATCTGGGCCAGGGTCGAGCCGACATAGCCCATCTCAGCCAGGCTATCGATGGTCATCTCGATCAGCTGGAGGCGACGGCCTTCCTCAACATCAGGGCGCTGAATGGAGCCTGGCGGGTTGGTGGGAGCTCGCAAGTGGGTCGCACACCCTTGTTTGAATGAACATTCAATCTCTTCCCTTTAAGGCGCCGGAAGCGGGCGAGGTCAATCCTTTAGAGCCCCCGGCGGCGGCTCTTTCGCCTGGGCGGCCAAACGCCGAAAATTCATACAATCCTTGCCATCTCGGCGACGGGTCGCAAAATCCTGTTGCGCGATCGGACGATTAAACGTCTGATCAAGCGGCGGCGCGAGGGCCGCTCATCCGGAAGCCAAGTCAGAGACATGACCGCGGCCGTCGAATTCAAAGACGTCGATATCCTGTTCGGCAAACATGGGCGCGGCCGCCGCGACCCGGCCTTGAACCGCGCCCTGGACCTTTTGGCCGCCGGCGGGACCCGCAGCCAGATCGCCGCCGACACCGGGGTGGTTCTGGGGGTCGCGGGGGCGAACCTGACCGTCAAGGCCGGCGAAATCTCGGTGCTGATGGGCCTGTCGGGCTCGGGCAAGTCCACCCTGCTGCGGGCCGCCAATGGCCTCAATACCGTCACCCGGGGCCAGGTCCTGGTGCGTCATGGGGCCGGCGTCGTGGACGTGGCGGCCTGCGACGCCCCCACCCTGCGCGAGGTGCGGCGCAAGAGCATCGCCATGGTCTTCCAGCAGTTCGCCCTGCTGCCCTGGCGCACGGTGCGCGACAATGTGGGCCTGGGCCTGGAGTTCCAGGGGATCGACAAGGCCGAGCGCCGGCGCATTGTCGATGAGAAGCTGGAGTTGGTGGGCCTGAGCGAATGGGCCGACCGCAAGACCCAGGAACTGTCCGGGGGCATGCAGCAGCGGGTGGGCCTGGCCCGGGCCTTCGCCACCGACGCCGACATCCTCTTGATGGACGAGCCGTTCTCGGCTCTGGACCCCCTGATCCGCAGCCGTTTGCAGGACGAGCTGATCAGCCTGCAGGACACGGTGCACAAGACCATCATCTTCGTCAGCCACGATCTGGACGAGGCCCTGAAGCTGGGAGACCAGATCTCGATCATGGAGGGCGGCCGTATCGTCCAGACCGGGACCGCCGAGGACATCGTCCTGCGCCCGGCCAACGACTATGTGGGCCAGTTCGTGCGGCACATGAACCCCCTGTCGGTGCTGACCGGCGGCACGGTGATGCGGGCCGTGCACGAACTGAGCGGCGAAGGCGGGGCCATCTGGATGGACAGCCAGAGGCGCTATCAGCTGGAGTTGGACGCCGACATGCGCCCGACCACCGCGCGGATCGACGGCGAGGACCACGCCCTGGTGCGGTTCGAAGACCAGTCCGGGCCGATCCTGCCCTCCAGCATGATCCTGGCCGAGGCCGGCCTGCCGCTGAGCACCATCATCCGCATCTGCCAGGCCAACAGCCATCCGGTGCTGCTGGTGGAGGACGGCCGCCTGCAAGGGATCTGCGGCCAGACCGAAATCCTGCGGGCCCTGTCGGGGGCCGGGCGGGCCTGACAGGCTCTTGCCTGACCGCCAGGCCGCGCATAGCGTTTGGTCATGAATGAGGATGATCTTCCACATACGGGCGGCTGTCTTTGCGGCGCCCTGCGCTATGAGGCCCGGGGCGAGCCGCTCTATGCCGGCAATTGCTACTGCGCCGACTGCCGCAAGGCCTCGGGCTCGGGGTTCATCCCCTTCATGGCCTTTTCCCGCGAAGCCCTGACCTTCAGTGGCGAGGGCCGCACCTATCGCAGCCGCGCCTTCAACGGCGGGGACGCCGTGCGCAATTTCTGCGGGATCTGCGGCGGACTGGTGTTCGGGGGCGAGCTCGATATCTCCGACAGCTTCACCCTCTATGCCGGGTCCCTGGACGATCCGAGCCGCTTCCATCCGACAGTAGCGATCTTCAATCGCGACCGTCCGGCTTGGGCGACATTGCCGCCCGGGATGACCGTCTTCGAAACCATGCCCGGCTGACCGCCCGGGCCTATCGGGCCTTGCGATCTTTGTCGTGATCGTTCAAGGCCCACGCCGCGTGCGTGCGTGCGCCTCGCAACCAATACAGACAGGATCGCCCACGATCCCCTTTCCCGGAGCCTTTTCATGTCCGAGACCGAAGCCGCCCTGCGCTCGTTCTTCGCCCGCGACCTGCGCCGCGACGACCCCGTGGTCCAAGCCGCCATGGACGCGGAACTGGAGCGCCAGCGCTTCAAGCTGGAGCTGATCGCCTCGGAGAACATCGTCTCCCCCGCGGTGCTGCAGGCCCAGGGCTCGGTCCTGACCAACAAATACGCCGAGGGCTATCCGGGCAAGCGCTACTACGGCGGCTGCGAGCACGTGGACATCACCGAGCAGCTGGCCATCGACCGGGCCAAGCAGCTCTTCTCCGCCGGCTTCGCCAATGTGCAGCCCCATTCCGGCGCCCAGGCCAATATGGCGGTGCTGTTCGCCCTCTTGCAGCCCGGCGACACCATCCTGGGTCTGGGCCTGGCCCATGGCGGCCACCTGACCCACGGCGCCCCGCCCACCGTCTCCGGCCGCTGGTTCAAGCCCATCTCCTATGGCGTGACCCCCGACACCCACCTGATCGACTATGACGCCCTGGCTGCCCTGGCCGAAGAACACAGGCCAAAGCTGATCATCGCCGGGGGCTCGGCCTATCCGCGCCAGATCGATTTCGCCCGGTTCCGCGCCATCGCCGACAGCGTCGGCGCCTATCTGATGGTGGACATGGCCCATATCGCGGGCCTGGTGGCCGCCGGGGTCCATCCCAGCCCCATGCCCCACGCCCACGTGGTCACCACCACCACCCACAAGACCCTGCGCGGTCCCCGGGGCGGGATGATCCTGACCAATGACGAGGATCTGGCCAAGAAGATCAATTCGGCGGTGTTCCCCGGCATCCAGGGCGGCCCCCTGGAGCATGTGATCGCGGCCAAGGCCGTGGCCTTCGGCGAAGCCCTGGAGCCGGCCTTCAAGGTCTATGCCCAGCAGGTCGCGGCCAACGCCAAGGTCCTGGCCAAGGGCCTGGCCGACCGGGGCTGCGCCATCGTCTCGGGCGGCACCGACACCCACGTGGTGCTGGTGGACCTGCGTCCCAAGGGCCTCAGCGGCAAGGTCGCCGAGCGCGCCCTGGATGACGCCGGCATCACCTGCAACAAGAACGGCATCCCCTTCGATCCGGCCAAGCCGGCGGTCACCTCCGGCATCCGCCTGGGCACGCCTGCCTGCACCACCCGCGGCTTTGGCGAGGCGCAGTTCGCCAAGGTCGCCGACCTGATCGACCGGGTTCTGGAAGCCGCCCGCGCCGGGGAGGGCCTGGAAGAGGTCTCGGCCCAGGTGCGCGGCGAAGTGCGCGGCCTTTGCGAGGCCTTCCCGATCTATCCGGGGCTCTAAGCCGAGGGCCCTTGAGTTTGACCGCTATAGTGTGTTCCGCGTCATGGCCGGCGAATGCCGGCCATCCATGCCGTGAACGAGCGCGCGAGCTTGCCCGCGCGGGATTCATCCTGAAGGCTTGGCGCGGCTTCAGCTTCACGGCATGGATCGCCGCGAAGAGGCGGCGATGACGGCGATGGATAGGCGGAAACACAAGTAACCCGCCTAAGAGCCACCCTATGTGCGGGGGCTCTAAACCTGAGCGGCCTGGACGTCGTCGACGTCCGGGCTCTCGCCCGCACCCGGGGTCCCCGCATTCAAGGCCAGGGCGGCCTCCACGGCCGCGAACAGGCGCGAGACCTCGATCGGCTTGCTGACATGGCCATCCATGCCGGCGGCGGTCAGCTCGGCGATCTGGTGGACCATGGCGTTGCCCGTCAGGGCCACCACCGGGGTGCGGCGCAGACCTTCCATCGCCTCGCGCCCGCGGATTTCGCGCACGGCGGTTATCCCGTCCATGACCGGCATCTGCACATCCATCAGCACCAGGTCCCAGTGACCATCGGCCCAGGCGGCCACGGCCTGGGCGCCGTCCGCCACCACGTGCAGCTCCAGGCCTTCCTGATCCAGCAGGGCCTTGAGCACCAGCTGGTTCACCTCATTGTCCTCCGCGGCCAGGATCCGCACCAGGCGCCCGGCGACGCCATCCTGCCCGGCAGGCTCCGCCGTGGGGACCTCGCGGGGCGCCGCCTCGATCCTCGGCAGCGGCAGGCTGACGGTGAAGGTCGCGCCCTCGCCCGGATGGCTGACCATCCCGATATCGCCGCCCATCAGGTCGCAAAGCTCGCGGCAGATGGCCAGGCCCAGCCCCGTGCCGCCATGACGGCGGGTGGTGGAGGCGTCCAGCTGCACGAAGCGGGCGAAAAGCTTGCCCTGCTGCTCGGCGGGGATGCCGGGGCCCGTGTCGCTCACCGCGATCCGCAAGCGATCATCGGCATAGTCGGCGCGCACCCTGACCCCGCCCGTCACCGTGAACTTCAGCGCGTTGGAGATCAGGTTGAAGACCACCTGCCGCAGGCGGGTCGGGTCGCCCAGATAGCTCCCCTCCGCCGCCGGATCGATGTCCAGCTCCAGATCCAGCCCCTTGGTCTCGGCGACGTTGGCGAAGGTCGAGCGGCCCATGCCCAGCAACTGCGCCAGATCGAAGGGAATGGCCTCGATCTCGAGCTGTCCGGCCTCGATCTTGGACAGGTCGAGCACATCATTGAGGATCGTGGTCAGGGCCTCGCCGGAGGTGCGGATCACCGCCAGCCGGGCTCGCTGGCGCTCGCTGAGCTCGTCGCCGGCCATGGCCTGGGCCATGCCCAGGACCCCATTGAGGGGGGTGCGGATTTCGTGGCTCATCATGGCCAGGAAGGTGGTCTTGGCGGCGTTGGCCTGGGCGGCCTCACGCTCCTTGAGGACAGCGGTCTCCAGGGCGGCGGCCATGCCGCGCTCCAGGGCCCGGCGGGCGCGGGCGGACTGAATCAGATAGGCGAGGAAACAGAACATCCCGATGGCCGCGAACACCGTGCGCAGCGACAGCAGCCCACCCAGCCGGGCGTTGGCCGCCGCCATGGCCGCGACAAAGACCCCCGCCAGGGCCGCTCCGCCGATCATCGGCGAGATCACCACCTCCGTCGCGGCGCTGATCGCCACCGCGCCCATCATGGTCAGCCCGCTGAGGGCCGCCGTCGGGGGCCCGCCGCTGATCAGGGCCACCGGCAGGGCGCAGTAGAGCCCCGCGTGCACGGCGCCGTGTGCGGCCATCACCGCCTCCCAGCGCGCGCTCGGCTCACGCCGGCGCAGGATCCATTCGCCCAGCAGATGGCTCAGGGCGAAGCTGACCAGGGTGGCGGGTAGCCAAAGAGCGGGAAAGGCCGGCCCCAGCCAGATCGCCGCGGCGAAGCCGGCCAGCATGGTCAGGGGCAGGATGACCAGGCGGTCCCTGCGGCGATGGGCGATAATGTGCGTCCAGGGCTGCGGCCCACGCGCCACCGCCCGCGCATCCGCGCCGCCGCCCACGCTGCTCTCGAGCGCTGAACCCATCCTGGAACGCCAAACGCCTCTAATGACCCGGACTACGCGCAAGGGATCAGGCGAAACACAACGCGATCCTTTGGCGTAACCGCACTATCGGACCGCGTGCTTTCGAAGTGGTTATTGTCCTGGTGGAAAACGGGCGCCCCCTCACAACCGTCACCGTCTATTCACAACAAAGCCCCTCGATTCGGCTGAACCCTGAGCCCCCCCGCGCGTTCACGGGCTGATCGAAGCGCCGTTCGACCGAAGACCATCCCCAAAGGCCACCCCATGCAGCCCCTGAAGCTTTCGGTCGCGCCCCATCTGGGCGCATGGGCCGTGAAACATGGCGACGGCTATCTCGGCGCGACGGCCCGCCAAAGCGAGGCCGTGGCCATTCTCAAACTCTTGGTGATCGAGGCTCAGGCGCTGGGTCGGCCGGTGGAGGCGATCGTTCCCGACGAGGCCAAGGTCGATTCCGCGGACCTGGGACGCTCATAGTCCGCCGGCAGGGCCGTCGGACTACAGCAAGTCGAGGAATGACGAGCGATCGGCCATTTAGCGGGGGGCGCTGGAGCCGATATCATCAATACGTGCGCCGCCCGATTGGGTTCCCCGCATACTGGAAAATGACGCGCCCTTCCGTCTAGCTCCGCTCCGCCCTGGGGGATCGGCCAAAGCGGCGGCGATAGGCGCTGGAGAAATGGGTCGGCGAGTTGAAACCGCTGGCCAGGGCGACGTCCGTGATCGGCAGGGCCGTCTGACGCAGCAGGGCCCGGGCCCGATCCAGGCGCAGGGACAGGGCGAAGGCCCCGGGGGTCTGGCCCAGGCGCTCCTTGAACAGCCGCTCCAGTTGGCGGGCCGAAACGCCGGCGAACTCGGCCAGGCGGGCCGCGGGCAACGGATCCTCGATGCGCTCCTCCATCAGGCGCACCGCCCGGGCCAGGGCGGGATGGCCAGCCACGGCCTCGGCGGCGGCGCGGCTGGGCTGGCGCTCCTCGCCGGCGCGGGAGCGGTCGAGGATGAACTGCTGGGAGATACGGCCCGCCAGGTCCCGGCCGAACCGGGCGCCGATCAGGTGCAGCATCATGTCCAGGGGCGCCACCCCACCGGTGCAGGTGAGGCGGTCGCCGTCGATAGCGTAGAGGTCCTGGACGAACTCGATGTCCGGAAACTCCTCGCGGATCGCGTCCAGGTCCTCCCAATGGACGGCGCAGCGGCGGCCGTTGAGCAGGCCCGCCTCCGCCAGGGCGAAGGTCCCGGTGCACAGGGCGCCCAGTGTCATGCCGCCCCGGGCCAGCCGGCGCAGGGCCGCCTTCAGGGGCCGCCCCACGGACAGGCGCACATCCACCCCGCCGCAGACGAAGATCGCATCCAGGGGCTCGCGCGCCTCCAGGGCCGCCGTCGGCCCGAGGGTCAGGCCGTTGCTGGCGCTGATCGGCTGACCATCCAGGCTGAGGATGCGCCATTCATAGTCCGGCCGGCCCGTCAGGCGGTTGGCCATGCGCAGGGGCTCGATCGCGTTGGCGCAGGCGATCATCGAATAGTTGGGCAGGGTCAGGAACCCGAAACGGCCCAGATAGGCGGGGGGCACGGCGCCGCGCCCTCAGCGCTCGATCACCAGATCGCTGGTCGGCTTGGAGCAGCAGATCAGGATCATGCCCTGGTCGATCTCCCGCTGACGGATGCCGCCGGCGGGGGTCATCTGCACCGTGCCGGAGACCAGCTTGCTCTTGCAGGTGCCGCACATGCCCTTGGCGCAGGAGGACGGCAGGCGCATCCCCGCCGCCTTGGCCGCCTCCAGCACGAACCGGTCCTCCGCGCACTCGATCTGGCGGCGGGAGGTGGTGAACTCGACCTTGTAGATCCTGGCCCCCGCCTCGGCTTCGAGCACGGGCTCGGGGTTCGCGCTCTCGGCCACAAGTTCGGAAAAATCGAAGCTTTCCTGGTGATGGCGGTCCATGTCGAGGCCGGCGGCGGCCAGGATATCGCGCACGGCGGCCATGTAGGGCGAGGGGCCGCAGACGAACACCTCGCGACTCTGAAGGTCCGGCGCGATCAGGTTCAGCATGGCCAGGTCGATGCGGCCGCGATAGCCGCTCCAGGGCTGGCCGGGGGCGTCGTCCTCGCAGATGAAGGCCAGGTTCAGGCCCGGCTGGCGGGCGGCCATCAGTTCCAGTTCGCCCCGGAAGATCAGGTCGGCCGGGCTGCGGGCGCTGTGCACGAACAATATGTCCGCCGGCGCCGTCAGATCGTGCAGGGTCCGGGTCATGGACATCAGCGGGGTGATCCCGCTGCCCGCCGACAGGAACAGGTATTTGTGCGCGGGGTGGAGCGCGCAGCTGAACTCCCCCATCGGCCCCAGGGCCTTGAGGCTCATGCCCGGGCGCAGGGTGTCGTGCAGCCAGTTGGAGACCGGCCCGTCCGGAACGCGCTTGACCGTGATCGCGATCCGGTCTGGCCGAGTGGGCGAGGCGGAGATCGTATAGCAGCGATTGACGATCTCGCCGCCGATCTCCAGCTCGAAGGTCATGAACTGGCCGGGATGATAGGCGAACCGGCGCGGCTGAGGGGCGGCGAAGACGAAGGTCTTCACGTCATGGGTTTCATCCAGCACCGCCTGGCACACCAGGGTCTCATCGACCTCGGGGTTCCACAGGGGCGGCGGCGAATCCAGGATTTCCATCAGTCGCTTTCCCCCAACGTCTTCATTCTCATACCGAGCCGTGAGCCCCCTCCACCGCTTCGCGGTCCCCCTCCCCCAACGGGGGGGGTATTTGTATATGGTGGGGGGTGAACCCAATACTCCCCCTCTGGGGGCGGGGGACCATGCGAAGCATGGTG
>JARLIP010000092.1 GCA_031291685.1 Caulobacteraceae bacterium | reverse complement strand
TCGGGTCGCCGGGGCCCGGGCAACCCAGGCCGAGCGGGTGGAAAAGAGGGATCGCCCCGAGGCCGCCGCCGCGCCGCCGGTCCTCAACGCCCTGGCCGAGGGTGGTTGGCTGGAGCGGATCGCCGCCCCGGACGAGGCCGGCCGCGCCCTTCTGGCCCGGGCGGCGGAGGCTACGGGTCTGACCGCCCGGGGCTGGACCCGCACCCTGCGCCTGGCCCGCACCATCGCCGATCTGGAGGGCGCCACGGCGGTGCGGCGGACCCATATCGCCGAGGCCCTGATCTATCGCCGGGTGGCGTCGGAGGCGACGGTCCGGGCGTAGAGGGCGTTCCGCAAATGTGGATCAGGCTTTGCGTAAGGAACGCGCTCAGTCCTCAAGCAGCTTGAGGCGGAACAGCAAGCCGCCGATCACCGCGCCGACGGCGGGGGCGACGAAGAACAGCCACAGCTGGCTGAGGGCCTGGCCGCCCACCAGCACGGCGGGGCCGAAGCTGCGAGCGGGATTGACCGAGACCCCGGTGATCTGGATGCCGACGATGTGAATCGCCGCCAGGGTGATGCCGATGGCCAGACCCGCGAAGCCCGGCGAACTCGCCTTGCCCGTGGCGCCCAGGATTACGGTGACGAACAGGGCGGTCATCACCACCTCGAAGGTCGCCGCCGAGGCCAGGCCGTAGCCGCCGAGATAGCCCGGCCCCCAGCCGTTCTGGCCCAGGCCGTGGGCGGTTCCTCCGGCGATCACCAGCAGCAGGCCCGCGCCAACCAATGCGCCCAGGAACTGCGCGATCCAGTAGGTGACCATGGTCTGGGCGCTGATGCGCCTGGCGATGAAGGCGCCGAGGCTCACCGCCGGATTGACGTGGCAGCCTGATATCGGGCCGATGCCATAGGCCATGGCCACGATGGCGAAGCCGAACGCCAGGGCGATGCCCAGCTGGCCCACATGCTCGCCGCCGAGCACGGCGGCGCCGCAACCGAACAGGACCAGGGTCAGGGTCCCGACGAACTCGGCCATAAACGTCTTCATGAAATTCCCCCACTGATGCGCCGACCCGGCCCGTGTCCGACGAGGTCCATGTTCAAGCCTACGGCGGGGAAATGAATTGCACCAGACGCGAGTGTTCATGTCCGGTTCATCGTGGGGGCGCGTAGGGCTGGAAGCCCGATATTTCAGACAACTGTGATATTAGGGTCGTTAACGAATGCAACCCCTTGGCAAGGGGACCAAGCTGGGCTCATCTTGCGAAGCAGCGGGGCTTATGGGAGCGAGTCCGCGCGGAAGTGAGCCGCATATGGGTAATGGCCTGACCACTTCACCCGCCGCGCCTGATTTTCGGGCGCTGTTCGAGGCCGCCCCTGGCGCCTATCTGGTCCTTGCCCCTGATTTGACCATCGTCGCCGTCAACGAGTCCTACCTGTCGGCGACCCATACCCGGCGGGCGGATATTCTGGGGCGCGTCTTGTTTGAGGTGTTTCCCGACAACCCGGACGATCCGGCCGCCGATGGCGTGCGCATGTTGGGGGACTCCTTGAAAAGGGTTCTCCGCTTTCGGCGCCCGGACTCCATGGCCGTACAGAAATACGACATCCCCCTGACCGAGGATCCCGCGGATGGGTTCGAGGAGCGGTACTGGAGCCCGGTCAACACGCCGGTGCTGGACGACGCGGGCGAGGTCGCCTGGATCATCCACCGGGTGGAAGACGTCACCGGCCTGGTGGCCCGCGACCGGCTGAACGCCGAGACCGAACGCCTGGCCGTGGAACAACAACGGGTGATTGATCGCCTGCGCCAGGCCAATGTCGAACTGGCCCAGTCCCAGGCCGCCCATCGGGTCTCCGAACAGCGCTTCCGCGTGGCCGTGGAGGCTATAACGGACATTGTCTGGACCACCGACAGTCAGGGTCTGCTGGTCGGCGAGCAGCCGGGATGGTGCGCCTTCACCGGCCAGACCCAGGAGGAATGTCAGGGGGTTGGCTGGAGCGCCGCCGTGCATCCCGACGATGCTGGCGCCACCATCGTCGCCTGGTCGGCGGCCGTGGCGGGGCAGCAGGACTATGTGTTCGAGCATCGGGTGCGCCGCCATGACGGCGTCTGGCGGGTGATGGCGGTCCGTGGCCGACCCGTCCGCGGCGAGGGCGGCGCGGTTCGCGAATGGGTGGGGGTGCACACCGACATCACCGAGGCGCGGCGGTCGGAGGAACGGCGCAAGCTGCTGCTCGACGAGCTCAATCATCGGGTCAAGAACTCCCTGGCCACGGTGCAGTCCATCGCCTTGCAAACCTTGGGTAGCGCGGAATCCCCGGACGCCTTCAATCGCGACTTCAATGAGCGCCTGCTGGCCCTGTCCCACACCCACAACCTCTTGACCCGTAGCGACTGGGTCAGCGCCAGCTTGGCGGATGTGATCACCCAGGAGTTGGATCCCTATCGCAACCCGGATCGCGAGCGGGTCAGCCTGAGGGGCGACGAGATCCATCTTGGCCCCAAGGCCGCGGTGGCTCTGGGCATGGCCCTGCACGAACTGGCCGCCAACGCGGCGCGCCATGGCGCCCTGTCCAATAACGTGGGATTCGTCGACGTGTTCTGGGAACAGCGCCGCGACGACCTGGGCGCCAGGAGCCTGAGGCTGACCTGGACCGAGTCCGGCGGCCCGCCGGTGGCGGAGCCGCAGCGACGGGGATTCGGCTTGCGCCTCATAGAGCGGGGCCTCGCCCACGAACTGGACGCCGCCGCCGAACTCAGCTTCCGGCCCGCGGGGCTGGCTTGCGTGATCGATTTTCCCCTGCGTGAGGTTGCTCAATGAAGGCCGAGGCCAGCCTCGCGGGCCTCCGCATCCTGGTGGTCGAGGACGAGATGCTGGTGGCCATGCTGGTAGAGGATCTATTGCTGAGCGAAGGCTGCGAGGTGGTCGGTCCCGTGGCCTCCGTGGCCGGCGCCCTGGCCCTGGTCCAGAAGGGCGGCCTCGACGGCGCCGTGCTGGACGTCAATCTGGGGTCGGAGACGGTGTTTCCCGTGGCCGACGCCTTGGCCCAGGCCGACGTGCCGTTCGTCTTTGTCACCGGATACGGACCCTCGGGCCTCAATGAGGCTCACAGGGATCGGGTCACCATCCAAAAACCCTTCAATATCGACAATTTCGTTGGCGAGCTGGCCCAGGGCCTGGGGGAGTCCACCTCCCGGTGACCGCCCGTTAAGCCGCGAGGCCTAGATTCAGGCCCATGACTTGCGCCCGCGATATCCTCGAGGCCCTCGACCATCCCGCCGCCGTGATTGGCCCTGACGGCCAGGCGCGGCTGACCAATGCGGCCCTCCTGGCCTGTGGAGCCGACCTGGAGGCCCTGGCCGCCCTCATCCCCGGGGACCATCGCGAGACCCTTGGTCCGGATGGCGCGGTGATCGCCTGGAGCGTTCGGGACATGCCCGACGGTGAGCGCCTGCTGACGGGCCGGCCAGCCTCCGCGACCCTGGGCGCCCGGGAACACTATCTGGCGGCCCTCAGCCATGAACTGCGCACGCCCCTCAATGGGGTTCTGGGCATGGCCGGCCTGCTGGCCGAAACCAAGCTGGCGGCGGAACAGAAGGCCTATCTGGGCTCCCTGCGGGACTGCGGCGAGCATCTGTTGGGGCTGGTCAACGACGTCCTCGATCTGGCGCGGCTGGACGCAGGCCAGGTGACCCTGCACCCGGCGCCCCTGGACCCCAGCCGGCCGATGCAGACCGTGGTGGAGCTACTCAGTCCCCGGGCCCACGCCAAGGGGCTCGATATCGCCTGGACCGCCCCGGCCGGAGTTCCCCAGGTGCTGGCGGACGAGGGGCGGGTGCGCCAGATCCTGTTCAACCTGGCCGGCAATGCGGTGAAGTTCACCGAGGCTGGTGGGGTGCTGCTGTCGGTGGAAACGCGTCCCGGGCGTCCGGGGCGGACCTTGTTGCGGTTCGTGGTCGCCGACACCGGCCCCGGTGTGCCGGAGGCTCAGCGGGAGCGGATCTTTGAGGCCTTCGCCCAGGCCGATCCCCAACATGCGGCCCGGTCCGATTCCACGGGGTTGGGCCTAGCCATCGTGCGCCGGTTGACCGCCGCCCATGGCGGGACGGCGGGGCTGGACTGTCCGCCCGAGGGCGGCTCACGCTTCTGGTTCGAGGCGGAGTTCCCGATCGCCGCGCCGGCCGCGACGGATCGACCCTTGGCCGGTCGGGTGGTGGTGGTCGCCTCGCCCAGCGCCATCGTGCGCCAGGCGGCGGGGGGGCAGGTCGAGGCCGCCGGCGGCCGCGCCATCCTCGTCGGCGCCCTGGCGGACCTGAAGACCGCGCCCGACGGGGCCACGGTGCTGATCGACCATGCCCTGGCCGCCGGGCGCAAGCGGCTCAAGCCCGTGGCGGACCGACCCAGCGTGATCCTGGTCACCCCCGAGGCCCGCAACCAGATCGGCCGCTACCGGGCCGCCGGCTTCGGCGCCTATCTGATCAAGCCCCTGCGGGCCGCCTCCCTGGTGGAGCGGGTGCTGGCGGTCAGCGGCGAGGCGGAGGCCTCAATACTGACGCACGACGAGCGCGCCACCCCAGAGCCACAGGCCGCGGTGCGGGTCCTGCTGGCCGAGGACAACCCCATCAACGCCCTTTTGGCCCGCTCCCTGCTGGAACGGGAAGGCTGTGTCGTCTCCCGCGCGGTCACCGGGCTGGAGGCGGTGGAGGCCGGCGCCGGCGGGGTTTTCGACCTGATCCTGATGGACCTGCGCATGCCGGGGCTGGACGGGCTGGAGGCCGCCCGCGCCCTGCGCGCCCGGGGCTGCCGCACGCCGATCCTGGCCCTGACCGCCAACGCCTTCGAGGAGGATCGCCGGGCCTGCTTGATCGCGGGCATGGACGATTTCCTGACCAAACCCCTGGAGCAGCCGGTTCTGCGCGCGATGTTGCGCCGCTGGACCCATCCTGGCTGGACGCGGCCGGCCCAGGACGCCAAGCTGACCGCCTGATTTGGCGGGAGCGCGCGGGGGAAGCTCCGCGCGATAGGGTATGGACGACGGCGCAACGGCCGAGACGACACCGGCGCCGCGCGCCCATCGGGGGCCCTTGCAGGTTCTGCGCGCCCTCAGCCAGCCCAAGGTGGCGGTGATGCTGGTCCTGGGGTTCGGCTCGGGCCTGCCTTTCATGCTGTTCGGCAACACCCTGGGATTCTGGCTGGCGGAGGGCGGCGTCAAGCTGGCCACCATCGGCTTTCTGTCCTGGGTCGGCGTGGCCTTTCTGCTCAAGTTCATCTGGGGCGCGGTGGTCGATCGGATTCCGGCGCCGATCTTCGGGCGGTTCGGGCGTCGGCGCGGCTGGATGCTGGCCAGCCAGGTGCTGGTGGCCGTGGGGCTGGTGGGCATGGGCCTGAGTGGTCCGGGCAAGATCGCGGCCCTGGCCGGGTTCGCCGTCCTGACCGGTTTCGCGGCGGCGGTGCAGGACACGGTGATCGACGCCTGGCGGATCGAAACCGCCCAGGACGCGGATGAGTTGGGCCTGCTGACAGCGGCCTACAGCCTGGGCTATCGCGGGGCCCTGATCGCCACGGAATCCTTGATCCTGCTGGTGGCCGCGGCGGCCGGCTGGCCGCTGGCCTACATGCTCTATGGCGCGGCCATGATCACGGCGATCGTGGCGGTGCTGTTCGCCCGCGAGCCGGTCAACGCCGACGCGGTGATGGAGGCCAAGATGATGGAGGCCGCGCGCCATCCCGCCCGGGCCGGATTGGACGCGGTGATCGGGCCCTTCATCACCTTTTTTCGCACCCACGGCTGGGCCATGGCCTTGCTGATGCTGGGAACCATCACCCTCTATCACCTGTGCGACTATATGCGCGGGCCCATGAGCAACCCCTATTACAAGGCTCTCGGTATCGATAAGGCCACCATCGCCGGGGTGCGGCTGACCATCGGTCTGGCGGGATCGCTGATCGGGGTCGCGGTGGGCGGGCTGTCGTCCTTGCGCATCGGCAACCGGCCCAGCCTGATCGTGGGCGCGGTGCTGCAACCCATCGCCATCGGCGCCTTCGCCCTTCTGGGCTGGCATGGGGGTGATTTCACCCTGATCGGGTCAGGGCCCCTGCGCCTGACCGCCTTCGAGGCGATCATGGCCTTCGACGCCTTCGCCATCGGCTATTCCGGGGTGGCCCTGGTCTCCTACATGTCCAGCCTCACCAGCCTGGGCTACACGGCCACCCAGTACGCCCTGCTGACCTCGGCCCTGGCTTGGACGGGCAAGACCCTGAAGGGCTTTTCCGGCAGCATTGTCGAGGGCCTTCAGCACGGGCGCAGCCTGCTGGACGCCTATGCCGCCTTCTACGTCTTCGCCGCCCTGATCGGCGCCCCGGCCATCGTTCTGTGCGTGATCCTGGCCGTGCGCGCGCCGCGGACGGTGTTGAAACCCGAGGGCTGACGTGCCGCTTGGGGTTTGCTCCCCTGTTTGGCGTAGCCACACGGGGAGCTGTCAGGGTGAAACCCTGCGCCACCTCCCCCGCATAGCTGCGCTATGCAAGGGAGGAGAAAGGAAATTCTACCGCGCCATCTGGGTTAGTTCCCTGAGGGCGGCGTTGGCGATGGTCAGCTTGGCGAAGCTCCAGGAGCCCCCGGCGGTCTCGATGTCCTTGACCGTGTCCCGGGCGGCGCGGACCGTCTTGGCGTGCAGGGCCGACCAGGAATTGACCGCCGCCCGGGCCTTGGCGCTGTCCTCGCCGGCT
Source organism: Caulobacteraceae bacterium (assembly GCA_031291685.1). Taxonomy (GTDB): domain Bacteria; phylum Pseudomonadota; class Alphaproteobacteria; order Caulobacterales; family Caulobacteraceae; genus Poindextera. The sequence continues at coordinate 14,533 of JARLIP010000092.1, read as the reverse complement.
TGAACCCCGGCGGCGAAGTCCATGATCACCCGGGTCAGGGCGGCTTGCTGGGCCAACATGTCCTCCATCAGGCGTCGCAGGGCCATGCGCTCAAAGCCGTCGCCCCCGGTCAGGGACAGGGCCGCCTGGCGCAGGCGCTCGAAGCCGAAACTGGCGCCGGCCTGATGATAGATCCGGGCCGCCGAGGTGATCGGCCAGCCGCTGGCGCGGGATATGTCCGTCAGGTCCGCCACCGTGGTCAGGGGCTGCAACAGGGCCACCTGCCGGGCGATGTTCTCCGGCGCGCCGTCCTTGACCATGCCCCGCACGGTCCGCGCCAGACGCCGTTGCTCGAAGGTCGACAGCACCCCCACCAGATCCTTGCGCAGGGCGTCGGCGGCGGGCCGGTATAGATCGATCAGGCGCTTCACCGAGATGTCGCCCCCTTGCAGGGCGGCGCGCTGGGCCATCCAGAAGGTCTGGCCGCGCAGCACGCCGGCCAGGTCCAGGAACAGGCGGGTCTGGGCGTCCGCCGGGATCTGACCGTCCAACTGGCACACCGCGTCCCAGGTCTCGTCGAACCTGACGATTTCCCGGGCGGCGGCGTAGCCCACCACCAGGGCGCTGGTGTCGCAGCGCACAGCCTGTTTCAGGCGTCCGGGAAAGGTCGGGCCACAGACATTGATCATCTCGTTGCCGATCACCGTGGCGATGATCTCCCGGCGCAGCCGGTGGCGCTTCATCTCGTCCTGATAGCCGGCCAGGGGCGCGGGGAAGTAGTGGCTGAGGGCGCCCAGGAAATGGGGGTCGTCCGGGGCGTGGCTGGCGATGATCTCGTCGAACAGATCCAGCTTGCCATAGGCCATCAGCACCGACAGCTCCGGCCGGGTCAGGCCCTTGCCGGTCTTGGCCAGTTCGGCGATGGCCAGGGGGATGGGCAGCCGTTCCAGGGTCCGGTCCAGGCGGTCCCGAGCCTCAAGATCGGCCATGAAATGGGCGTGGTTGTCCAGGTCGGCCACGGCCGTGGCCTCCGCCAGGCTCAGGGCCAGGGTCTGGTCGTAGTTGTGCCGCAGCACCTTGGCGGCGACCTCGCTGGTCATGGACTGCAGCAGGGCGTCCCGCCTGGGGCGATCCAGCTTTCCGCCACGCTCCAGCATACCGGTGAGGATCTTGATGTTGACCTCGTGGTCGGAGGTGTCGACCCCGGCCGAATTGTCGATGGCGTCGGTGTCGATGCGCCCGCCGCCCCGGGCGAAGGCGATGCGCCCGGCCTGGGTCACCCCCAGATTGGCGCCCTCGCCCACCACCTTGCAGCGCAGCTGGCTGGCATCGACGCGCACGGCGTCGTTGGCCTTGTCGCCCACGTCCAGATGGCTCTCGCCGGGCGCCTTCACATAGGTGCCGACCCCGCCCAGATAGAGCAGTTCCGCCCGGGCCTTGAGGATGGCCGTGATCAATTCGGCGGGGGTGACCGTCTCCTGTTTCAGGTCCAGGAGAGCCCGGATCTGGTCGGTGAGGACGATGGCCTTCAGGCTGCGGGGGAAGACCCCGCCGCCAGCGGAGATCAGGGCCGGATCATAGTCCGCCCAGGACGATCGGGGCAGGGCGAACAGGCGCTGACGCTCGGCGAAGGACGAGGCGGTGTCCGGGTTGGGGTCGATAAAGATATGCCGGTGGTCGAAGGCCGCCGCCAGGCGGATCTGATCGGACAGCAGCATGCCGTTGCCGAACACGTCCCCGGACATGTCCCCGACCCCGATCACGGTGAAGGGCTGTGACTGGATGTCCTTGCCCATCTCGCGGAAGTGACGCTTGACCGCCTCCCAGGCGCCCCGGGCGGTGATGCCCATCACCTTGTGGTCGTAGCCAGCCGAGCCGCCGGAGGCGAAGGCGTCCCCCAGCCAGAAATCGTAGTCCTCGGCCACGCCGTTGGCGATGTCGGAGAAGGTGGCGGTGCCCTTGTCGGCGGCCACCACCAGATAGGGATCGTCTCCCTCCAGGGCGATGACATTGTCGGGGCGGATCACCCCCCCGTCATGGGCGAGGTTGTCGGTCAGATCCAAAAGGCCGAACAGGAAGGTGCGATAGGCCCGGACGGCCTCGGCGCGGATGGCGTCGGGGGTTCCGCCCCGGGGCAACTGCTTGGGATAGAAGCCGCCCTTGGAGCCCACCGGCACGATCACCGCGTTCTTGACCTGCTGGGCCTTCACCAGGCCCAGAACCTCGGTGCGGAAATCGTCCCGCCGGTCCGACCAGCGCAGGCCGCCCCGGGCGACAGGGCCAAAGCGCAGGTGCACGCCCTCCACATGGGGGGCCCAGACGAAGATCTCGCGATAGGGCTTGGGCGCCGGCAGGTCGTCCAGGGTCCGGGAGGCGATCTTGAAGCTGATATAGGGCTTGGGCGCCCCGTCGGGATCGGTCTGGTAGTAGTTGGTCCGGGTCAAGGCCCGGGTCAGGGCGGCGATGCGGCGCAGCACCCGGTCGGCGTCGAGGCTTTCCACGTGACGCAGGGCCTCCTGAATCTCCTCCATCACCGCGTCGGCCATGGTCGCGCGCACCGGGGCGCTGGCGTGGATGGCCGGATCGAACTGGGTGCGGAACAGATCCAGGATCAGGCGCGTGACCCCCGGGTTCTGCGACAGGGCCGCCTCCTGCACCAGGTGCGACGGGTCCAGCCCCGACTGCTGGCGATAGCGGGCCAGGGCCCGGATCAGGGCGGCCTCGCGCCACGACACCCCCAACTCGATCACCAGCCGGTTGAAGCCGTCGTTCTCCGTGCGTCCGGTCCAGACGGCGACGAAGGCGGTCTCGAAGGCGCCGCGGATGTCCTCGAACACCAGGCTCTCGCCCCTCTCGTCCTCCAGTTCGAACTCATGGGCCCAAACAAGGTCCGTCTGGCCCTCCAGGGTGGTCCGGCGGATGGGAAAGCCCTCTTCGACCAGGGCCTTCAGCCCCATCCGCTCCAGGATCGGCAGGACGTCGGCCAGGGGCGCGGAGCCTCCGGGGCGATAGAGCTTGAAGCGAAAGCGCAGGGGGGAATCTTCCGGGCGACGATAGGCGCGCACCCGCACCGGCTCGTCCGGCTCCAGGTCCTCGATCACCTCCAGATCGTCCACCGCCTCGGTCGTGGAATAGAGATCCCGATAGCCTGGGGGGAAGGCGCCGGCATAGCGGGTCAGGAGGTCGGCGGCGTGGTCCCGGGTCCGGGCATCCTCGCGCAGGGTGGCGGCAAAGCGGCTGGCCCAGGAGCGCGAGGCCTCGGCGATGGCCTGTTCCACAGTCTCGGCCGGAGGGTTGGGATGGGCGCCGGGCTCGACGGCCAGGATATATTGCATCCGCGCCAGGGGCGCGTCTGTGAAGCTGGGATAGAAGGCCTGAACCTGGCCGCCATAGGCCTGGGCCAGCATCCGCCCGGCCCGGTCGGCCAGATCGGCCTCGTAGCTGTCCCGGGGCAGGAACAGGAGGGCGGTGAGGTAGCGGTCGAAGGGATCGCGGCGCACGAACAGCCGCACCCGGGGCCGGTCGTTCAGGTGCAGGATCTTCAGGGCGGTGTCGTAAAGCTCATCCTCGTCGATCTGCAAGAGCTCGTCCCGGGGATAGTTCTCCAGGATATTGCGCAGGCGCCGGTCATTGTGGCCCCGAGGGGTCATGCCCGCCCGCTTGAGCACATAGGCGACCTTGCGCCGGACCAGAGGGGTCTCGCCCACGGGCGAATCATAGGCCTCGGAGGTGAACAGACCGACGAAACGGATCTCGCCGACGGCCGCGCCGTCCGGCCCGTACCGGCGCACGCTGACATAGTCCATATAGGTGCGCCGATGGACCCGGGAGCGCAGGTTGGAACGGGCCACGGTCAGGGGGGCGTCCCGGCGCAGCAGCTCGCGAAGTTGCGGGCTGAGCACCGCCGGCTCGTTGTTCCGCCGTAGCACCCCAAGCTTGGGATCGCGCAGCACCCCGAGGCCGTCTTGCGGCTGATAGAGGGGCTCCTCCGCGGCGTAGTCGCCATCGGGGGTGCGGGGATAGTCGTAGGTGCGGGCGCCCAGGAAGATGAAGTGGTCGGCCTTCAGCCACTCCAGAAAGGCCTCGTACTCTTCCAGGGCGGCGCTATCGATGTGTTCGGTCTGGCGGGCCAGCTCGGCTATGGCTTGGTCCATCCGCGCGCGCATGGCCCCATGGTCGGCGACGGCGTGAGCCACGTCCCGCAGGGTCTCCTCGACACTGGCGGCGAGGCTGGCGGCCTGGTCTGGCGCCATGGGGTCGAGGATCACCTGGATCAGGGACTCCACGCGGTGCGGCTGGGTCTCGTCCCTCCGTCCGTCCGGGCCCCGGCCCACTGGCGCCACGGCATGGAACATGGCCCGGATCGCAAGGCCGGATTCCCCCACCTCGCCCATGATGCTGTCCACCAGGAAGGGGCGGTCGTCCTGGACGATCTCGAGGCGGGCGTAGCGGGGCGGACGGTCGTCGGCGCTGAGGGCGGGAACGATGCGGATGGCCGGGCCGTCCAGGTCACGTCGGTCGGCATAGGTCCACAGGTCGGCGAAGTTGGCGGCCAGATCGGCCACGTCCACCCCCGGCAGCTCGCCCGGGTCCAGGTCCTCGGCCACCTGATCGACGAAGGATTGCTGGGACGCGGTCAGGGTCGATAGGTCCAGGGCCCTGGCCAGGGCCGCGCCGAGGTCAAAGGCCTTGGCCGCGTCCGAATCGGGGGTCGAAGACAGGGGGATGTTCATGTCCGGGGACCTTCGCGCGAAGTGGGCAAGCCTAGGCCCGTTCGCCGTGGCTCGAAATCGCGCATATCGTCATAATCGGCGATCAGTTTGTCGTCGCGGCGTCAAATGCGAGACGGGGATGCGAAAATTCCCAAAACCCGGGCCGAATCTTGCCAAAATCCTCGGCAAGACGCGAAACGCCGCCGGACGGCGACCGTCCGGCGGCGCGGGTCTCGTCGCGGGGGGAGGCGACGAGATCACTTTCGCATGCCGGCGCGAAGGTTGGGGGGTGGTTCGCGCCGAGGAGCCGGGGTGAGGGGGGGAACTCGCCCGGGCTGAGTGTTAAATAGGTGGGCGTTTTCGAAGTTCCAGCCCCCCGGATCATGAACCTTGTGTAATTTGCAGCGGTCGGCTGGCGACGCTGGCGGGATCGCCGTCACTGGACAGCAGCACCGCGATCCAGCGGGTTCCGCGGAACTGGGCGAGGATCAGCATGGCCATCACCGTGAGCGGGGTGGACAGGAACATGCCCGCCACCCCCCAGATCAAACCCCAGAAGGCCAGGGACAACAGGATCACCACCGGATCGATGTTGAGGCTGCGGCCCTGCATCCGCGGATAGATGATGTTGCCGACGATGAAGTTGATCACCTGCAGCCCCGCCAGCATGGCTGCGGCCTGCCACCAGGTGTCGAACTGGACCAGGGCCAGGAGCGGCGGCGCCAGGATGCCGATGGCCCCGCCGATGATCGGCACATAGCTGATGATGAAGATCATGAAGGCCCAGAACAGGGCGTTGTTCAGGCCCAGCACCGCCATCACCCCCCAGGAGGCCACCGCGATCAGGCCCCCGGTCACGGTCTGAATCCAAAGATAACTCTCGATGCTGTCGCGGATTCGCCGGAACACCTCGTAGGCGTGGTGACGGGCGGCGGGGTTGGAGAACAGGCTGGAGGTCTTGCGTTCGAACCCGTGCCGGGAAGCCAGCAGAAATCCCAGATAGATCATCACCCCCACCGCATTGGTGGCGAAGCCCTGAAGGGTCTCGGCGATCTTGCCCAGATAGGCGTTGGGATTGAGGCGATCGACGATCTCGTTGAGGGTCGGCGGCGCCTTGACCCCCATGGCCGAGGCGATCCGGTCGATCACCGTGTTCAGCTTGGGCCCAAACAGGGCGATCTGGCTGGCGAAGGCGCCAGCGTTATTGACCACCATGAACACCACCAGGGCGAACACGATCACTGAAACGGCGATGGCCACGGGCAGGGCCAGGTTGGGTGGAAAGCCCGGCAGGCGGGTGACCAGCACCCGGGCGAAACCATCGATCACCACCATGATGAACAGGGCCAGGGCCAGGGGGGTGAGGATGCCGTTCAGCCAATAGAAGGCGGCGCCGGACACCACCACGGCGATCACCACCAGCGAGATGCGGACCGTGTCCGAGGGGGTCGCGGGGCGGGCGGTGGGCATGCGAGGTCCTTGAACGAGTTCGCTGAGCAGGTCGATCGTGAAAAACTATGTAGCGCCAAACTGTTGTAGCGCTTGGCCTTGGGCGTCAATCGCCCTCGACCGGCGCCCTCGACCGGCGCCCTCGACCGGCGCCCTCGCCCCGGTTCAGACGCGCGCGCCCGTCGTGGCCCGGCCACCCTGGCCCTCCTGCACCGCCGCGGCCAGTTCCTCCACCTGGAAGGGCTTGCGCAGAACCGGCCAGTCGGTGGCTGGGGTCAGCTCCGCCAAGCGGCCGGCGGCGTAGCCGGTCATCAGGACAATCGGCAGCTTGGGCATAAGTTCCGCCGCCGACATGGCCAGATCAACCCCGCTCATACCGCCGGGCATGACCACGTCGGACAGCAGCAGGGAGACCACCTCTCCACGGCGCAGCATCGACAGGGCCTGGGGACCGTCGCTGGCGGTGGTCACCCGATAGCCGCACTCCGACAGCAGGCTTTCGGTCAGGGCGCGCACCGCCTCGTCGTCCTCCACCAGAAGCACGGTTTCGCCCTTGGTGCGGCTGGCGTCGAGAGGGGTGGAGATGGGTGGGATGGTCAGTTCCCGGGCGGGGCCGGTGGCGGCGGGCAGGTAGAGGGTGACAGTCGTGCCCTCGCCGATCCGGCTCTCCACCGCGGCCACGCCGCCGCACTGTCGCGCGAAACCCTGGACCTGGGCGAGACCGAGCCCGGAGCCTTGACCGATCTCCTTGGTGGTGAAGAAGGGCTCGAACACCCGCTTGAGCACATCGGGGGGGATGCCGGCGCCCGTGTCGGCCACCGATACCTTCAGATAGCGTCCCGGCTCCAGGCCGGCGATCTGGTCGGCGCGGACCTGGACCCGACGCACCCGCACCCGGATCGAGCCGCTCAAGGGCGTGGCGTGGGCGGCATTGACCACCAGGTTGAGCAGGGCCGCTTCGAATTGCGCCGAATCGAACCGGGCCGAGCCCGCGTCGGGGGCGATCTCGATCTCCAGTCGCGCGATCTCGCCGGCGGCGCGGCGGATCATCGGTTCGATCACCCCAAGGACGGCGGCGACGTCGTGAACCTCCAGCTTGATCTCCCGGTGCCGGGAGAAGGCCAGCAGCTGGCGGGTCAGGCGCTCCCCGCGGCGGCCGGCGGCCAGGGCGGCTTCGGCCAGGCGGGCCACCCGTTCGGGCTTGTCTGGTCCGCGCAGGATCATGTCGAGGCCGCCGATGATCACGGTCAAGAGGTTGTTGAAGTCGTGAGCCACCCCGCCGGTGAGCCGGCCCAGGGTCTCGACCCGTTGGGCCTGGGCCAGGGCGGCCTCGGCCCGGGCCCGCTCCTCCAGGCTTTCCTCCAGGGCGCGGGTGCGCTCGGCGACCCGGGCCTCCAGGGTGCGGCGGGCCTCTATGATCTCGGTGACGTCGCGAAAGGTCAGGCTGACGGAATCGCCGATGCGCACCCCGCTGGAGGCGCGCCAGCAATCGACCCCGTCCACCCGCAGCTTGTATTCGATCTTGTCTGGCTTGCCGGTGCGCAGGATCTCGGCATAGCGCTGGAACAGGCCGCTTTCCCGGGCGTCGGGGAACACCTCAAGCAGCCGGCGGCCCACCAGGGGGACGGCGTCCCGGGGGGACAGGGATTCGGCGGCGGCGTTGGCGTGGGTCCAGCGAAAATCGATCACCTCGCCGCCCGTCAGCCGCACCGGCTCCATGATCACGAAGCCGTCCAGGGAGCCCTCGTGGGCCTGGCGGAACCGGTCCTCGGCCTCCAGGGCCCGGCGGGTGGCGGCGCGCATGGCCTGGCTGACCGCCACCATCATGCCGGCGGTGGTGACGAACATGAACACCGAGACGAACTGCGGCCGGTCCACGGGAAAGCTGTGCAGCAGGGGCAGCCAGTACCACCAGATGATGAAGGTGCTGAGCGCCAGGGCCAGGAGCCCCGCCCGCAGGCCGCCGATCAGTGTGGCGACCAGGACCGCTGGATAGAAAACGGGGAAGTTCGTGGAGTTGCTGGTCCAGAGCGCCGCCAGCCAGCGCACCCCGGTCGCCGCCGCGACCCCCAGGACCGCCGTAGCGTAACCGACCCAGGAGGGCTCTCGCCGGAGGATCCATCTTAAGGCGGCGTGTTTAAGCATAATCACCAGGGCCCCTAGAGCCTTACCCACCCGAACCGAAGCGCCAGGATCGATTAAAAAGACCCCAAATCATAAGGTTAGCGCAACAGGCCCGCCGACCCCCGTCTTCCGGTGGTCCGCCGCGCCCTTTACCATAAGACTTCGCCAGTTCGCCCGGTTTTGCGCCCATTTTCAATAGGCTGGATCGACGCACGGCGCGCGGGGGAGCTCAGCGCCGGGTCAGGGCCGCGATATCGCTCCACCGATAGGCCAGGGCGGGTATCGCCGCGCCCGCCACCGCTTCGAGGCGGCGCTCCTGGGCCGCGCCGCCCAACCGTTCGTAGAAGCCCCTGGCGCGGGTGTTGTCGCACAGGACCCAGATCACCAGGGACGTGGCGCCGCGGTCGGCCATGGCCCTGGCCACCCCTGTGAGCAGGGCGCGCCCGACGCCTTCCCCCTGGGCGGACTTCAGCACATAGAGCGTGGTGATCTCCGCCTCGCCGGCCTCGCCGCCGGTCCGGGCCCATTGGCCGGAGGCATAGCCCACCAAGCCGTCCCGACCTTCGGCGACCAGGGTGATCTCGTCCAGCCGCATCAGCCGCGTGCGCCAGCGCCGGGCGTGCAGGGGCTCGGACATCCGCTCCAGATAGCCCTTGGGCAGGATCCCGGCATAGGTCTCGCGCCAGGCCTGGACGTGAACCCGCGCCAGTTCCCCGGAGTCCCCGGGGCCGGCTGGGATGATGGCGTAGGTCAGGGCGCTATCCACGGGATCGACGCTCGCCCGTTGCTTCCTATCGGTCAAGGGCTGACGCGACTCGCCCGAATTTGTAGGGTCCGCCGATGAACGCTTCGCCGCCCTCCGCCGCCACCGCGCCCGCCATCCCCGCCGACGCCACGCCGGTCATGGCCCAGTTCTTCGAGGCCAAGTCCCGCCAGCCGGACGCCCTGGTGTTTTTCCGCATGGGCGACTTCTACGAACTGTTCTTCGAGGACGCGCAAAAGGCCGCCGCGGCCCTGGGCATCGCCCTGACCGCCCGGGGCTCCCACGGGGGCGAACCCATTCCCATGGCCGGGGTGCCGGTGCACGCGGCCGAGGCCTATCTGGCCAAGCTGATCCGCGCCGGCTTCAAGGTCGCGGTCTGCGAGCAGATGGAGGACCCGGCCGAGGCCCGCAAGCGGGGCTCCAAATCCATCGTGCGGCGGGACGTGGTGCGGGTGGTCACCCCCGGCACCCTGACCGAGGACGGCCTGCTGGACGCCCGGGGCGCCAATCGCCTGGCCGCCGTGGCCTTCCGCGCCGGGCAGGCGGCGGTGGCCAGCGTGGAGCTGTCCACCGGCGAGGTGGAGGTGATGTCCAGCGGCAAGGATGGGGTGGCCGCGGCCCTGGCGGCCCTGCAACCCTCGGAAATCCTGGTCCCCGACCGGTTGTTCGCCGACGCCGAGCTGTCGGCGGCCCTCAAGACCGTCGGCGGGCTGATCCAGCCCCTGGCCCAGGCCCTGGCCGAGCCGGCTGCGGCGGAGGCGCGGCTCAAGCGGCTCTATGGGGTCGACACCCTGGACGGCTTCGGCGCCCTGACCGGCGCGGAGATCTCGGCCCTGGGGCTGATCGCCGCCCACCTGGAGACCACCCAGGCCGGCCGCACCCCGGCCCTGAACCCGCCCCGCCGGGCGGGGGAGGCCGACACCATGGCCATCGATCCGGCCACCCGGGCCAGCCTGGAGATCGACCGCACCCAGTCGGGGGGCCGCGAGGGCTCCCTCCTGGCGGCCATCGACCGCACCCTGACCGCTGGCGGGGCCCGCCTCCTGGCCGCGCGGCTCAGCCGGCCTCTGCTCGACCCGGCGCGGATCGAGCAGAGGCTGGAGGCGGTGCAATGGATGCTGGATCGTCGGGACCTTCGCCGGGATCTGCGGGATGGGCTGAAGGGCGGCGGGGACATGGCACGGGCGCTCTCGCGCCTGGCCCTGGGTCGGGGCGGCCCTCGGGATCTGGGGGTGCTGCGGGACGGCCTGACCAGCGGGGAGGCCGCGGCGCGGCTGATCGGCGCCGAGCGCGACGCCCTGGAAGGCTATCCCGCCGAGATCGCCCAGGCCCTGACCGCCCTGCTGCCGGAGCAGAACCCGGATCTGGCGGCCTTCCTCGACCTGCTGCGCCGGGGGCTGGGGGCGGAGCTGCCGGCCCAGGCGCGGGACGGGGGTTATGTCGCCCCTGAGATCCGGCCCGAGCTGGATCAGGCGCGGCTGCTGCGGGACGACAGCCGTCGGGTGGTGGCGGCTCTGGAGGGGCGCTTGCAGGCCGAAACCAATCTGGCCCTGCGCATCAAGCACAACGCGGTCCTGGGCTATTTCGTCGAGATCGGGGCGGCCAAGGCCGATCCCCTGTTCCAGCCGCCGTTCAACGCCACCTTCATCCACCGCCAGACCCTGGCCAACCAGGTGCGCTTCACCACGGTGGATCTGGCCGAACTGGACGCCCGCATCGCCCAGGCCGCCGAACGGGCCCTGGCCATAGAGGTCGAGACCTTTGAGGCCTGGCGGGCGCGGGCGGTGGGCATCGCCCCGGCCATCCAGGCCGCCGCCGAGGGCCTGGCCCGGCTGGATGTGGCCGCGGGCCTGGCCGAATGGGCCGAGGACGCCCAGGCCGTGCGCCCCACGGTCAATACGTCCCTCGATTTCGACGCCGAGGCCGCCCGCCATCCGGTGGTGGAGGCCGCCACACGGCGGGAGGGCAAGCCCTATACCCCCAACGACTGCCGGCTAGACGGGGCGGGGGCGGGCAGTGCGCGGCTGGCCATTGTCACCGGGCCGAACATGGCCGGTAAGTCGACCTTCCTGCGCCAGAACGCCTTGCTGGCGATCCTGGCCCAGGCTGGCTCCTTCGTGCCGGCGCGGCGGCTGACCCTGGGGGTGGTGGACCGCCTGTTCAGCCGCGTGGGCGCCGCCGACGACCTGTCCCGGGGCCGCTCGACCTTCATGGCCGAGATGGTGGAGACCGCCGCCATCCTGACCCAGGCCACGCCCCGCTCCTTCGTCATCCTGGATGAGATCGGCCGGGGCACGGCCACCTATGACGGCCTGGCCATCGCCTGGGCCTGCGCCGAGGCCTTGCACGACGTGAACCGGTGCCGGGCCCTGTTCGCCACCCACTATCACGAATTGGCCCGGCTGGAGGGGCGGCTGGCCTTCGTCACCAACCTGTCCATGCGGGCCAAGGAGTGGAACGGCGATCTGGTGTTCCTGCACGAGGCCGGCCCCGGCCCCGCCGACCGCTCCTATGGGGTGCAGGTGGCCAAGCTGGCCGGGGTGCCGCCGGCGGTAGTGGCCCGGGCCCGGGAGGTGCTGGACCGCCTGGAGAGCCAGACCGCATCCCCCGCCCGCCTGGAGGACCTCCCCCTGTTCGCCGCCGCCGCGCCCCAGGCCCCTCAGGGCTTCGCCGAGCCCAGCGCCGTCGAGCACGCCCTGGCCGACCTCGATCTGGACGGCATGAGCCCCCGGGAGGCCATGGACGCCCTCTATCGGCTGCGGGGGATGATGAAAAACTAGGGGGGTCTTGGGAGGCGGTCCGCCAACTCGGCTCGGCGCCGGCTACAGTCCGAGCAGGGCCTTGATCTTCGCCTGAACCTCCGCGAGGACCGCCGCCGTCACTGCGTCCTTGCGCACGGCGCGGCGGGCGCGCCAGTCGAGGCTTTTGATTTGATCCGCCAGGACAGCGCTTGGCGGGGATTGGCTGATCACCACTTCGAAAGCGTAACCCTTGATCCGAGACGTCATGGGGCAGCAGATCATCATTCCGCGCAGGGCGTTATAGCGCTCCGGGGACAGCACCAGCGCCGGCCGGTGTCCGGCCTGTTCATGCCCCGCCTGGGGATCGAATTGCAGCCAGACCACGTCGCCCGCCGCAGGAACATAGGCCGCCACTACCAGGTCTCGCGTCCGACCGGCGGCCCGAAATCCTGATCCTCGGGAAAGGTTTCCGGGCTCATCTGGCCCAGCAGTTGATCAAGGTCATAGGCCGGCGCCTTGACCGGCTCGATGATGATCCGACCGCCGTCTTCCCGCACCTCGACCGCCTGATCAATCGTCAGTTCCGCGGCGGCCATCACGGAGGCCGGAATCCTGACGGAGGCGCTGTTCCCCCATTTCTTGATCAGAACCTTCACGACCCCTCCTAACGATCCAACGCCTTGACACTGAGCCTCGAACAAGTTTGTGTCAACAATGTTGATACACTCCCCTGCATGTCAGGCGCATTCGAAGATCCAAGTTCGCGGATGGCGAGGGGTAACGGACATTTTGCGACTGGGTCGCTATATAGGCGCCATGCCCCCACGCCTCCGCCCGACTCGCATCGAATATGTCGTTGATGGGGTGAAGCTGCGCTCGCAGCTCACCGCGGCCGCCCAGGCGGCGTCCGGGGACGAGGCCGAGCAACGGCGCCGGGCTCTGGAGATCCTGAAGGCCGCCCTGTTCCGCGGCCGCATGATCGCCAAGGAGCGGTTGGAAAACGGCGGTGGCGGCATCGAGACCGCCCGGCTGTTGTCCGACGTCACCGACGAGGTGGTCACCGCCCTCTACGACTTCACCACCGTCCACGTGTTCCGCGCCCGCAACCCCACCGAGGGCGAGCGCCTGGCCCTGATGGCCGTGGGCGGCTACGGGCGGCGCACCCTGGCGCCGTTCTCGGATCTCGATCTGTTGTTCGTGCGCCCCTACAAGCAGACCGCCCATGCCGAGAGCGTGATCGAATACATGCTCTACGCCCTGTGGGACCTGGGCTTTAAGGTCGGCCACGCCTCGCGCACCGTAGAGGAATGCGTCAAGCTCTCCCGCGAGGACTTCACCATCAGGACGTCCATCCTGGAGGCCCGGCGCCTGACCGGCGACGAGCAGCTGGCCAATGAACTGCGCCAGCGCTTCCGCGACGATGTGATGAAGGGCACGGGCGCCGAGTTCGTCGCCGCCAAGCTCAAGGAGCGGGACGAGCGCCAGGCCCGGGCCGGCGCCACCCGTTATCTGGTCGAGCCCAATATCAAGGAGGGCAAGGGCGGTCTTCGGGACCTCAACACCCTGTTCTGGATCGCCCAGTACCTGCACCCCCTGGACTCTCCCGACCAGGCCCTGAGCCTGGAGATGTTCGACAGGCGGGAGGTGCGGGCCTTCATCCGCGCCTTCGATTTTCTGTGGGCGGTGCGCTGCCATCTGCATTTCGCCACCGGCCGGCCGGAGGAGCGCCTCAGCTTCGACCTGCAGCCAGAGATCGCCCGGCGGATGGGCTATGGCGACCGGCCGCGCAAGGACGGGGACAACACCCCCGCCGTCGAGCGGTTCATGCGCCGCTACTTCCTGATCGCCCGGGAGGTCGGGGTCCTGACCCGGGAATTCTGCGCCAAGCTGGAGGCCGACGAGGCCAAGAAGAAGCCCTTGGGATTGTCGCGCTTCCTGCGGGGCCGGCGCGGGGGCCGCAAGGCCCTGGACGTGCCGGGCTTCGCCGAGGAGGGCGGGCGTCTGACCGTGGACGGAGTGGAGACCTTCGAACGGGACCCGGTCAATCTGATCCGCCTGTTCGTCATCGCCGACCGCAGCAATCTGGACCTTCACCCCGACGCCTTCACCGCGGTGACCCGCTCCCTGCCCCTGATCACCTCCAAGCTGCGCCGCGATCCCGAGGCGGCGAAAGCCTTCCTGGATGTGCTGGCCCGGGGCAAGCGCACCTACGCCACCTTGACCCTGATGAACGAGACCGGGGTGCTGGGCCGCTACATTCCTGAATTTGGGCACATCGTCGCCCAGATGCAGTTCAACATGTACCACTCCTATACGGTGGACGAGCACACCCTGAGGGCGGTGGGGATCATCGCCGACATTTCTCATGGCGAGCTGGCCCAGGATCATCCCCTGGCGGTGCAGACCTTCCCCCTGATCGAGGACCGCGAGGCCCTGTTCCTGGCCATGCTGCTGCACGACACCGGCAAGGGCGGGGTCGGCGGCCAGGAAAAGGCCGGGGCCCGGGCCGCGCGCTCGGCCTGCGAGCGCCTGGGGCTGGAGCGCGAGCGGATCGATCTGGTGGCCTGGCTGGTGAAGGACCATTTGCTGATGAGCGACATCGCCCAGCGCCGCGATGTCGCCGATCCCCAGACGGTGCGCGATTTCGTCGCCCAGGTGCAGTCGCCGGAGCTGCTGCGGCTGTTGCTGGTCCTGACCGTGGCGGACATCAAGGCGGTAGGGCCCGGGGTGTGGAACGGCTGGAAGGGCCAGTTGCTGCGCGAGCT
>JARLIP010000016.1 GCA_031291685.1 Caulobacteraceae bacterium | reverse complement strand
GTCAGGACGCAGTCCTGACCGAGGGGGCGTCCCGGCGGTTCGTAGCGCCCCTTCCGTCATGGAGCTTCGCTCCATGCCACCTTCCCCGCGTCGCTGCGCTATGCGGGGAAGGAAACGATGCCCTGCTCCCCTGTTCGAAGAACGGGGGAGCTGTCAGGACGCAGTCCTGACTGAGGGGGCGTCCCGGCGGTCCGTAGCGCCCCTTCCGTCATGGAGTTTCACTCCATGCCACCTTCCCCGCGTCGCTACGCTATGCGGAGAAGGAAACGATGCCCTGCTCCCCTGTTCGTAGAACGGGGGAGCTGTCAGGACTCAGTCCTGACCGAGGGGGCGTCCCGGCGGTTCGTAGCGCCCCTTCCGTCATGGAGTTTCACTCCATGCCACCTTCCCCGCGTCGCTGCGCTATGCGGGGAAAGAGATACGGCGGCGCGTCTCGAAAGTTTCGCGCGGGCGGGCTATTGTTCCGCATGACAATCCAAAACCAAGCAGCCGAGATCGTCGGGCGGCTGGAAGCGGCCTACGCCGCCTCGGTCGGCGCCCTGCGAAGCGACCTGAACGCCTTTCTGAACACCGGAACACTTCCCGACCCCGCCCGCCGGGCCGCGGGAGCCTACACCTATCCGGCCCTGCGCCTGACCTATGAGGCCAAGGGGCCGGCCAAGCGCCTGCCCCGGGCCTATGCCCGGTTCAGCCAGGGCGGCGCCTACGCCACCACCATCACCCGGCCGGACCTGTTCCGCGCCTATCTGACCGAACAGCTGACCCTGTTGCTGAGCGACTTCGACATCACCGTCGAGGTTTTGGCCTCCGACCAGGAGATCCCGTTTCCCTATGTGCTGGACGGCTCCATCGACCTGAGCCTGGCGGACGTGACCGCCGGCGAGATCGCCCGCTATTTTCCCACCACCGAACTGGCCTCGATCGGCGACGAGGCGGCCGACGGCCTGTGGATCGGCGAGCCCGGGGAGCCCCATCCGCTGGCCCTGTTCGACGGGCTGCGCACGGACTTCTCCCTGGCACGGCTGGCCCACTACACCGGCACGCCCCCGGACCATGTCCAGGGCTATGTGCTGTTCACCAACTATCACCGCTATGTGGACGAGTTCATCCGCTGGGGCTGCGCCCAGCTGGCCGACCCGGACAGTCCCTATGAGACCCTGTCCTGTCCCGGCGGGGTGGTGATCACCAAGGAGACGCCCGACCCCGAAAGGGCCGCCGCCGAGAGCCCGTGGCGGCGCCACCAGATGCCCGGCTATCACCTGACCGCCCCCGGGCGGCGCGGCGTGAGCCTGGTGAACATCGGGGTCGGTCCCTCCAACGCCAAGACCATCACCGACCACCTGGCGGTGCTGCGCCCCGAAGCCTGGCTGATGATCGGCCATTGCGGGGGCCTGCGCTCCACCCAGACCATCGGCGACTATGTCCTGGCCCACGCCTATCTGCGGGACGACCATGTGCTGGACGACGTGCTGCCGCCGGAAATCCCGATCCCGGCCCTGGCCGAGATCCAACTGGCCCTGCACCGCGCCGCCGAGATCGTCACCGGCGAAACCGGCGACGCGCTCAAGGCGCGCCTGCGCTCCGGCACCGTGGTCACCACCGACGATCGCAATTGGGAGCTGCGCTATTCCTTGAGCGCCCTGCGCTTCAACCAGTCCCGGGCCATCGCCATCGACATGGAGAGCGCCACCATCGCCGCCCAGGGCTATCGCCTGCGCACCCCCTACGGCACCCTTTTGTGCGTGTCCGACAAGCCGCTGCACGGGGAGATCAAGCTGCCGGGCCAGGCCAACGCCTTCTATGAGCGGGCGATCTCCCAGCACCTACGCATCGGCATCGCGGCCATGGACCTTCTGCGCCAGGAAGGGGCGCGGCTGCATTCGCGCAAGCTGCGCAGCTTCGACGAACCGCCGTTCCGCTGATGCAGAACAAGCGTCTGGCCTTCATCGCCCTGCTGCTGGCCGGGGTCTTCTGGGGCGCGGGCTTTCCCCTGGGCAAGGTGGCCCTGAGGGAGATCGACGCGGCCCACATGATCCTGTTGCGCCTGGCCTTCGCGGGGTTGGCGGCCCTGCCCTTCGCTTTGCGCCGGCCACAGGCCCGGGCCCTGTTCCGCGCGCCCGTGGTGCTGATCTCCGGCGCGCTCTACGGGGTGGCTTTCCTGGTCCAGTTCGAGGGGCTGGCCCGGATCGATGTCAGCTTGGCCGCCCTGTTGGTGGGGGCGATGCCCGCCCTGATCGCCATCGCCGCCCGGATCATGGGCGAGCCGGTCAGCCGCCTGTCCTGGATCGGGGTGATCGCCGCCAGCGCCGGCGCGGCCCTGGGCGTGGCCCTGAGCCTGACGGCCCTCTTGTTATTCCTGGCCTGGATCATCATTTCGCGCCGGGCGCCCAAGCCGCCCACCAACATGGCCATGCCAGCCGCCACAGTGATCGTGGCGGCGGCCGCGATTCTGCCGGTGTCCTTCGTCCTGCATGGCGCTCCGCCGCTGCATCTCAGCGCCGGCGCCTGGGCCGCCATCGCCGCCCAGGGGGTGTTCTGCACCTTCCTGGCCACCGCCGGCTGGCAGTTCGCCGCGCCCCGCGTGGGCAACGCCACCGCCGGGGTGTTCGTCAATATCGAGCCCCTGATCGGCGCGGTGCTGGGCGTAAGCCTGTTCGGCGACCGCCTGACCCTGCCCCTAGTCCTGGGCGGGCTCTTGATCATCACCGGCAGCGTCGTGGTGGTTCTGGGAGAAAAGGGAACCCTGGCCCCGGACCTGACCGAGCCGCCAGCCACGCCGGCCTGAACCGGCGCGCCTCACCACGGTCCTCGCCAAGCCGCCGCCCCTATGTGAATTATTTCTAAAAATCTGGAGGGGCGCCCCCAAGCGCCCGTTCTGCCTCAGCGGGCGTTCAAGCGTTCGGGGACCGTCTCCCGCCCGGCGCCCTTGGGGAAGACTATGAGAACCATCCAGTTTCCTGCGCCGCGATCCTTGGCCACACGTGGACTGCTGTTCATCTCCGTCGCCGCCGCGGCCCTGACAGGGGCTCCGTCGCTCGCCACCGCCGCCGAGGCGGCCGCCGACACCACGTCGGGCGATCAGGTGGTGGTCACGGCGCGCGCCAAGATTGGCGTCCTGGCCGAGAAGAAAGCCGCGCCCGCATCGACCGCCATAATCTCCGCCCAGGAGATCGAAGACCGTCCTGTGAGCAACGTCGTGGACGCCGTCTCGATCCTGCCAGGCGTGTCGGCCTTCGCCGACAACGGCCGGGGCCAGGCCGCCACGGGCCAGCCTGAATACGTCACCATCAATGGCATCGCCTCGAACTACAACGCCTATCAGCTCAACGGCGTGCGGGTTCCGGCCGCCGACCCCAGCACCCGGGCCCTGTCGCTCAAGCTGCTGCCGCCGTTCGGCCTGCAGTCGATCGAGGTCGTCAAGACCCCCGGCGCCAACTACGACGGCGACTCCATCGGCGGCGTGCTCAATATCAAGACCCCGTCGGCCTTCGACTATGCGGGTTCGCTGACCAAGATCACGGTCCAGGGCCAGCTTAATGAGCTGGCTTCGGATTCGGGCTTCAACGGCGCGGGCGGCGCCATCCAGGCCGAGTTCGCCCGGCGCTATCTGGACGGTAAGATCGGCATCTACGGCACGATTTTCTACAAGAAGGAAAGTTCGATCAGCGAGGCCGGCGAGATCGGGGGCTACAGCCCGACCCACCCCAATACCGCCAACCTGCCCCTCGGCCAGGTCGCCATATCGCCCACGAGCTACAAGTGGGATCTGCAGCACAACAACATCGCGACCACCGGCGGTGCCTTCGGCCTGGACTATCACGGCGCCAATACACGGCTTTATGTGCGCGGGACGGCGGTGTCCTATGACGACAAGAGCGAAGACAGCCAGGTCAACATCCGGTCCGGCGGCGGCGGTTACTATGTGCAGGACCAGACCGGCGCCTATGTGCCCAGCACGGCCGCCAATGCGACCCTGACCATGACCAACGCCTTCCAGGGTCACTATTTCCAGCTGCGCGACCAGGTGGATTCGCTCTACACGGTGCAGGCTGGCGGCGACAGCGACCTTGGGCGGCTTCACCTAGCCTATGAGACCTCCTACGGCTACGCCGAGCTGACCCAGCCGAACTATGTCGAAGGCAGCCTCTATGGCATGCCGAGCGCTGGCGGGACCTATCAGATCGGCATGGGGTCGAATGGCTACACCCCGCAGGTCACCTTCGGCGCCCTTTCCGGCTCGAGCCTGAACGCGGCCTCCACCGCCGCCTACGTCCTTGATCAGCGCAACAACGCCGTGTGGAAATATCAGGGCGCCGACAGCGGCTCGCGGGCCAAGCAGTTCGGCGCCAAGATCGACGCGGACTACAAGGCCGACTTCGGCGTTGTGAAGGTTATCCACGCGGGTCTGAACTTGAATTTCTCGGACCGCCTTGTCTGGGATCACTATTTCGTCCACGGGAACAACAACGACTATGTCCTGACCCCCGGCGGAATGGCGGCCAACTATAACAATCCTCAAGGCCCCACCGTCAACAACCTGCCAGGCCAGAATGTCGCCAGCTTCCTCGGCTATCCGGGTGTTTCCGGGCTCGACCAGTTCCGCTCCTTCGCCCGCGGCTCCTTCATCGACGGCATCACCAGGCACAAATATCAGGACGTCAACTGTATCCCCGACATCGCGGACGATCGCACGTGCCCCGGCGCCTATACGATCAACGACTATAACGCTGGCGCCGCCTCCAATACCGAGAACATCTACGCCGGTTATGTCTCCGCCGATCTGAACTTTGACAAGCTGACCCTCTATCCAGGTGTGCGGATCGAACAGACCGAGTTCAGCGGCAAGGCCTGGGCGCCCCTGACCAATACGACCGGCGGCTATATCAACCTCGGCCACGACTACACCGAGGTTCTGCCGAACATCGCCGCCGTCTATCGCACCGACAACGCCATCGTGGTTCGCGCGTCTGTCCGCAAGGGGTTCTCGCGCCCGGCCTTCAGCCAGTTGATCCCCAATCCGAGCGTCAGCATCGATGACGTCGCCAAGACCGTCTATATCAGCCAGGGCAATCCAGATCTGAAGCCGACCGAGTCGGTGAACTACGACGTCTCCGTCGAATATTACGGCGTGAAGGACAGCGTGTTCGAGGTGGCGGGCTACTACAAGACCCTGACCAACTTCACCTACACCCAGAGCGTCACCGGCGGCGGGCCCGCCTATTCGAACAACACCACGCTGAGCAACATCTCGGTTCCGGCCGGATACACCATCCCCACCGGCTACCAGGTGATCGCGACCGAACCTCAGAACGGTGTGCAGGGCTCCATCCAGGGTGTCACCCTCAACGCTCAGCAGCGCCTCGCCTTCCTGCCGGGTCTGGCCAGCGGCCTGGGCTATCGCGCCAACCTGACCCTGCAACACAGCAGCACCAAGCTTGGCGGCCCGCTGCCTCAGTCGCCTGACATGCTTTACAATATTGAGGTCACCTACGACCTGCACAAGATCCACGCGGATCTGGCCTACCAGTACACGGGGCTGCAGCTGGTCAATGGCGGCAACGGCAACGACGGCAACATCCCGCAATATCTGCAGCCGACGGAGTTCCTGAACTTCAGCCTGGGCTACCAAGTCGGCAAGGTGAACCTGTCGTTCCAGGCCAAAAACCTGACCGACGCACCGACCTTCTGGAAAACCGTCGGCAAGTCCAAGCAGTATCTCGGCGTCCAGGACGGGGGCGGCAACGGCTCCTACATCCACTTCGGACGCACCTTCAACCTCATCGCGACCTACAGCTTCTGATCCCTGTCGAAGCCGATGCGGTCGGGGACCTTGCCGGTTCTCGGCCGCGCGGAGCCTCTGGCGTCCCGGGGGTGGCCTTCGCGGGCCGCCCCCGGTTCATTTTCCAAATGGCGGCGACGCGCCGCGGGAGTTCAACCTTGAAACCTCTTCCTTACCGATCCGAGCGGACCCGGCCGGCCCTGGTCCAATTGTTGATGATCCTCGTCGCCGCCTTGAGCTTTCCAGCGACCTACGCCCGGGCGGCGACGGACGTCGTCCTGCGCGGCGTTCTGCATGACACCGACAACCAGACCTACGTCCAGATGCCATTCGATGTCCCCGCCGGGGCCACCAAGCTCGCGGTCGAACTGACCTATCAGGGGCGTGATCAGGGCACGATTGTCCTGCTCGACGTCCACGATCCCGAGCGGCTACGCGGTTCGGGCAGTGGCGGAAAGCTGAAGGTGGTGATCGCCGAAGCCTTCGCCACGCCGTCGTTCCTGCAAGGCCCAATCCAGCCCGGCCGCTGGCGGCTGGGGCTATGGGTGGCCAACATCCGCAAGGGCGTGACCTCGCCCTTCGAGGCCAGGATCAGGATCACCGGCGAGGCGGACGTGGACGCCATCACCGAGGGGACGGTAAGGTCCGGGCCAGGCTGGTATCGCGGCGACCTGCACACCCATACGGGCCACAGCGACGCGACCTGCGCCAATCCGGCGGGTCATCCCGCGCCGTGCCCGCTGTTTCTGACGCTTGAGGCCGCCCGCGCCCATGGGTTGGATTTCATCGCGATCACCGACCACAACGCCACGTCGCAATATGAGGAAATGGCGGCGCTGGCGCCCTATTTCGACAACCTGTTGCTGATCCCTGGCCGGGAGATCACGACCCGCGAGGGGCACTTCAACCTTATCGGCGCCACCCGGTTCGTCGATTTCGGCCTGGGCGCGCCAGGCGTGGCAGGCGGGCGGGACATGAACGCGGTGCTGCGGGACTCGGCTGCGACCCACGGCCTAGTGTCGATCAATCATCCGGGCATTCCCACCGGCGAGGACTGCCTGGGCTGTGGCTGGAGCGCGCCCAACACCAATTTCGATCTGGTGGACTCGGTGGAGATCGCCAATGGCGGCATCGCCGCGGACTTTGGCGGATTTCCAGAAGGGCCATTGTCCGGAATTCGGTTCTGGGAGGCCCAACTCGACCAGGGGCGGCGCATCACCGGGGTTGGCGGCAGCGACAATCACGATGCGGTCGACGGCTCGTCCAAGTCCCCCGTGGGACGTCAGTCCCCGGTGGGCACCCCGGCGACGGTCGTGTTCGCGGAAAACCTCTCCCAGGAGGCCATATTGAAGGGCATCCGCGCCGGTCGCGTGTTCATCGACCTTCAGAACATTCCGGGGCGCCTGCTCGATGTCTCGGCCACATCCGGGACCGCCAAGGCCGTGATGGGCGGCGCCCTGGCTCTGCCATGCGGAGGCGCGATCGAGGTGGACGCTCATGTCGTGGGCCTGACAGGGGGGCGTGTCGAACTTGTCATCGATGGTCGAAGCGACGGGATGAACCGCGACATCCAACGCGCCGACGAAACCATCAGGCTGGAGGTTCCCGATCATAGGTACCGGCATTGGTTCCGGGTGGACGTGCGCAGTCCGTCCGGCGCCAGGGCGATCATCGGAAATCCAATCTACACGACGGGTTTGGATGGTCGAGACACCCGCACGACCTGCCCCGTCCGGTCGGCGCCTTAAGCCCTCCCCCCTCCTCCCTGGACCCGCGCATGAAATTGTTACGTCCCAGCGGCTATATCGCCGCAGGTTGGCCGGCTCGCCACGGGGAAGTCCAAGCCGGTCAATCGGAGAGCGTTGGATGGATCAGTCAGCTTGGCGGATCCCGATCGGCTGGGGGCTAGCTTTGGCGGCGTGGGTCGGGGCGCAGTCAGTTCAGGCTGCGCCCTGCGAGGGGGAGTCGCTGAGCGCGGCCCTGCTGCGGGCGGGACGAGAGTCCCGTTTGCAGATCGTGTTCGACCCGACCCAGGTCGCCGGCCTTTGCGCCAGGGGGTTCACGCCAAGTGGCGACCAGATGCGCGACATCGAGGCTCTCGCGCGCCTCGGCGGCTTTCGGGTGGCGCGGATAAGGCCGGGCCTTCTGGCGCTTAACCGCCCGGCGCCGGTCCAAAGGGTCTTGCCGCTGGCGCGCCATTCGATCCCGCCGCCCCCAACTCGAAACGAACCCGCCTCCGTCCCCAGTCAGGTGGTGGTGACCGGGCGGCCGGCGGAGCGATTGAGGTTTGAAGAACGTGACAGCACTTCGCTCACATCGGTGATCTCGATCGCGGACATCTCCAGGCGCCCTATAGGCAATGTCGTGGACGCGGTCTCGGCCTCGACGGGCGTGTCGACCTACGCGGACATGGGACTGGGGCAATCGGCGACGGGCAATCCGGAGTTCATCACCGTCCGAGGCCTGGACTCCAGCTATAACGCCTATCAATTCAACGGTGTCGTCTCGCCTCAATCAGATCCCAACAGTCGCGCCCAGTCACTGAAAATGGCCTCCGCGTTCGGCGTGCAGTCGATCGCCATCGTCAAGACCCCGACCGCCGAGGACGAAGGCGGGGCCATCGGCGGGATCATCGACATCCGCACACCCACGGCTTTCGACGTCAAGGGCGACCTCAACCGGATCACGGTCAAGGGCGACCTGGCCGAATTGGCGAGCCGGACCGGCTTCAACGGCGCGGGGGATATGGTCCAGGCGGAGTTCGCCAGACGCGTCATGGACGGACGCCTGGGCGTCTATCTCGCCGCCTATTACGGCCAGTCCCATTCCGTGGCCGAATCCGGCGAGGTCGGCGCCTGGATGCCAACCGATCAGTCTGAAGCGGGACTGACGAACTATGCGAAGGTGTCGGGGCTGTCGGCCGCTCAATACAAGTATGATTTCTACACAAACGATATAACGACCTATGGCGGCAACATTTCGATCGACTACCGAGGGAACTCGTCCACCCTATACCTGCGATTGTCGGCGGTGGAATATGATGATCGGGGGACCGACAGTCAGGTGAGCGTCCGCCACGGCCTGGCCAATACCGGGGTGAACTTAAAGGGGCAGGTCGTCGATTTCTGGGGCCGTCCGGTGGGGCCGGGTCTTTCTGGCGATGCGGCCTATGCGCCGCAACAGCAGAGCCAGAACCCGAAGTGGGCGGTGGGCGGGAACGACTACAACGCCAATGGTGTCTATGACCCCAACGGCGTCGGCCCGGGCGCCTATTTCCAACTGCGCGATCAGGTGGACAACCTCTACACCGCTCAGGTCGGCGGCAAGACCGAAGCTGAACGGTTCAGCCTCGCCTACAACCTCTCCTACGGATATTCGGCCCATGCGAGGCCGAACTACCTTGAGGCCAGCTGGTATGGGGCGCCGCTCGAGGATGGCCGCGTTCAGATCAACTGGGCGAACGGCTATACCCCGCGCTTCGTCTTCAACAGCCCCGCGGTCCAAGCCTATGTTTTCAACCAGGCCAGCAGCGCGCTGTGGAAATTCCAGGGGATCGACAGCGCCTCCGATGACGCCGTATTCACCGGCAGACTTGACGCGGGCTACAAGGCCGAAGGTCCTTACTTTACAGGCCTGCACGCCGGCCTGAAATTTTCAGAGTCCGACCGCAGCCAATACTCACACAATCTGTTCGGCTCGGGTGACGGCAATCTGACCCTTCCGACCCCGAACGGCTATGCGACGCCCTATTGGGGAGCGGTCGGCGCCACGGTCAACGAACAGCCGGGCCAGAACGTCAAGGGCTCCTTCCTCGGCTTTCCGGGACTGTTCCGCGTATTCAGCCGCGATGCGCTGCTGGCGCAGGCTTCACCCTATTTCTACCGCGGCAACTACGCGATCGACCCCAATACCGGCCTGCGGACCTGGCCCAACCCCGGCGCCTATACGGCGAACGATTATTATGGCGGGTCGGCGGCCAGCCGGGAGAACGTCTATGCCGGCTATCTGTCGGGGGACTTCGCCATCGGCAAGGTGTCGCTCTATCCCGGGCTTCGCTTCGAACTGACCCAGTTTCGGGCGCGTTACTGGGTCATCGACACCGCTGCGGAGGGACATTTCACCTCGATCGGCCGGTCCTATGGCGAGTTGCTGCCGAGCCTCAACCTGGTCTGGCGCCCGAACGATCGGCTGGCTTTCCGGGCCTCATTCCGACGCAGCTTCTCCAGACCGGCGATGGGGCTGTTGGCCGGCCCGACCACCGTCGCCACCAATGGCGTGATCACGGAGGGAAATCCGGACCTGAAACCGACGACGGCGCTGAACTATGACGCATCCATCGTCTATTACGGGGCCAATGGCGCGACGTTCAAGTTCGCCGCCTATAGAAAGGACCTGTCCCACTTCATCTATGCCGCAAGCGTGACCGGTTCGGCGCCGCAGGCCAATTTCATCGACTCGCTCAGGAACGGCGTCACCTATTCCACCCCTGAGAATGGGCGCTCCGCCTGGCTCGAAGGGGTGGAGTTCGAGGGCCGGCGCCAGTTCACGGAACTGCCGGGTCCGCTCGCGGGCCTTGGGCTGTCCGCCAACGCCACGCTGCAGAGAAGCAACGCCACCAATGGCCGACCCGACCACTATGGCCGCAAGACGTGGCTGCCGAGAGCCCCGCAGATCGCTTACAATCTCGACCTCTTCTGGACGGGCGGGCGCTTCCAGACCGATCTCATCTTCCAGTACACCGGCCGGCAACTGGAGAATCTGACCAGCTATAATGTGGACAACTACCTGCAGCCCAGAAGTGTTCTGGATTGGAACGCGTCCGCCGATCTCGGGCGCTACAAGGTCTCCGTGTCGGTCAAGAACCTGACCAATTCCCCAGCGTTCTGGAAGACCTTTGGGGAATCAAAGCGCTACCTGAGCATACAGGATGGGGACGGCAACGGAGCCTATGTCCTCACCGGCCGGGTCGCCAGCCTGACGATCGTCACCGCATGGTGACGCCCGTGACCCACAAGGCCTTGGCGGAGCCTCTCAATCGTACGGGATCTCCGCGCGCCTCCATGTTTAGCCGCGGGGATTTTTTGACCACATGACCCGCGACGCTATACCGCGAACGCTTTCCGCCGTTGTGGAGGAGGCCAAGCGTTTCGACGCCTTTGTCAGGCGATTCAAACGGCCCCTGCAGCAGTATTTCCGCAAGCGCGGCCTCGACCGGGCGGACGCCGAGGACCTGACCCAGACGGCCCTGCTCCGACTGCTGCAAAAGATGCGCAGAGAGCCCGAGGTTCTCAGCGACGGCTACGTCTTTACAACCGCCTCATGCGTGCTGATCGACCATCACCGACACCGGGCGACGCGCCATCTGGACGAAACCGTGGAGATCGACCTGGAAACCGCAAGTTCCGAGCCCTTGGCGGATAAGATTTTGGAGGGCCGACAGACTTTGCGCGTTATGCTCGGTGTGCTTAAAAAAATGAGACCCAAGATGCGTCGCGCGTTCGAGCTTCATCGTTTCGAATCCCTCTCCTACGAGGAAATCGCGCGCCGCATGGGGGTCTCTGTCAGCTCCGTCGAGAAATACGTGATGGCGGCTCTGGCTGAACTTCGCGGCCCGATCGATCGTGACCGCCATGTTTGAGGCGAACATCAACCCGTCGCCTGAGGACGAAGACCTCGAACGGCTGGCGCTGCGCGGATTGCGCGAGGGGCTTGATCCGCAAGAGGCCACGCGGCTCGACGCTCTGGCGGCCAGCGATCCCGCCCGCGCCCAGCGCGTGGCCGAGTTGGCGCAGACCTGGGCCATGGCGGGCCTGATCGAACCCGGATCACAACACTCCCATCTGATGCGGGACGGGCTATCCCGGCGCCACCTGATCGCGGCGGGCGCGGGCGGCGCGATCGCGGCCTCCGTCGCGGCCTGGTGGTTTGTAGGAACGTCGTCCCGCCTCTATCAGGCGCCGGACAGCGGGCCGCTCCGCGCGAGGCTCGCTGATGGCACCGAGGTGGTGTTGAGCCGGGGCGGACGGCTTCATGTGCGAATGGATGGCGCCCGCCGTTCGGCGCGGATGGAGTCGGGGGCCGCGCTCTGGACCGTGGCCAAGGACCGGGCGCGTCCGTTCGAGGTCGCCGTCGCCGACCATCGCCTGGTGGTCCTGGGCACACGCTTCAACGTCGATCCCGATCCCTCCGGGCTGCGGGTCGATTTGCTGGAAGGGTCATTGCGGGTCGAGCCCGGGCGTGACCAGGACCCGGTGGTTCTGAAACCGGGCGAATACTACTGGGCTGGCCACCAGCCGCTTGTGGCGCCGGGCGACGGGGCGGCGAGCGCGGCCTGGGTCGATGGACGGCTGGTGTTCGAGGACGTCACCCTGGCCCAGGTGGCGGTCAAGATCCGCCTGCACACGGGACAACAGCTCCACTTCACGGATCCCAAGGTTGCGGCCTTGCGCTTCTCAGGGGTGCTCAGCGTGAACGATCCGGAAAACTGGAAACCCGGGCTGGAAGCCGTGCTGCCCATCCAGGTGGCGCCGACGGCCAACGGGTTCACGATCGAGCCCCGTGGCGGGTCCAGGCCGAGGGTATGAGGCGCCGGGCGCGGTCGCTCGAAAGCTGATTCCGACCGTCTGATCGAAATTTCCGCCAATGAGCGTCAAGCGCCAATTGGGCGCATGCGCGCCCTTGCCAAACGCCGCAATACAGCATTAGATTGCCACATTGAAAAATTCCCCGAATGAGGTCGAGATGTCGTCAGAGGCGCGTTCGGCTTTGGTGCTGCAAGGCGGGGGCGCGCTGGGCGCCTATGAGTTTGGCGCGGTGCGGCGGCTGTATGAGGAGCCGGGCTTCGCGCCGGACCTGATCGCGGGGGTTTCCATCGGGGCGATCACGGCGGCGCTGCTGGCCCGCCCGGCCAAGGGGCTGACGCCCATCCAGGCCCTGAGCCGGTTCTGGGAGGCGGTCACGGTCTCGGGCTGGTTCCTGCCGCCGCCCTTGCGCGCCTACGCCTCGGCCTTCGGCAATCCTCGATTCTTCACCCCCAGGACCGATCTGTTCAACCTGGCCAGCTGGACCAATCTCTATGACACCACCCCTCTGCGGCGCACCCTGGCCGAGTTGGTCGATCTGGAGGCCTTGGCTGACCCGGAGGTCCGCCCCGGTCTGCTGGTCAGCGCCACCGACGTGGCGGCCGGAGAAATAACCTATTTCCGCGGCCGCGATGGGGGCATGGGCCTGGACCACATCCTGGCCAGCGGCAGCCTGCCGCCCTCCTTCCCCATGACCTGGATCGGGGAGAAGGCCTATTGGGACGGCGGGCTGTTCGACAACACGCCCCTCGGCCCCGTGCTGGACGATCTGGCGCCCGACGGCGGCGAGCGGATCGTCTATGTGCTGAACCTGTTTCCCAACGCGGCGCCGATCCCCGCCACCCTGGCCGAGGTCTCCGAGCGCACGCTGAACCTGCAGTTCGCCAACCGCACCCGGGAGGACCTGGCCCTGATGCGGCGGTTCGATCAGGTGGCCGCCCTGGTGGACAGGCTGGAGGCCCTGGGGGACGCCAATCCCCTGGCCGACACCGCCGAATTCAAGGCTCTGCTGGACCGGCGCTATGTCCGCGCGCCGCAGGTGGTGGAGATCACCCGCCCGGAACAGGCGGGCGCCTTCGACGGCATGGATTTCTCCCCCGCCGGCATCATGGCCAGGGCGGACGAGGGCTACGCCCAGGCCGACGCGGCCCTGAAACGGCGCGCTTCGCCCCGCCCAACCCGGGCCAAAGCTGCCTAACGGACTTTTACCGCGTCTTTTGGGGAAGGATTCACCGCGAGCGGTTAGATTTCGACAACTCGCCGGAACCGCGCCATGAACCCGATCTCCACCGCCTCCGCAGGCCTGATCACCGCCTCGAGCCGCTTCGACCAGGCCAGCGCCAAGCTGGCCTCGGCCGCGGGGGGCAATGGCGACATGGCCAGCGCCGTGGTCGATCAGGTCAGCGCCAAGATCCAGTTCGAGGCCTCGGCCAAGGCGCTCAAGGCCGTCAACGACACCATGAAGAACACCCTGGACATATTGGTTTAGGCGGGATCAGAGCCGGATCAGCCGGGGCGCCATCCGGCGAGAATGCCCTCGCTCCCATAAGGCCACGGCATTCACGCATCTAGACAGGGTCCACAATTTTCCCTTCTCCCACAAGGGGACCGCTGCGTAATTCGTGCGTCCTTCGACTCGCGCTCTAACGAGCGCGGCTCAAGATGACGTAATATGTTGAAAACATTAAACGACGTCATCCTGAGCCGGCGCGAAGCGACGAGTCGAAGATTCCATGGGGGTGGATAGCGCCCATCACTGTTTGCCAGAGTGAGGTCGTTGAACCCACTCACTTTGGAGACGAAGGATGACTGCATCACAGACGCATCAGCCGGCGACGGTCGCTATCCG
>JARLIP010000091.1 GCA_031291685.1 Caulobacteraceae bacterium | reverse complement strand
TCCGTCTGGCCGCCCCGGGCTGCTTCTGCGTCACCCATGACGAACTGGCCCTGGTGGCCCTGTTCGCCGCGGCCCAGGAAGGCGCCCATGAGCGCCTGGACGCGCACCTGACCTGGCTCCTGGGCGCCCGGCCCGAGCGCCCCCTGGCCGCGGCGGCCAGCCTCGTGGCCCAGGCCCTGGATTTCAACGGCCACCTTATCCGTCCACCCGGTCAGACCGGCGAGCGACCGGCCTTGCAGGGTGACCTTTCCAATGAACTTCAGCCCATCGCCCTGATCCGCGACGCCGACCCCACCCAGCCGGGGCTCACGCGCTGGTCATGAACCGCTTCAGGTCCGGCTGGCCGGTGGCGGCGGTCTTGCCCCCGTCGGCGACCATGATGGTCCCGGTGACATAGGAGGCGTCGTCCGAGGCCAGGAAGGCCACCACCTTGGCCATCTCCTCCGGCGTGCCGGCGCGCTTCATGGGGATGGCGTCCAGCCACACATCCAGCACCCCGGCCATCTGCTTGGCCACCGCCGTCAGGGGCGTGTCGATCAGCCCCGGGCACAGGGCGTTGACCCGGATATTGTCCTTGGCGTGGTCGATGGCCAGGGCCCGCGTATAGTTGATCACCGCGCCCTTGGCCGCGTTATAGGCGGTGAAGCCATAGTCCCCGGCCAGGCCCGAGATCGAGGCGGTGTTGATGATAACCCCGCCCCCCGCCTGACGCATCAGCGGGATGGCGATGCGACAGGCGTAGAACACCGAATTCAGATCAATGGCGATGACCTTGGCCCAGACCTCCGGGTCCAGGTCAGGGGTCTCGCCGAAGCAGCCGATGCCGGCGTTGTTGAACAGGATGTCCAGGCGGCCAAAGCGCTTGTGAGCGGCCTTGACCATGGCCTCCACCTGTTCGCGCTCGCCCACGTCGCAGCGCAGGAACTCGGCCCGGTCCGCCCCCAGGTCTCCCACCAGGGCGTGGCCCGCTGTCTCGTTCAGGTCCGCCACCACGACCCGCGCCCCCTCGGCGACCATCAGCCGAGCGGTCGCCGCCCCGATGCCCGAGGCGCCGCCGGTGATCAGCGCGGCCTTGTCCTGAAACCGCATGGCCCGATCTCCTCCCTATCCCGCGACAGGCCTCATGGGCCAGGGCCGTGACCGGCTCGATGTCGTCAGGATACTAGAGGCGCTCACCACGGGGGAAGTCCAGCCCCGCGAAGGGGCTGGACACGGTCTTGCCAGCGACGCTCGCCTACCAGGCTCCGGTATTGGCCATGGACGCCCAGGGCTCGGCCGGCGGCAGGGAGCCGTCCTTTTGCAGAAGCTCCACCGAGATCCCGTCGGGGGAGCGGATGAAGGCCATGTGCCCGTCCCGGGGCGGCCGGTTGATGGTCACGCCCCCGTCGGCCAGCTTCTGGCAAGTGGCGTAGATGTCATCGACCTCATAGGCCAGGTGGCCGAAATTGCGGCCGCCCTGATAGTCCTCGGTATCCCAGTTGAAGGTCAGTTCCACCAGGGGCGCCTCATCGGCCTTGGCCCGGTCCAGGTCCCCCGGGGCGGACAGGAACACCAGGGTGAAACGGCCGGCCGGATTGTCGAAGCGGCGGGTCTCCACCAGGCCCAGCTTGTTGCAATAGAAGTCCAGCGAGGCGTCCAGATCGCGCACGCGCACCATGGTGTGCAGGTATTTCATGAGGGGAAAACTCTCCAACGGGGAAGCGGCGATCATAGCTCGCCGGCGGCCTCGCCGCGACGGTCAATACGCGCCACGCCCACACTGAAGGGCCATCCAAGCAAAAGGCGGACGGCCCGTGGACCGCCCGCCAATCTGGTGGGGATATTCCCCTTGTTAACGGAGGGATCCCCGGGTTGCCTTTGCTAGACAAGCTATTTGCGCACTCGGCAAAGTTGAGGTCAAGTGGGTAAGGGGAGCGTCGCATGACAAACAGCCAAGACCTTGAGCGATCTCGATTCGCCTTCGACCTGGGCACGAACTCGATCGGCTGGGCGATATATCGCCTGGACGCCGCCGGGCGGCCCGAGGAACTGGCGGATAGCGGCGTGAGGTTGTTTTCTGACGGCCGCAATCCAAAGGACGGACAATCCCTGGCCGCCATGCGCCGGATTCCCCGCGCCGCCCGGCGCAGGCGCGACCGGTTCGTGCAGCGCCGCGACTGGCTAATGACCCTGCTCATCCGTCACGAGCTGATGCCGGGCGAAGAAGCCGATCGAAAGGCCCTCGAACACCTCGACCCCTATGCCATCCGAGGGCGAGCCCTGGATGAAATCCTGACGCCCCATGAGATTGGCCGCGCGCTCTTCCATCTCAATCAGCGGCGCGGCTATAGCTCCAACCGGATCGCTGACGCCCGCGCCGAGGACGAGGACAAGGGCAAGATCGCCGCAGCGGGCGAACGGCTTGGGACCACCCTCAAGGACCATGGCGCCCGGACGCTTGGCGAATACTACGCCAAGCTCCAAACCGGTCCGATCCGCGAGCGCCAGGGCGTGCGTGCGCGCTTGCGCGGCCAGGGCGCGAAGGCCTTCTATGATCTCTATCCACAGCGCGGCATGCTGGAGGCGGAGTTCGACGCGATCTGGGCGGCTCAGGCGCCGCATCACCCCTCGCGGCTGACGGAAGAGGCCCGAACCGCCATCCGCACGGCGATCTTTCATCAACGCCCCTTGAAGCCGCCGGTTATTGGTCGATGCACCTTCTTCCCCAACGAAACCCGGCTGGCCGCCGCCAGCCCCACGGCGCAGGCGTTCCGCATCTACCAGGAACTGGCCAATCTGGAGATCGAGGAGGGCTTGAACCGTCCAAGGCGCCTGACGATCGAGGAACGCGACCGCCTCGCGGCCCGCCTGTTGGAAGGTGAGGATCTGACCTTTGGCAAAATCCGCCGGCTGCTCGAACTCGGCGGCGCGGCCAGGATCAATCTGGAGGAAGGCGGTCGTGACCGCCTGAAGGGCGACGAGACGGCGGCTCGGCTAGGCGGCGGGCGGGGCAGGCTGAAACGCCTGTGGCCCGATCTGGACGCGGATCGCCGGGCGCAGGTGATCGCCCGCCTGCTTGATGAGTCCGATACCGCCGCCCTCACGGCCTGGCTGGTCAATGAGATCGGCGCCACGCCGCAGGAGGCCGAGGCCGCCGCCAACTTCCGCCCACCCGAGGGTCATATCCGGCTGGGCCCGACCGCCGCCGCCGGGGTGGTGGAGGCTCTGCGACAGGGCGACCCCAAGACCGGCGAGGTGATCCGCTATCATGAAGCGGTTCGGATCGCCTTCCCCACCCTGCACCATTCGGACCTTCGCACGGGTGAGGTCTTCGATCGCCTCCCCGATTATCGCACGGTGCTGGCGCGCCACACCGTCGGCGGAACGGGCGATCCGGCTGACCCGGAGGACAAGCGGCTGGGCCGCCTGCCCAATCCAACGGTTCACATCGGCTTGAACCAGTTGCGCCGGGTGATCAACGCCCTGATCGCGACCCACGGCCCGCCCTCGCAGATCGTCATCGAACTGGCGCGCGATCTGAAACGCACCCGGGAGGACAAGGACAGGGCGCAGAAGGAAAACCGCAAGAACGAGGACGCCAACCGGCGCCGGAGCGCGGACCTGGAGGCGGCGGACTATCCGGCCAGCGCGGCGAACCTCAGGCTTTACCGCCTTTGGGAAGACCTCGGCCCCCTGCCCCGTCTGTGCACCTATACCGGCCAACCGATCGGTTTCAAGGACGTGTTCTCGGGCCGCACGGAGGTGGAGCACATCCTGCCGTTCTCCCGAACCCTTGATGACTCCATGGCCAACAAGACCATCACCTTTACCCAGGTCAATCGCGGCAAACGCAATCTGGCCCCGGAGGAAGCCGATTGGGCGCCGGGCCAGTACGAGGCGATCCAGCAACGCGCCGACGCCCTGCCCCGCAACAAGGGCTGGCGCTTCAAGCCGGGGGCCATGGAGCGGTTCGAGAATGAGACCCGCGGCTTCCTTGACCGCCAGCTTAATGAGACGCGGCACCTGTCCAGGCTGGCGCGGGAATATGTTCAGGGGGTGACCGGCGACGAGAATGGGGTCTGGGTCGTGACGGGCCAGCTCACCGCCCTGCTCCGCGCGCGCTGGGGGCTCAATTTCTCCAACGTCAAGGATCGCAACAACCACCGCCACCACGCCATCGACGCCGCGACCATCGGCCTGATCGATCGCGGCCTGCTGGCGGAGCTGGCCCGCCGCGCCGGGGCGCGTGAACAGGAAGACCTGTTGGAACAGATCACCAAGGACGTGCCCGACCCGCCCGGCTTCGTGGCCGCGGGTCGTGACTTCCGCCAGAACGTGCGCGAACGGGTGGCCGCCTTGATCGTCTCGCACAAGCCGGAGCACGGCAAGGGCGGCGCCCTGCACGAGGACACCGCCTATGGGCTGGTCGATCCGGACCTCGGGGAGGACGGCAATCTGGTCTATCGCAAGGCCATCGACACCCTGACCGCCAATGAGATCGAGCGGGTCCGCGACCTGACCCTGCGCGAACGCCTGATAGCCGTGCTGGACCAGGCCGGAGGTAAGAAGGCGGACGCCAAGCGCTTGACCGAGGCCTTGCGCGCCTTTGGCGAGGCCGAGAACATCCGGCGGGTGCGGCTCCTGAAACAGGAAGCCGGCGTGGTGGTCATCGCCGACCGCAGGACCGGCGCGCCCTACAAGGCCCTGATCCCCGGCGCCAATCACCACATGGATATTGTGGAAGATTCCAAGGGCGTCTGGCGCGGCTACGCCGCCAGCGTTTTCGACGTCAACCGAAAGGACTTCTCCCCCGCCTGGACGACGCAATCCCCCGGCGCGCGCCTGATCATGCGGCTGCACAAGGGCGACATGGTCGAGGTGAACGACCCCGACGGGATCAGGCGGATCAAGCGTGTGGTGCGGATCAATCCAGCGGGTGGGCGCCTCTATTTAGCCGCCCACGATGAAGGGGGCGCGCTGGCCAAACGCCACGATGACAAGGAAGATCCGTTCCGCTGGGACTTGGCTCCGGTATCGCAACTGAAGGGTCGTGGCTGCCAGTTAGTTCGGATCAATGAGATCGGCCGGCGCTAGGGGGGGAACAATCGCCCGCTACGCGGAGGCGTAAGGCCCTCGGGTATCGCTAGGCCACGCCCCGCGCCCCAGGGTGCGGGGCGACTCTATTTCAACCGTCAGGCGTAACGATTCGCCCCGCCGGTTCGCCTGTGCCTCCCTGTGGATAAGTTGTGGATATCCACGGGACAGGAGGCCGCCGCCATGCTGGGCCGGATCGTCGAACTCGCCACCGATGGCGGGCGCATGGGGGTCGATCGCGGCTTCCTGACCATCACCAACGACAATGTGTCGGGCCGGGTTCCCCTGGACGATGTCGAGGCGGTGATCGCCTCGGCCCGGGGCCTGACCTATTCCAACGCCGCCCTGGCGGCCCTGGCCGAACGGGGCGCGCCCCTGGTGATCTGCGGCCGGGACTATGCGCCGGCGGCGGTGCTGCTGCCGGTGAATGGCCATTTCGAGCAAGGCCTGCGCATGAGCGCCCAGGCCTCGGCGACCAAACCCGTGAACAAGCGCCTGTGGGCCCAGACCGTTCGGGCCAAGATCATCGCCCAATCCCTGGCCCTGGATCGGATCGGCGCGTCGTCCGCCCGCCTGAAGCGTTTGGCCGAGGCGGTGCGCTCGGGCGATCCGGACAATTGCGAAGCCCAGGCGGCCCAGGCCTATTGGCCCGCCTTCATGGGCGATGGCTTTCGTCGCGACCGCGTCTCGGGCGGGGTCAACGCCCTGCTGAACTATGGCTATGCGGTGCTGCGGGCCGCCACCGCCCGGGCGGTGGTCGGGGCGGGACTACACCCCTCCCTGTCGCTTCACCACGTGAGCCGGGGCGAGGCCCTGCGGCTGGCGGACGACCTGATGGAGCCCTTCCGCCCCGCCATCGACCTGATCGCGCGGGACCTTCGTGACGAAGGCGTCGAGGAGGTCACCCCCGCCGCCAAGCTCCGGCTGGCGGGCGCCTTGCACCTTGACTACCACGCGGAGGCAGGCCGAGTTCCCCTGTCCAACTGCCTCTCGCGGCTGAGCGGCTCCCTGGCGAAGGTCTATCTGAAGGAGACGGACCGCCTGGCCTTTCCGCGCCCCCTGCTGCCCATCGCCGAGCCCTCCGAACCTGGATCTCGCGACGACCTCGACCATGAATTGGGGGCTCACGGCGATGAGGCCGCCTGATGCCCAAACTGTCGGGATATAGGCTGATGTGGGTGATGGCCATGTTCGACCTGCCCGTGGTCACCAAGCCTGAGCGCAAGCGCGCCACGGCCTTTCGCGCCTTCCTGCTCGACCAGGGGTTCGAGATGGTCCAGTTTTCGGTCTATGCCCGGTTCGCCCCGGGCCGCGAACGGGCCGAAGCGATCACCCGAAAGATCGGCGCCGCCGTTCCTCAGGACGGCAAGGTCGATATTCTCTACTTCACGGACAAACAGTATGAGCAGATCGTCAGCTTCCGCGGAAAACCGGGCGGCCCCAAGCCCAAAAGGCCCGAACAGCTGGCCCTTTTCTGATCGCTCGGGGCAGAAAAAAGCCTTGCGGAACAGAGCGTTCCACAAGGCCTAGTCTAGCAAAGGCGACCCGGGCGTCCAACCGCAACTCAGTAATGAAGCCTGTTTTTTCTTCCCAAAGTCTAGCAAAGGCGACCCGGGCGTCCAACCGCAACCCTGCGGCTGACCTCCTTCTTGGTGGAATCAGTCTAGCAAAGGCGACCCGGGCGTCCAACCGCAACCTTCCCGCTGACGAAGAAGAAGGTGCGCAAAGTCTAGCAAAGGCGACCCGGGCGTCCAACCGCAACGGCCGAGGCTATGGCGACCACGACGCCGCGAGTCTAGCAAAGGCGACCCGGGCGTCCAACCGCAACTTCGCGACGGCGCTCGTCTTCCTCGGCGCGAGTCTAGCAAAGGCGACCCGGGCGTCCAACCGCAACAGGACCACCGCCCAGGCGATCAGGCGCGCCAGTCTAGCAAAGGCGACCCGGGCTTCCAACCGCAACCATGACGAAATCGACCCCACTGTTGAGCAAGTCTAGCAAAGGCGACCCGGGCGTCCAACCGC
>JARLIP010000090.1 GCA_031291685.1 Caulobacteraceae bacterium | reverse complement strand
TGCAACACCCGCGGAAAGCGTCGCCAGTCCGTTCGAGGATTGGTCGCCGGAATTACAGAAGGCAAGGGTCTATGAACAGATCCTGCTGGACATCATTCTGGGCGAACTGCCCCCCGGCGGGCGGTTGGACGAACAGGCCCTGGTGCGCCGCTACGACGCCGGTCTGGCGGGGGTGCGCGACGCCCTGGGGCGCCTGGCCCTGGAGGGGCTGGTGGTGCGCAAGTCCCGGGCCGGCACCACGGTTGCGCCCCTGGACATCATCGAGATCCGCCAGGCCTATGAGGCCCGGGGCCTGATCGAGCCCCACTGCGCGGCCCTCGCCGCCGCCAACGCCTCGTCCGAGGACGTGGCCGAGCTGCGTACGGCCTTCAACGGCGCGGAGGCGTCGATCCGCGCCCGGGACTGCCGGGCCATGGTGGCCATGGACCAGCGCTTCCACGCCGCCCTGGCCCGGGCGGGGCGCAACCAGACCCTGGCCCGGATCATCATTCCCCTGCACCACAAGGCCGCGCGGTTCTGGATCTACTCCATGGCCGACGACACCGACGAGGAGCGCATCGCCGAGATCGAGCGCCATCGGATCCTGGCCGAGTTTATCGCCCGGGGGGATGTGGACGGCGCCCGCGATGCGGTGGCTGGCGTCCTGGGAGTGTTTTCCGACAATCTGAAACGCATGATTTCAGGCGGCCCGATCAGCGGGGGCCTCGCCTTCCGTGGCGGGCGCCCAGCCTCGGGTCCGAACAGCAACGGCCAAGATCGATAAGGTGATGCGCCGCTGGGCGCCGGCTGATATTAATTGAGCGATTAGACGCTCCCGTTCAAATTTTCTGTAAAATTTCACAAACGGCTTTGACGGAAATCCGATTGCGGAGCGATCTAAAGGCCAGGCCCGAGGGATGAGGGGGATAAACCGCCGCCGGCGGACGTCTCGCGGGCCTCTTCGACCGAGGGCTCCATGTCGAATTATCATCGTCTTC
The DNA here is from genome assembly GCA_031291685.1 of Caulobacteraceae bacterium. GTDB lineage: Bacteria > Pseudomonadota > Alphaproteobacteria > Caulobacterales > Caulobacteraceae > Poindextera. The sequence continues at coordinate 18,672 of JARLIP010000090.1, read as the reverse complement.
TATTCGCGGGCGTCGGCGCCTGCGCCCTGTTGAGCGTTGGCGGAACGGCCTTCGCGGCGGCCCCGGCGACCACGGACGAAATCGTGGTCACGGCGGACCGCACCGGCCTGCTGGAGCGCAAGCCCACCACCAGTGTGTTCGGCCTCAACAAGCCGCTGATCGAGACGCCGCGCTCGGCCAGTTTCGTCAGTGACACCACCCTGGAGCGCTATGGCATCCAGACCTTGGACAAGCTGGCGGCGGTCTCGCCGGGCACCTATACGGCCAGCTTCTACGGCGTGGCGGGATCGGTGGAGATCCGGGGCAGCCTGGCGGAGAACTATTTCCGCGGCTTTAAGCGGATCGAGGACCGGGGCACCTATTCGACACCGATCGGCGACGCCGCCCAGGTCGAGATCGTCCGCGGCCCGCCGACCCCGCTCTATGGTCCCGGCAAGATCGGCGGTCTGGTCAACTTCATTCCCAAAAGTTCCAAGGACGAGGGGCATTATCTGAGCGCCCCCACCGGCGAGATCACCGCCACCATGGGCAGCTATCAGAAGAAGAACCTGACGGGTCAGGTCGGCCTGCCGGTCAGTTTCGGCCCGGTGGAAGGCGGCATCTACGCCTATGGCGAGGCCGACGACTCCCACAGCTATTATCGGGGCATCTATCCCAAGCATCAGATGGCCGAGATCTCAGCCGACTTCGACCTGGGCTCGGGCTGGAGCGTGGCCTTCGGTGGGATGGGCTACCATTCCCAGGGTGACGTGCAGACCCCAGGCTGGAACCGCCTGACCCAGAGCCTGATCGATAACCAGACCTATACGACTGGCCGAGATACGACCCTCACGGCCTCGCCGGGGGCGACCTCAATCACCGCCAACCAGACTACGCCATCGAGCTATCTTGGCTACTATTGCTCAAATATTCTCCATGGCTATCCGTGCCTCTATACGGCTGCCGGAGCGGGTCTGTATCAATCGTATTCAAAGACTGGGCAGTCTGCTGATAACCGTTTCGTCCTCGATACCGGCGTGGGCACGACCAAGCTGGATCGGCGCACGGTCTATGTCAGCAAGGCGGATAATTCGCGCACGGGCACCGCGACCTATTACTTCGACGCGGTCAAGGAGCTGAGCAATGACAGCAGCATAAAGCTGCAGCTGTTCTATGACAGCCTCAGCAACAAGCGCTATGTCAGCTACGGTTTCCCGGCTGACTACCACGCCTGGACCACCGAGGCGCGGCTGACCTACAACTTCAAGCTCAGCGCCTTTGGCGGGGCCGTTACCTCGGCCAACTTCGTCGGCTGGTCCGACCGGCACTATCAGGGCGAACAGAAGGAAAGTTACAACAGCGGGGTCATCGCCCTCGACCGCCGGGACCTGTCCTACGGCCCCACGGCCACGGACGTGATCGATCCCAAGAGCCTCGGCTGGGAAACCGACATCAAGAGCCACACCAACGATGTGGGGGTGTTCGCCACCACCGACATCACCGTGCTGGAGAAGCTGGATGTGATCCTGGGTGGTCGCTACGACAGCTTCACCGTGTCATCCACCGACACCGGTATCCTGTCCTACGACGCGGCGGCTGGTAAGGCGAACAAGGACAAATGGACCGGCACCGCCAGCATCACCTACAAGCTGCCCTTCGGTTTCATGCCCTATGTGACCTACGCCAAGGACTCGGCTCTCGAGATCGAGCAGGCTGGCGGGATCAAGCCGAACAACATCATCAGTGGCGGCTGGCTGTCGGACTCGGACCTGATCGAGGGCGGGGTGAAGTTCCAACTGCTGCATAGGAGCATCGTTGGTTCCGTGGCGGCCTATCGCCAGAACCGCACCCAGCTCAGTGGCCTGGCTAGCAACGTGCAGCATCTGCGCGCCGAAGGGGTCGAGTACGAGATCCGTTATCTCGCCACCGACAATATCAGCTTCACCCTGACGGGCGACACCCAGCGCACCACGGTGATCGGGCCGGATCACTCTTTCGTCTATGTGCCGGCCTATACGGCGGGGGTTGCTGGCGTGAACGCCTATGGCGGCGCCTATGCGGTCTTTGACTTCTCTCAGCTGCCCGGGCGCGGCGGCAACTATGACTATTCCCTGATCCCGCACTCGGTGGTCAGCCTGACCGGCTCCTACACCACCAACGCCTATAGCTGGGGTAAGGCAGGGGCGACCCTGGGGGCCACCTATGCCTCCAAGACCTCGGGTCTGGTGCAGAACGCCGTCACCTATCCCGACTACACCATCGTCAATGGCTCGCTCTTCTATCAGCACGGCAAGTACGAAGTGACGGCCAACATCACCAACCTGTTCGACACCCTGTACTTCACCCCCGACCAGGACACCTACGCCAATGTCGGGGCGATACCGGGCCGTGGCCGGGAGTGGAGCGTGACCTTGAAGCGCAAGTTCTAGGTTTCGCGGCGCGCGCCTTGGGCGTTTGATCGACGGGCCCGTCCTCGCTCCGGCGGGGATGGGCGGTGATGCGGGTCGTCACCATCTGAGTGTGGGCGCGCCCGTAAGGCGCGTCGTGCGCGGGGTCATGTCCCCGCGCCGCGTAAAGGAAGAGGCTGGATCGATGTCGAAAATCGAGTGGCGACCCCAGATCCTGCTGGCGGTGTTCAGCCTGGTCGGGTTTCTGATCAACGCCTCGACCTTCTCCTCCCTAGGGGTGGTGCTGCCCAAGATGGTGGCTGAGCAGGGGTGGAGCTGGCAGCAGGCGGGCCTGGGCTTCACCATCCTGGGCGCCGCCTGCGGCTCTTCATCCTATTTTCCGGCCCTGATGATCCGCCGGTTCGGGGTGCGTGTCACCCTGATCGCCGGTTCGGCGGTGATGATCGGCGGCTTCGCCTGCCTGGCCGCCACCCATGGCCTCATGCTCTATTTCATCGGCGCCGCCCTGTGCGGCGTCGGCTATCAGATGATGGCCCTGATCCCGGCCACCCATGTGCTGGCGGCGGTGTTCAAGCAGAGGGGCAAGCCCTTCGGCGTCTATTTCACCGCCAGCGCCCTGGGCGGCGTGGCGGGCCCCTGGCTGGTGCTGGGGGTGCTAAAGGTCTCCCACGATCAGTGGCGGGAGTTCTGGCAGCTGCAGGTGGTCCTGTCGGCCATACTGGGGGTGATCAGCGCGGCCCTGGTAGGCGGGCGCGACTGGCTGGCCAAGGTGTCCGAACGCACCGACCAGGAGGTGGCCGAGGAGATCTCGGTCCACGCCAAGGGCCGGGTCTATCGCACCCTGGTCAACTGGACGGTCAAGGAGGCCGTGCGGACCCCGCAGTTCTACGTGCTGCTGGCCGCCTATTTCGGCCACCTTCTGGTCGGCGTCACCGTCGCCAGCCTGTCGGTGGCGCACCTGACCGAGCGTGGGGTCGCCGCCACCATGGCCGGCGCCATGCTCAGCCTGGAAGCCCTGGTGCAGACCGGGGGACGGGCGGTCGGGGGGCTGATCAGCGACTATCTGGAGCCGCGGCTCCTGCTGATCTTCGCCCTGGCCTGCCTGATGGTCGGGGCGGGGGCCCTCAGCGTGGCCCACGACCTGCCGATGATGCTGCTCTACGCGGTGGGCAGCGGCCTGGGCTTTGGCCTGACGGCCCTGGCGGTCACTGTGCTCGTGCTTAACTATTTCGGCCGCAAGCATAATCTGGAGATCTTCTCCCTCACCTGCATGGTGGGGGCGGTTTCGGCCCTCGGCCCGACGATCGGCGGGACGCTTCGGGATCAGACCGGCAGTTTCGGATCCACTTTCCAGATCTACGCCGCGGTGATTGCGGTGGTGTTCTTCGCCGCCCTGTTCATGCGCCCACCCAAGCATCGGTCCGAACAGGACCAAGTCCTGGGAGACGTTACCCCCTCCGAGCGCGCGCCTGGCCCGCTCGCAACCCCGACCCTTGCTCAGGACCCTGCCTGAAGGATTGTATTCCCATGCTCGACAAGACCCAGAAGACCAAAAAAGATTTCGGCGTGTTCCTGCCCGTCGCCAACGGCGGCTGGATCGTCTCGAAAAACGCCCCCACCCTGGACGGGCTGTGGCAGCAGAACCTGGCCGCGGCCATGACCGCCGATGAGGTCGGCCTCGATTTCGTCATGTCCATGGGCAAGTTCCGCGGCTTCGGCGGCGAGACCAACCATTGGGGCGTGTCGATGGAGTCCATCACCATGATGGCCGCCATCGCCCAGGCGACCAAGCGGGTGAAGGTCTGGGCCACGGCCCACACCCTGCTGCACAATCCCGCCGTGATCGCCAAGATGATCACCACCATCGACCATATCTCCGGCGGCCGCGCCGGACTGAACATCGTCGCCGGCGCCTTCAAGGAGGAGTTCAGCCAGATGGGGGCGTGGGACGACTCCATGACCCATGACGACCGCTATGTCCTGGCCGAGGAATGGACCACCATCGTCAAGCGCCTGTGGGCCGAGCACAGCGTGGACTTCGACGGCCGCTACTTCCACATGAAGGACTGCGTCTCCGATCCCAAGCCGATCTCCCGCCCCCGCCCCAACCTGATCTGCGCCGGCATGTCCGATCGCGGCTTCCAGTTCTCGGTGCGCGAGTCCGATGCGGTGTTCGTTGGCGGCCGCACCGCGGAGGAGCGCCGGGACGCCTCGCGCCGGGCCAAGGCGGTGGCCGAGACCATGGGGGTCAATATCAAGACCTACGCCATGTGCACCCTGATCCACGACGACACCGACGCCAAGGCGCAGGCCCTGGTCAAGCGCTACGCCGAGGGCACGGACATGGCGGCGATCATCAGTATGCTGAGCAGCTGGGGCGTGCCCCCGGAAAAGCTCAGCGCGGCGGCCGAGCAGCAGGGTCCGTTCATGACCCACACCGCCGTGGGCTCCCCCGCCACCTGCGCCGAGAAGGTCGAGGAGTTCCTGACCTACTGCGAGCTGGACGGGCTGATGCTGATCTTCCCGGACTATGTGGAAGGCCTGAAGATGTTCGGTTCGGAAATCCTGCCGGAATTCCGCACGGTGACCGCGTGAACGCGGTCGCGACGTCCGAGGCGAGCGCCGTGAGCGGTTCAGGCGGCCTGGCCGACTGGATCGCGCCCGGCCGCACCGCGGTGCTGGTCATCGACATGCAGGCGGACTTCGGCTCGCCCGAGGGCTTGCTGGGCCAGTGGGGGGTGGATCTGAGCTCCGTCCCCGCGGCCCTGGCCGCGGCGGAGCGCCTGGTCGATGCGGCGCGCGTGGCCGGAGCCCCGGTGATCTTCGTGGGGCTGCAGACCTCCAGCGCCCTGGATTCCGCGGCCTGGAGCGAGCGTATGCGCCGGCGGGGCGGCGAGCCGGACACCGACGCGGCCCTGTGCCGCGCGGGTCATCCGGGGGCGGACTTCATCGGCCCCACGCCCCTTCCGGGCGAGGTGGTGATCCCCAAGCTGCGCTACAGCGGCTTCTTCGGCACGCCCCTGGACTCGGTGCTTCGTTCCCGGGGGATCGATACGGTGGTCGCCTGCGGCCTGACCACGGAATGCTGCGTCGACTGCACCGTGCGGGACGCCTTCCATCTGGACTATCACGTGTTCGTGGCCAGCGACGCCTGCGCCGCCTACGAACCGGACCTGCATACGGGCGCGTTGAAGTGCCTGGACCTGAACTGCGCCATCCTGGCGGATACCGACCAGATCGTGGCCGCCTGGAGTGAAGTGAGCTGAGCATGGCCGACGGATTTCCCCCCCTGGGCGCCGTCGCGCCCTTCGCCGTGAGCGACGCCGACCGGACGGCCATCGCCGCCGCCATCAATATGGACGAGATGGTGGAGCTGGCCCTGACCCTGGGCAATATCCCCAGCCCCGCCGGGAAGGAGAAGGAGGCCGGCGACTTCGTCTATGCCTGGATGGACCGGGAAGGGTTTTCGCCGCGCAAGATCGGCGCGACCCCCGAGCGCTCCAACATCATCGGAACCTATGGCGGCAAGGGCCGTCCGGGCGTCGGGCGCAATCTGCTGTTCACGGCGCACCTGGACACCGAAAGCCCCACCTGGAACCCGGACCTGGACGCCTACAAGTACCGGCCCGAGACCCTGAAGAACCGCGAGTGGCAGGAATGCTGGCTCGAGGACGGCAAGCTCTATGGCTATCCCATCGCCAATGACCGGGGGCCAATGACCTGTTTCCTGATCGCGGCCAAGGCGTTGAAGCGCGCCGGCTATGATCTGGCGGGCAAGATGTACCTGACCGCCTGCCCCGGGGAGATCGGTCCCGAGCCGATCGAGGAGCATCGCGGCGTCGCCTATATGGGCAAGGATATCGGCGCCCATTACCTGTTCCATCACGGCGGGGTCGCCCCCGACTTCGCCATCGCCGCAGAGGGCTGCGACTTCGGCCTGACCTGGGTCGGCTGCGGCTATGCGGTGTTCCGCATCAAGGTGCTGGGGGAGGGGGTGTTCACCCCCCTGCTGACCCATCCTGACAAGGTCGCCGATCATCCCAACCCGATCTATCGCCTGGGCGGGCTGATGGAGGCCCTGAATCGCTGGGGCCGGGACTATGAGGTGCGCCACCGCTACGAAAGCGCCGGCGGCGTGGCCCAACCCAAGGTCCAGGTGGCCTCGGTGCGCGGCGGCGTGCCCTACGCCTTCGGCGCGGGGACCGAGGTCTGCAACGTCTATCTGGAGGTGGGGCTGAGCCCCCGCCAACAGGTGGGCGAGATCCTGCATGAACTGGAGCGCCTGGTGTTCGAGGCCGGGCTCGGCGAGATCGAGATCGAGCCGGTGATGGCCCGCCACGGTTTCGAGGCCGACGCCAAGGCCGTGGCCCCCCTGGTGGGAGCCGTGGACGCCGCCACCCAACTGACCTTCGGCCATCCGGTGGAGCGGGCGGCTCCGGTCTATTCCAGCATGTGGCGCGACCACAATGTCTTCAACATGCAGCGCATCCCCGCCATCACCACCGGCTTCAAGCGCTGGCGGCCCACCCCCCAGGACATGGTCGACAGCGCCCTGGTCTATGCCCTGACCGCGCTGGCGGTCTGCGGCCGGGCCGAGGGCGGCGCGGACGGCGCCCGCTCGACCCCGGTCTATGGTGACAACCCCTTCGGAGACGCCTGACCCCGTTGTGGGCCCGCGTCTTTCAACGAGGAAATCCAATGAGTTATGAAGTTTTCGAGGTGAAGCCGATGACCGCCCGGATCGGGGCGGAGGTGTTCGGCATCGACCTGAGCAGGCCCCTGTCCAACCGCCAGACCGTGGAGTTGAAGGACGCCATCGCTGAACACGCGGTGCTGTTCTTCCGCGACCAGCACCTGGACCATGAGAGCCACAAGGCCTTTGGCCGGCTGTTCGGCGAGTTGGCGATCCATTCCAGCGTGGCTGGCCTGGATGACCATCCGGAGATCGTGGCCATCCACGCCGACGCCAATTCCAAGTTCGTGGCCGGGGAGAACTGGCACTCGGACCTGACCTGCGACGCCGAGCCGCCCATGGGCAGCATCCTCTATCTGCACACCGTGCCGGAATACGGGGGCGACACCCTGTTTTCCAGCATGTACGCGGCCTATGACGCCCTGTCGCCGCGGATGCAGGCCTATCTGGACGGGCTGACGGCGGTGCATGACGCCGACCACGTCTATCGGCCCCTGTTTCCGGATGTCGACCGCCGCTATCCCTGCTCCACCCATCCGGTGGTGCGCACCCATCCGGTGACGGGCAAGAAGAGCCTGTTCGTCAACGCCTCCTACACCACCCGGATCACCGAGGTGTCCAAGGAGGAGAGTGACGCGATCCTGAACTATCTCTACCAGCACTGCATGAACCCGAACTTCCAGGTCCGCTTCCGCTGGAAGCCCCATTCCGTGGCGTTTTGGGACAATCGTTGCACCCAGCACCTGGCCACTTGGGACTACTTCCCCCAGACCCGCTCGGGCTTCCGCGTCACGGTGGCGGGGGACAAGCCGTTCTGAGGTTAGGGACACTCGTGCCGGAGTGGGGCGCTGAGTTCACATATCGAACGAGGTCCACAGTCCTCCCTTCTCCCCTTGTGGGAGAAGGAGGGGCCCGGCCGCTTAGCGGACGGGAGGATGAGGGGGCGCGCCGGCCGCGACGCCATCCCCACATTCCTCTTGTAAACACACTCGCTCACAGGGGCCTGAGAAACCCCTCATCCTCCCACGCCTCCGGCGCGGGCCCCTCCTTCTCCCACAAGGGGAGAAGGGAAAATTGCGTGGCGTCAGTCCCGCTCGAACACGTCTCCGCGCCAGCACAGCTGGAAGGCCTCGGCGATCTCGGCGTTTTCGAAATGCAGGTGCTGGATCACGGCGTCGCCCCGGGGCTCCGACCAGTGGATGGTGAAGCCCTCGTCATTGACGAAGCTGCGTGAAACCAGGAACCGCTGAAGGCTGCGCTTGAAATCCGCGGAGGCCTCGGCAGGGGTCTGAATCACGACATCCACGGCGCATCTCCTGTCGTAATCGGCCGGGCGAGCGGGCCTTGGCAAGGGGTGGGACCGGACGTTTCCGGGACCCAGGCTGCCACATCCTTGCCACATGGCAAGAGCCGGACCAGGGGCTGGGGGCTCATTTTGGGACACGCGGATCGAATCTTGAGCGAAACTTTTCCACGATGACCGGCGCCAGGGCGGCGATGATGCCGCCAAAATCCGCCTCCCAGTCCAGCACTCCCCAAATGCGATGCTGGGAGGGCGCCATGCGGGTCAGTTCCAGCAGGGCGGCGAACAGGGCCAGCCGCCCGCCCAGGGTCAGGATCTTGAGCCGGGGAAAGGCGGTGGCGGCGATCAGGGTGGTGAAATAGAAGGCCGCGAAGTGCTCCAGATGCCGGGAGGGCAGAACCTGCGGCACCATGCTGAGGGGCGCGAGCGAGGCGAAGGTGACGACGATCACCGCCACCAGGAAGGCCGCCCGGGCCATCACCGCCCAGGCGCCGCCGTCAGGATAGTAGGTCTTGGGGTTCACGCCTGGCTCCGCCGGCCGCTCCTTGAACGGAGCATGGACGGGTTCAGCATAGCGCCCCGCCAGCGATTCGAAAGCCAAACCAGACCGTCTTTAGCGCGGCCGGCGCCAGCCGGTGGGCGCGCGGAAGACCACGCGGCGGCGGCCGAAGTCCAACTCCACGGCGTTGAAATGGCGCAGCACGTCAATGCCGATCAGCACGGCGGGCTTGGTCTTGAGCCCCCAGATGTCGAAGGTGTGCAGGTCGGCGAACACGGCGCTGAGGCCGGTCATCTTGACCCCGCCGAGACGCAGGCCGGGCAGGAGGCACAGCTCGCCGCTGGCGGTCTGGCCTGTGGCGCTGAGCAACTCGACATTGGCGAGGGTGGCGGCCAGCTCCGGCTGGCGCTCCAGCAGCCTTTGGCGCAGGGCGAGGTTGGCCACGGTGTTCTGGCTACCGGAGTCCAGAAAGGCGGTGACGGGGATATTGGCCACGCTGGCGTCGACGATCAGCAATTGGCCCGATCTGTAGCGGGCGGCGACGGCGACCGTGTCGGGATCGTGGTCCGCGTCGCCGATGCGTCCGGTGATGGAGGGGGTGAAGTCATAGCCGGAGGGGCCGATCTCCAGGCGGCTGTCCTGGAAGTCCATCACCACCCGCCGGTCCTTGAGCACATCGACCCCCAGCAGGCCCTGAACGCCCAGGGCGGCGATGGGCAGGACCGGCAGGCGCAGCCGGCGGGAGGTCACCTGGCCGACGGACAGGCGATCGACCTTGACCGTCGATGTGGCCTCGGCGCCGGCGATGCCATGGACCTGGGCCTGGCCGGCCGGGGGCAGGCCGATGGCGGCCGCGGTCTCGGCGGCGATCACCGACACATTGGCGCCGGTATCGACCACGAAGGTGAAGGGCCCCTGGCCGTTGAGCCGCACCTCCACGGACATGCGCCGGGCCGCGTCGCGGGCGGCGTTGACCTGGTCGCCAGCGGCCTCAGTGGGCGGCGGCGGAGGTGCGGGTTCCGCCAGGTTGACCAGCATGTCCGCGCCCATGGCCCGGGGGGCGAGAAGGACCCATCCGCCCAGGGTCCACGCCCCCAGGGCCAGCAAGGCCCGACGATCCGGTTGCGGCGGCAAGTCTGATCTCCCTAGGGCGTCCGTGTTCTGATCGCCAACGGTCTTTGAGGCTGACCGCTTGAGCCTACTCGCCGTCATCGCCGCTTGCGGCGATCCATTCCGTGAATGAGGTCGGATCATTGTGGGTGGGATTCATTCTGAAAACCCGCCGCAGCGTCGGCTGAACGGCACGGATCCCCGACACTGCGTGTCGAGGATGACGGTGGGAAGGCCGGAATGTAAGGATCAAGCTCAACGGCCGTTGGTATTATCGCGGTCCAGCCTGGACCGATTTTGTGCGTGCGGCGCAAAGAAAAACCGCCCGCGGAGGAGGCCGCGGGCGGTGCGGGTCTATCCATGGCGGGCCGGACGAAGGGTGATCGTCCGGCCCATGCCCTCGACCAGCCTAGAAGCTGGTGGAGAGGCGGCCGTAGAAGAACCGGCCAACGAAGTCGAACGGACCGGCGAGGCTGTTGCACTTGCAGGTGCTGTCCCCGTTCAGGAACGGCGGATCCTGATCGGCGACGTTGTCGATGCCGAAGGTGATCCGGGCCTTCTTGAGGAAGGCCAGGTCGCTGAACGAATAGCTGGCGCTGATGTTGTTGTAATACATGTCCGGGATTTGGTTGCCATAGACGGAGTCGCCGCCGTCAAAGCTCTTCATGTGCGCGTAGTAGAGCAGGTCCCAGTGCGCCGTCCACGGACCGACATGATAGTCGATGGCCGCGGTGCCCTTCCAGCGGGGCTGGATGGATTCAGCCGAGTACTGGAAGGTGCCGGCGAAGCTGTTGCTGGTGCCGTCCGGATTCTCGGTGGTGTGCTTGAGCAGGTTGCTCATCTGCCAGGTGAAGTGGAACGAGCCGGGGATCGGCAGGTTCAGGTGGGCGGCGGCGGTGTCATAGTCGATCTGATAGTCGACCCCCTGAACCTTCTCGGTGCCGAAGTTGGAGGCCAGGCTGTTGACCTGGGTGATGACCCCGCTGGAGTTACGGGTGACCAGCGAGCAGAAGGCCTGGTTCTGAGCGGCGCCATAGCAGCCGTTCAGCACGACGTCGGGGCTTGCGGTGCCGGCGATGCCCTGGCCCAGGATCGTGTTGCTGATCCGGACCGAGTAGTAGTCGGCGGAGAAGCTCAGGCCGGGGGTCCAGCGCGGCGTGAAGACCACGCCGATGCCGTAGGATTCGGAGATTTCAGGCTTCAGGTTGGGGTTGCCCCCTTCCAGGACCTGGATCTGGTTGCCCTTGCTGTCGTCCTGCGAGGGGGTGAAGTTGGTCACCGCCGCCCCGCCCGCCACGGCCAGGGAGCAGGTGGAGCCCGCGGTCAGGACGCCTTTGCCGATATTTTTGTTGCCCTGATAGTTGGCGGCCCGGGTGTCGCAGGGATCGCCGCTGGCGCCGTTGTCGCTGACCAGATGGCCACCGAACAGTTCGGCGGTGGTCGGGGCGCGGAAGCCGGTGGCGAAGGAGCCGCGGATGCGGACGTCCTGGGTGATCTTGTAGTCCAGGCCGACCTTGTTGGTGAAGGCGCCGCCGAAGTTGCTGTAGTGATCATAGCGGACACTGGGGGTGACCGTCAGGGATTCGATCCCCGGCAGGCCCTTCAGCAGCGGGACGATCAGTTCCCCGAAGATCGACTCCACGTGATAGCTGCCGCCGGAAACGGCCGAGGCGTTGGGCGCCCAGCCTTCCTGCACCAGTTCGCTGGGGGTGTCCTGCAGGCGCTCCTGACGGAACTCGACGCCCGCGGAGCCCTTCAACGTGCCGGCGGGAAGATCCCAGATGGGGCCGCTGATATTGCCGTAGGCGTAGCTTTCAGAGGTGGTGTTCTGGTCGATGTTGTCGAACAGCAGATATTTCAGCTGAGCGGCGGTGAAGATCTTGTTTGGATCGCCGAAATAGTTGGGTTGGGTGATCGGGACGCTCATGCCGGCGCCATTGGTGGTGCAGCCGCCGGGGACGTCCACGCAGGCGATCTGTTCGGTGATCTGAGCCAAGTGGTTGAAGTTGGCTTCGTTCTTCACGTCGGCCCGGGTGGAGTTCTCCTGATAGACGTAGCCGGCCTCCCAGTCGTACTTGCCGAACACGGTTCCCTCGAACCCGGTGCGGATCCGATAGGTGTTGGACTCCTGGTGATAGAGGCGCGGACCGAACTGGTTCGGGGTGAGATAGGCCGCGAAGGCCTGCGCGGTTGGCAATCCCGTAAGGGGGTCGATCGGGTTGAGCATCAACCCGTTCGCCGAGGTCGATGAGGGGATATAGGTGGGTGTGTTCGGGTTCCCGGGCGCGTCGGCTGGGATGATGAAGCCCTGGAACAGGGTGGTGGTGGTGCCGGGCACGAAGGTGGCGATGGTGTCGCCAAGCAGGGGCTCGGGCCGCAGGGACTGATCCGAGGTGCGGTGGGTGTAGAACCCTTCCAGGATGAAGCGCACGTTGTCGGTCAGGTTATAGTGGCCGCTGAAGCTGATTTGCTTGCGGTCCGTGCCGCCGGTCAGATCGTTCCAGTTCTTATTGCCAGCGTTCATCTTCACCCGGCCGACATTGGGCAGGTAGGTGAGGGCCGGATCGATCGCCGACCAGTTAACGGTCGGATCGGTGATGCTGTAGGTATGGCCGTTGACGAAAACCTTGGCCGGATGGTTGGAGGTGTTGTTGGGGTTGTCGACGGTGGGATCGGGGTAGGGGTCGCCGGATTCCTGCTGAGCAATGTTCAGCTGGCTGCGATAGGCCGAGCCGCCCTCGTTGTTGGGGTCGCCGATGTGGGGATTCACCGCCCAGTTACGCTCGGACTGGCCAATGGCGTCGCGGTGGTCCCAGCCGATGGCCAGGTTCACGTTAGCCCGGTCGCTATTGACGCCGACCGAGGAGGCGAAGTTCCAGGCCGTGCCGTCGCCATGGCCGCTGACGCCGCCGAAGAAGTCGGCGGTCATGCCCTCGGCGTTTTTCTTGGTGATGATGTTGACCACGCCGCCGATGGCGTCGGCGCCATAGACCGACGAGGCGCCGTCCCGCAGCACTTCCACCCGGTCCACCATCGACAGGGGAACCGCGTTCAGATCGACCACGGTCTCGGTGCCCGAGAACACCGGGATCAGCCGCTGGCCGTCGATCAGGATCAGGGCCCGCGTCGGGCCGAGGTTATGCAGGCTGATTTCAGAAAGGCCCTGGCCGCCGTTGTTGCTGGCGCTGGAATAGCCGCCGGTGAAGTCGGCGCCGGCCATCTTGGAGAGCACCTCTTCGACCGAATCGGCCTTGCTCAGCTGAATCTGGGCGCTGGTGGTCACCGAGATCGGGCTGGCGGCGACGGCGTTGGCCGCGCCCTTGATGCGCGTGCCGGTGACCACGATTTCAGGCGCCGTGTCGGCGACGGGCGCCGCCTTGGCCGTCGTCTGGGCGTGGGCCCCGGACGATGTGGCGAGAGCCAGCATGCCGCAAAGCATGCTGGTCGCGAGGAGTCGACCTCGCGTTGTATCGAGCTTCATGTTTTGGCCCCTCCGAGGAAACGCGGCTGCTGTCGAGCCGTCGTCCTCAAACTTGGATGTGTCCCGGTCCGTGTGCGGATTCCGATTGGGTGTGATCGTAGGGATCTTGGTTTCGGAGGGTCAATGCGGGGCGGGCCGCGGGATGCAGTTCATGACAGCCTTGTCACCTTTGCGACACAGTGCGCCTAAACGTAGTAAAATTTACCCCTATTTCGCGTCTCCAGCGTTGTGCGTGGGGCATGGTTCGCGCTGAAACGACCTTGTGGGCGTCAAAAATTTCGTGTTGATTTCCATTTCGACGTGCAAGGACATGCTTCGTGGGGCCAAGCTTGAGCAAATTTTTAGCGAGTGTCGCCGGCGCGGCCTTGTGGGTGAGCCTTTGCGCGCCGGTTCAGGCGGCCACCGTGCGCGCGCAAGGGCGCGCCGCGGACCTCAAGGCCTTGGTGGATTGCCGCTCTGTTACGGACCCCGGCAGGCGGCTGAGCTGCTATGACAAGGCGGTGGCCGATCTCGACCGGGCGGAGGCTGGCGGGGACATTGTCGTGGTGGACCGTCAGCAGGCCCAGGCGGTTCGCCGCCAGGCCTTTGGGCTCAACTTCAGCGCGCTGTCCATCTTCGACCGCGGCGTCGCGCGGGAGGAGGCCGAGACCCTGACGGCCAAGGTCAAGACGGCTCGTCAGAACCCGGACGGGCGTTGGGTGATCGAATTGGAGGACGGCGCTGTGTGGCGCCAGATCGACGGGGACGACCTGGGCGCCGCCCCCCGCGCCGGCGCAACCGTGGTGATCAGCCACGGTTCGGTCGGCAGTTTCTTTGTTCGCTTCGATCACGGGGTGTCGATGCGGGCGCATCGGGATCGATAAGGGCGCCGGCCCCCTCCACCGCTTCGCATGGTGGAGGGGGCTCGCGAGCGCTCCCGCCCTTAGTTCACCGCGGCCTTATTTCGTTCGGCCATCAGGTCGACCAGGTTGGACCAGTTCAGGGTGGACTGGATCGAGGCGAAGATCGGGGTCAGCCAGTTCTTTTCGTTCCACTGGCCCAGGGTCTTGGCGGTGACCTTGCGCAGCTTGGCCTCGTCAATGCTCTTGAAGCCCTTGAGGACGAAGGCGCCGCCGCCATTCAGCTCGGCGTTGGCCTGGCGCTCGGTGAGCAGGTCGGCGCCGTGCAGGGCCTTGGCGAAGGGTTCGGTGGACAGGGCGGCATTGTGGAAGGAGCGGCAGAACTCCAGGGCCCGCTCGGTGGCGTCGCTGGGCTTGCCGTCCTCGAACAGGGGCTTGCCGCCGACCTTGGTCAGCACGTTGGGAGAGTCCTCGATGCACAGGGACAGCTGGTTAGGATCGTTCCCGGCGCCGAAGATGAACGGATAGCGGCGCACATAGGCGGGGATATAGACCCCCGGCTTCCACTGGCCCTTCTCGTCGATGAACAGGTTCTCCTTGCCCAGGCCGACGATGGCCATGGGCGTGGCGTCCTTGCCCTCGCCGACGAAGCCGATCGGATAGTGGCGGGCGATCAGGGGGAATTCCACCAGGTTGATCGGGATGGTGTTGGTGTGCGCCGCGAAGCTGAGGTCGTTCAGGTCCTTCAGGCGCAAATCCGCGTGACGCACCGAGTCCAGCAGCATGGGGTTGTCATAGAGAAGGGTGGACATGGTTTTCCTGGGCTCCCCGGCGGATGAAACAACGAGTAGAGGGCGACCGCCGTCTTAGCCAGGATCGGCGATATCCACCAGCCTGGAACTGAAGGGCGCGGTTTCCCCGTCGCGCGGGGCGAAGCCGGCGCCCAGGGGCGGGTAGCCCGTGATCTCGTCCAACCGCCGGGCCGCCCGGGGCGTCAGCCCATAGGCCGCGCGGAAGTGGCGGTTGAACTGGGAGATGTCGTTGAAGCCCACCGCGATGGCGATCTCGGCGATGGTCTCCCGCGGGCGACGGCTGGCGGCGAAGGCGACGCGGGCGGCGTCCAGCCTCTGGCGGATCAGGGTCTCGCGGAAGGACTGGCCAGTCATGCGCATCAACTTGTGCGCATAACGCACCGATATGCCCAGGTCCTCGGCCATCATGGCCGGGGTCAGTTGGGAATTGGCGAAGTTGCGGCGCAGATAGGCCTGGATATCCGCCGCCCGGCTGGCCGCCAGCTCCGACAGGGGCGTCGGCGGCGGCGGGGTCTGGGCCACGGCCAGGGCCACCAGTCCGGCCAGGGCGTCAATGAAGCCTTCCGGCCGGGCGGCGGAGGCGGCCTCTCCGTCCATTTGGCCCATGACCAGGCCGCCGATCAATCTTGACGAAAGCCCGGCCTCCAGAGGGCCGTTCAGGGCCACCAGGGCGTCGCGGCGGGCGAAGCGGGGGGCGAGATGATGGACGGGAAGGACGATGGTGACGATGCGGGCGGCCCGATCCGCCCGGATCTCGGTTCCGTTGGCGGCTGGGCGCAGGATCACCTGGCCGGGCTTCAGGGCGTAACCAAAGGCGCCGGCGGGGTAATAGGTGGCCCGGCCCTCCACGAACACCTGCACCAGATAGTCGTCCAGAACCGCGCCGCCCTGTCCCGGGTCCCGGTCCGTCAGGATCATGGGGGATAGGCGCACGTCTATAATGCGTGCGTCACCCCAGCGCTGGTCGGCATAGCGGCCGGTGAAGCCGCCGTCGGGGCCAAGGCGCCGGAATGGCGGCGACAGGTTGTGATCGGCCACGAGCATGGCCCAGGCTTCGCTGGCCCCGGCGCCCTCGAACTCCAGATCCACGTGTCGGCTTTGCTGACCCACCCCTGTCCTTCACCTCCGACCAAGCCGTACCGCAACCAGGCCGGGTAAGTCCATGCCCCAGGCCCCGTACGGCGGGAGCGCCTCCAGGTCGCGAATCACGGGCGCGGCACGCATTTTGTCTGCTGTTCCCCGGTAATCGTAACCAAGCCGTTACGACAACAGTTCGCAGTCGCGAAAAGACCCATCACCTGGGTTCTGTCGCATTTAAACGACATTAAGACCGGCGAAGACCAGACTCGCGAAAATATATATCTGGGATGCGATATCAAATTCTGTCCGAATAGTGTCGAGGCGAGGGCTACGTCCCCTGGTATTGTTCGCTAACGCCGTTTTAACGCCCCAACGACGTCCGAATAAAGCCATGATTGATCTTGATGATATACACCATAGGGCGAAAAATATCGCCTTGGATCGAAACTTACCGTGATGCGTTTCATGCTGGGGTGCGCCATTCCGTCGCGTTATGGCTCAGATTATTCATTTCTATTGCAGGTAGCACAATAGTGCGCTGATTGCATAGTTTTTGGGGCCCCCTGCCCCGAGACCTCGTTCTCCAATCCCCCTACAAGCGAAACTACGACCCGCTACGACTGCGGGAATGGGCTAGCTACGCCTGGGGAATGGGGAAGTTTGATGTCTCGCACCTACCGTGAATTCGCTCGCCGCCGTGTCTCGCTCCTGGCGACGTCCTCCTTCGTGGCGACCACAATGCTGGCGGGCATGGGGGCGCTGACGGCGACCTCACTGACCCCATCAATCGCCCACGCGGCCATAACCTGCGCGCCGGACGCTTCCGGCGGCGCGGCCACCAACGGCACTGAATTCTGCTCCGGCTCCGGGGCCTCGGTGGTTTACACCGGCGCCACGGCGAACCCGGTGGCGGTGGCGATCGACGGTGTGACCACGACTGGCGGGGTCAGTCTCGACGCCGGCGGTTCCGCTGGCATCGGCGTCAGCCTGGCCTCCCTCGTGGCCAGCAGCACCCTCGTCAATGGCGCGGGCTCCGGGGTCACCCTGAGCAGTAACGGCGGCGCGGTCGGCATCGACTTCACGTCCCAACCGGTGACGGTGACGGGTTCCACCAACGGTGTGACCCTGACCTCGGGCGGCGGCGCCATCACGGTAAATACCGGCACGGGCGCCTTCACCGGCCTGGGCGGCGCGGGCCTGAGCGGCAATTCCGGCGGCGGCCTGATCACGGTCACCCAGGGCAACAACATCTCCGGCACGACCTTTGGCGTGGATCTGGCCTCGGGCGCCGGTAACATCAACTATTCCACCTCGACCACGGCGGCCACCACCACCACCGGCGTCAATGGCGCCATCAACCTGGTCTCGGGGACCGGCAACGCCACCTATAACCTGAACGGCACGGGCAGCAAGGTGAACGGCGGGACCGGCGCCAACGCCGCGGTCCACGTGGCCTCGACCAGCTCGGGCAAGGCCACGGTCAATTCCGCGGCGGGCACCGACATCTACAACACCGGCGGCAGCGGCAACGGCGTCACCGCCAGCAGCCAGACCGGCGGCGTGACCGTCAATCTGGCCGGCACCGTCGGCGCGACCAATACGGTCTCCGGCTTCGGCGTGTTCGCGATTGAGCAGGGCGCAACCGGCGATGTGAATGTCACGGTCACCAGCGTAAACTCGCAGAATAACGCCATTGAGGCCAACACTGCGGCGGGTAATGGCGCGATCAATGTCGCCGACACCGACGCGACGGGCGCCATCACCTCCACGACCGGGATCGGCATTCATGCCCTTGGCGGTTCCGGCCCGATCAATATCGGCACGAGCTTGGCCCCGATCGCGGCGACGGTTTCGGGTGCGGCGGGCGGTATTTCGGCCTCCGGTTCGGGGCCGATCAAGATCTACACTGGCAACGACGTGACCTCGAGCGCCGGGATCGGTATCACCGCCACTGGAACTGGTTCCGGCAACATCACCCTGGGTCTGACGGGCGGAACCGTGAATGGCGCTGGCGGCGCCATTCTCGCCACGACCGGCGGCTCGGGAGCCGTCACGGTCAACTCCAGTGACATCCTCACCTCCACTGGCGGCGCGGCGGCGAACCTGCAGAGCGGGTCGGGCGACGTCAGCTTCACCCAGACCGGCGGCTCCAAGGCCACCATCACCGGCGCGAGCGGCGTGAACGCCTCCACCGGCGGCATCGGCAAGATCACCATCGACACCTCCGCGGGCGGCTTGGTTAAGGGCACGGCCGGCGTCGGCATCGGCGCCAATTCCACCGGGAACGGCGCGATCAAGGTCACGGCCGGCGCGGTCACTGGCTCGACCACGGCCATTTCCGCCATCTCCACCGGCGGCTCGGCCATCACGGTCTCGGCCGGTGGCGACATCACGGGCGGCACGGGCGACGGCATCGACGCCAAGAGCAGCGGCGGCAGCGGCAATGTGTCCGTGACCACCACGGGCGG
>JARLIP010000089.1 GCA_031291685.1 Caulobacteraceae bacterium | reverse complement strand
GGAGAAACCGTCCTCCCCCGGCATCATCACGTCGAACACCAGAAGATCGAACTCCAGGCTGGAGAGCAGCCGGCGGGCGGTGGCGGCGTCCGCGGCCACCGACACGCGAAAGCCCGCCCGGGTCAGGAATTCCTTGATCAGGGCGCGAATCCGGTCGTCGTCGTCCACCACCAGAAGGTGGCGGTCACGGACCTCCGCGCCTGCGCGTGCGTTCATGGGGCCTCCGGGCGGAACATCGGCGCGGCGCGCCAGGGCGTTCACGCAGGCGTCACTATGTATCAGCCCCGCCCAAGCCTCGAAAGGCGATCGTCCAGACGCACGAAAGGGCTCCGTCTCCATGGCGGGAGAGGAAGCCCTCGCGAAGCTGGGATATGAAGTGCTGGGAGGCTAGACGCGGATGTCGACGCGACCGTGGTCGGAGTCGCCGTCATTGTCCTTGGAGCTGGCGGCGGCGGCCGGCGCGGTTTGCGCGGGCGGCGGCGGCGGCGGCGGGGCCGCATTGGCGGATGGCGGCGTATAGAGGGCGCTGGTGGCGCTCGCGGCTGGGACGTTCATGGGTATTCTCCATCGCACAGCGACCATTCAGGTCACGGAAGCACCCTCGCCGGAAAGTTTTAACAATTCTGAACGAACGGCCCGCGACTATGGCGCGCAGGCGGCGGAGGGACTCTCAAGCGGACGGCGTTCTCAGATCAGCCACGTCCTTGGCCGGGGATAGACCGCATCCTGGGACAGGTAGATGCCGCCAGCCACGCAGCGGGCCAGGACCCACAGATAGATCAGGCTTAGAATCGCAAAACCCGCCTGCAGCAGGGGAATGCCGATCAGAATCAGGGACAGGGGCGCGCCGACCAGGATCAGCAGCCCGCCGATGGCGGCCCAGGCCGCGCCGATCCAGACCGTGCGGATCTGGAAGATCAGGTGAGTGCGCACCATCGGGCCGGCATTGCCAAGGTTGGCGTAGGCCAGGACCACCCCCACCAGGGCCGGCAGGCCGAACATCACTCCCATGAACAGGTAGAGGGCGTAGATGATGGCGGGAACCGTGCGGTCCTCGTGGGACAGGGCGGCTGGCGGCGTCCCCGGCGTGTTGGGGGAGGCGGCGTTCGGCGAGGTATCGGTCATCGCGCCCTCCTGTCGGCGCGGTGACTGAAGGTCAGCGTCGCGCCAGAACGATCTCCACTCCGGCGGCCTCGGCCTTGGGAGCCAGGGCCTCCGGCTTCTCCACCCGGACACGCGCCTGGGTGACGCGCGCATCTTCCAGGCAGGCCCTCGCCAGACGTTCGGCGAAGGACTCAATCAGCCTAACATGACCCGCGTCCGCGATCTGCTGCGCGCGGGCCACGATCACCTCATAATTTATGGTGTCGGCGATGTGTTCGCAGGAGACGGCGACCACCGAAAGCTCCACATCGATGATGAGAGGCTGGCGACGGCCATATTCGTCGGCGTTGATGCCGATTTCGGCGTCGATCCGCAGGGCGCGAACGAAAACGCTGAGCTGCATCGGCAAGTCATCCTGCATGGCGGATGAAAGCGGCGTCGGAACGGGGATGTTCACGGGCGGAGGTAACCGTGTCTCAGGGGGCCAGGATGTCCGGGGTGCGCCAGGCCAGGTGCTGTCCGCCATCCACGGCGATCATCTGACCGGTGACCGACCTTGCGTCAATCAGATAGCGCAGGGCCTGGGCGATCTCTTCGGGGGTGGCGCGGCGCTCCAGAGGAATATTGGCCGCTTCGGCGGCGAATTCGGCGGCGCTCTGGTGGATGGACGGCAGGGTCGGGCCGGGGCCCACCCCGTTGACCCGGATCCGGGGCGCCAGGGCCTGGGCCATCATCCGGGTGGCGTCCCACAGGGCGGCCTTGCTGATGGCGTAGCTGAAGAACTGCGGCGTGGGCTTGAGCACCCGCTGATCCAGGATGTTGACGATCAGGGCCCCTTGCGGCGCCTGGGCCGCGAAGGCCTGGGCCAGGAAGACCGGCGCGCGCAGATTGGCGTCGATGTGGGCCGACCACGAGGCCTCGGTCAGGGCGCCGAAGCGATCATCCTCGAACAGGGAGGCGTTGTTGACCAGCAGGCTCAAGGGACCGAGTTGCTCGCCGGCCACATCAATCAGGCCGGGCAGGGCGGCCAGATCGCCAAGGTCGGCCTCCAGCAAC
The DNA here is from genome assembly GCA_031291685.1 of Caulobacteraceae bacterium. GTDB lineage: Bacteria > Pseudomonadota > Alphaproteobacteria > Caulobacterales > Caulobacteraceae > Poindextera. The sequence goes on along the minus strand of JARLIP010000089.1, from coordinate 1,898 downwards.
ATCGCCCGACGTCCAAGGCTCTCGATGGCGAACGCCAGGGAGCGGGTGTCTTCGTCTATGGCCCGGGCGTGAAGGGCCACATCATATCCGGCCTCGGCGCAGGCCAGGGCCAGGGCCCGACCGATGCGGCGCGGCGCGCCGGTGACGAGGGCCGCGCCCCGCACGGGGTTGGTCGAAACCGTGGTCAGGTTCAGTCGCCCCGGCCGAACTCAAAGAAATTCAGGGCGAAAAAGGATGCGATGAAGGCGACGATCATTCCGATGGCGAGCATGGCCGATCCCTGCGTTGAGCAATGGTTGTCCGGCTTTAACGAGGCGGGACGCTGACCGCAAGGCTAGCCTCGGCTAGACTTGCCCCATGTTGCTCCCTCGCCTGCTCGAACCGGTGTTCCGCCATCTGTTTCATGTCCACGCCCGGACGACCCGGGGCCTGACGCTCGGGGTGCGGGGCCTCGTCACCAATGCGGACGGGGCGGTGCTGCTGGTCAAGCACACCTACATGCCCGGCTGGTACATGCCCGGGGGCGGGGTCGAGCGCGGCGAGACGGCCGAAGAGGCCCTGCTGCGGGAACTGGTGGAGGAGGCCGGGGTCGAGGCTGAAGGCGGCGTGCGCCTGATCTCCATCCACGCCAATCACGGCCTGTTCCGTGGCGACCACGTGCTGGTCTATCGGATAGAGCGCTGGCGGCCGTGCAAGGCCACCTCGGTGGGGGAGATCGAGGCCGTGGGCTGGTTCGCGCCTGACGCCCTGCCGGAGGACACCACCAAGGCCACGCGGCGGCGCATCGAAGAGGCCCTGGGCGGCGCGCCGGCCCATCCACATTGGTAGGCTCATCGCCCTGGCGGGACGCCCCAAAGTCGTGCCATGTTGCCGCCCACGCCCTGGGCGCTTCTCGAAACCACGCACGGTTACACCGGGCCGCGGCGCACAAAGCCGTCGGCCGCAGCGAAAGCCCTCTTTCGCTGTGAACGTTGATCACTCATATTGGATCGAGAAGGCTTACAGGGCCCAAGCGAACACAGGTCGAGGAGCACGCCATGCGTGAATATCTGAAATTCTACATCGACGGCCAATGGGTCGATCCGATAACCCCCAAGACCCTGGACGTGATCAACCCGGCCACGGAAGAGGTCTGCGGCCACATCTCCATGGGCTCCGCCGCCGACGTCGACGCCGCCGCCAAGGCCGCGCGCAAGGCCTTCGCCACCTTCTCGCTGACCAGCCGTGAAGAGCGCATCGACCTGTTGCAACGCATCATCGTCGAATATCAGAAGCGCTACGGCGACATGGCCCAGGCCATCACCGAGGAAATGGGCGCTCCGGCCTCCCTGTCCCAGCGCGCCCAGGCCGCCATCGGCATCGGCCACCTGCAGACCGCCATCGAGGTGCTGAAGTCCTACAAGTTCGAGGAAGACCGCGGCCCGACCCGGATCGTCAAGGAGCCGATCGGCGTCTGCGGGTTCATCACCCCCTGGAACTGGCCGATCAATCAGATCGTCTGCAAGGTGGCCCCGGCCATCGCCACCGGCTGCACCATCGTGATCAAGCCGTCTGAAGTGGCCCCCTATTCGGGCTATATCTTCAGCGAGATCATGCACGCCGCGGGCGTTCCCGCCGGCGTCTATAACATGGTCAATGGCGACGGGCCGGACGTGGGCGCCGCGATCAGTTCGCACCCGGAAATCGACATGGTCTCCTTCACCGGCTCGACCCGCGCCGGCATCGAAGTGGCCAAGGCCGCGGCCCCGACGGTCAAGCGCGTGGCTCAGGAACTGGGCGGCAAGAGCCCGAACATCATCCTGGAAGACGCCGACATGAAGAAGGCCGTCGGCGGCGGCATCATGCACGTGATGCAAAACTCCGGTCAGTCCTGCAACGCCCCGACCCGGATGCTGGTC
>JARLIP010000088.1 GCA_031291685.1 Caulobacteraceae bacterium | reverse complement strand
TATGGCTGGCGGTGACCATGGCCACGCAGGGGGCGTCCAGGTCGAACTGGGCGAAATAGGCCATGGGCGAAAGGGCCAGGCCGATGTCCAGCACCTCGCAGCCCGCGGCGATCAGGCCGAGGGTCAGGGCCTGCTTGATCGACAGGGAATAGGAACGGTAATCGTGGCCGACCACGATCTTGGACTGGCCCAGTTCGTGGATATAGGTCCCCAGGCCCAGACCCAGGGCCTGGATCCCCAGAAGGTTAATATCGGGCCCAAAAAGCCAGCGCGCGTCGTATTCGCGAAAGCCGGTAGCCTTAACCAACGCCGTGGTCTCGTAGGCCAGCGTGTTCGGAGAAAGGTCGTCGCGAGGCGCAGCGAACATGAAATTCCCTGATGCGGTGAAAGGGCCGCCAGCCTGATAGACCGGTGGCGGTCACAAGGCTAGCGCCACTGTAGTCGGTAACTTTAAATCTCGGTCACCACGCCAGGAATCATAGTTAAAACTGTCACATATGCGCGTTGCTGCGGCGCAATATCACAATTCCACGCCTTAACCATGGGAGGGGTTGACCGCCGTGGAAGAAGGCGAAAACGCCCCGCCCGCGGCGGCCGATCCGGCCTCTATTTGGCCAGCACGGGCGCGCCGCCCTGGCGATAGACGACGCCGGCCTTCATCACGAACTTGACGTGCTCCAGCTGGCGGATGTCGGCGATCGGGTCGCCATCGACGGCGACGATGTCAGCGTACTTGCCTGGGGCGATGGCGCCCAGGTCGTCGCCCAGGTGGCCCAGCAGGCGAGCCGCCGTGGTGGTGGAGGCCTGGATGGCCTGCATCGGGGTCATGCCCCATTCCACCATCTTGGCGAACTGCCGGCCATTGTCCCCGTGGGGATAGACCCCGGCGTCGGTGCCGAAACTCATGGTCACCCCGGCCTTCACCGCCCGGCGGAAGGTCTCGCGCTGCAGGCGGCCGATGGCCCGCTCCTTGGCCAGGCTTTCCGGCAGGATGCCCATCTTGGCGCCCTCGCCCAGGATGAAGTCGTCATTGTAGATGTCCATGTCGAAGGCCGAACCCTTGGCCTTGGCCAGGGCCATGCCCTCGTCGTCGGCCAGGCTGGCGTGCTCGATGGTGTCGACCCCGGCGCGGATGGCCTCCTTGATCCCCGCCGTCCCATGGGCGTGGGCGGCGACCTTCAGGCCCAGCATATGGGCCTCGTCCACGGCGGCCTTCAGCTCGTCATAGGTCAGTTGTTGCGCGCCGACGCTGTCGCCCTTGGACAGGACCCCGCCGGTGGCGCACAGCTTGATCACGTCGGCGCCGTACTTGTGCACCTCGCGCACCTTGCGGCGGATGGCGTCGGGGCCATCGGCCACCCCCTCGCCCACGTCGTGATAGGCGTAGGGCAACAGGTTTTCATCGCAGTGGCCGCCGGTGGCGCCGATAGCCGGGCCGGAGACGAACAGGCGCGGACCGGCGGTTTCGCCGGAATTGATGGAATCGCGCAGGGCCACGTCCGAATAGCCCTCGGCGCCGACATTGCGCAGGGTGGTGAAGCCGGCCTGGAGGGTGGTCCAGGCATTGGCCACGCCGCTGATCGCCTCCGCCGGCACGGTCACCGCCAAGCCCTGATAGCCCTCGCTGTCCGGTCGGGCGGTGATGTGGGTGTGCATGTCGATCAGGCCGGGCAGAATGGTCTCGGCGCCCAGGTCGACGCGGCGGGCGCCCTCGGGCGCTGGCAGGCTCGACTTGGAGCCGACCTGAACGATGTGGTCATCCTTGATCAGCACGGCGGGGTCGGCGATCACGGTCCCGGTGACCGGATCAACCATGTGGGCGGCGGTGAGGTACAGGGTCTCGGCCCGAACGGTCGTGGCGGCCAGGGTGAGCGCAATCAGGCTGGCCGCGGTCACGGCCATGGACATCTTCAATGGATCGACTCCGTTTGATCTGGATCGGGGCGCCCCCCGGGCGCGTTGATCTAAACCTAGGCTCTGTGAGGGAGGCCCCACAAGCCACGTGATCACAGATCGGGTCCACACATGGCGCCTTGTGGGTGTTTATTGCGGCGGCGCCGTCTTCTGTCGCACCGGTGTCCTCAAACCGCCCCGATCCATCGTTAGAGAACCCGGGCTTGCAGCCCCAAGCGCCAAGGACCGGAGTACAGTTATGGTTCAGGTTATCACCGTCGAAGCCACCCAGGGCGGATGGACCGTCCAACACGAAGTTGCTGAAAATGCTATGATGTTTCGCAGCGGGGCCAAGGCCGAGGCCGCCGCGAGGGATCTGGCGAGCGCCCTCGCCCAACGCGGCGCGGCCAGCGAAATCCACATCTATCTGAGGGATGGCAGCCTGGCGGGCCGATATCTCTGCTCGCCCCAGACCATCCCTCCGGTCCTGTTCTGATCCCCGGCGGGGCGGCTTAAGCCGTCCCGGCCAGCTTACCCTTAAGGCCTCAGCAATCGTGGCCGCGCTAAATACGGCCCATGGACAGGCTACCGCCCCTCCAACCGAGTTCGCCAACGCTTCAGTCCGCGACCGAGGCGGTAGGGGATGCGCGTCGGCGCGAGCCGCGATTGCGCACCCTGCTCACCGGCAAGCTGGTGTTCGGCCCCCACGACATGACGGCCGACTGCACCATCCGCAATCTCACCGCCGGAGGGGCCAAGATCACCACAAGCCTGGCCGCCGGCCTGCCGCCGGAATTCTGGCTGATCGTGGTGCGCCAGAACACGGCCTATCGCGCGGCCGTGGCCTGGCGCCGGGGCGAGGAGCTGGGCCTGAGGTTCGAGGGACAGCATGACCTGTCCGAGCCGTCACGGGATCCGGCCCTGAACGTCGTGCGTCACGTCTGGCGCGAACTGGCCGCCCGCTAGAGCGCGTCCCAAAAGTGGGAACCGGCCTTCGGACGAAACGCGCACTAACTATTTGAATCCATGCCAACGGCCATCAGCCTGACCTCAACATTCCGGCCTTCCCACCGTCATCCTCGGCACGCAGTGTCGGGGATCCGTGCCGTTCAGACGACGCCGCGACGGGCTTTCAGACTGAATCCCATGCACAATGACCCGGTCTCGTTCACGGAATGGATCGCCGCAAGCGGCGATGACGGTGAGTTGCGTCCAGCGGTCAGCCTCAAAAGCCGTTGGCGTTAGTGCTGCCCGCGCCTCAGGCGGCGTGCATCAGAGGCAGGCGCGCGCTGTCCCAGGGCTGGCCGCCAATGGGCTCGGTCATCGGGCCGCAGACGGCCTGACCCGATAGGAAGGGCGCGTGCTCGCGCAGGCAGGCCTGCAGCTCGGCGCGGGTGCGCACATTGGTGATGGCCGGCCAGATCTGGCGCCGCTTGAACGTCTCGCGCTTGTCCATGAATCGCTTCATCGCCGCCAGCCGGGTGCGCTCGTCGCCTTCGGGCAGACGGAAGGTCACGCTGGTGATGATCCCCGGGGGAACATTGTCCAGCTCAAAGCCGGGGTCGGAGATCTGCAGGTCGATGAAGGAGAAGTTGCGGTCCAGGGCGTCGCGAAGCTGGCCGAAGGCTGGAAATGGCGGGGCGCGGGGCACGTCATAGACCGCCACCGCCAGCTGATTGCGGCGGGCGAGCGGCAGGCGGGCGAACTGGTCGTCATAGGCCGCGCGCATGGAGCGCCGCATCAGGGCGGTGAAGCTGATCGGGGTGAACAGGATTCCGGCGTAGGGCCGCTCCGTCAGGCAGGCTATGGCGCTTTCCTGGCTGGCCATGTCGAAGGCCAAGGCCTCGTCGCCGGGCAGCTGATGGGGGCTATCGACAAAACTATAGACCGTGGGGGCGTTCGCCGGGGTCGAGGAGACCCCACATCCGACAAAGCTCTGCCGCGGCGTGAAATAGACCCCGTGATAGACAGTCTCAACGCCATGGGCCTGCGCGGCCTTGGCCGTTCCGGGCGCCTTGGAGGCGTCGCGCTCCAGATTCACCCACATCATGGGCGAGGCGTCGCCATCGGCGGTGCTCATGCGCATCAGGCGCCCGCCGAACGGGGTCGGGCCCAGGGGTTCGAGCACGGCGGTCTTGAGGGCGGCGTGGTCCATCTGCACGAAGTGGGCGGTGTCGGTCTCCTCGCCGTCATGCAGCAGCAGGATCACATCTCCCATGTCGCTGGCCCCGAACAGTTTGATCTGCAACTCGTCCGCCAGACGCCTCAGGCCGCTGACGTCCACCTCGGTGACCCGGGGGTCGGTCAACATGAAGCTGAAGGGGGTCAGGGCCTCGAATCGCTTGGGCCAGGACCAGCGGGTTTCAAGAAAGGCGCTGGTGACCTTGGCGACCATCGGGCCCAAGGCTTCGAGCTTGGCCAGCTTCTCTTCGCTGAGATCCAGAACGATACGCAGGCAGGCTGACGCGGCCATAGGGGGAATTCCGAGGAAGGACGCCCAAGGGTATGGGCGTCAGTCTTCCCAAAACATTTATGAGATTGAATCTCACACGCGTCTTGAGGCCTAAACTCCCCGCCCGCCCCTGCGACCTATTGACCCCAGGCCCGATAGACGGCGGCCAGTTCGGCGGTCATCTTGCCCTCGAAACTGGTCTTGGACTTGAAACGGACCCCCATCTCGACGCCGCTGCGCCAGATCAGGTCCACGGCCAGGGCCGAACGCTCGGCGTGCCAGATCACATAGAAGGCGTCCGGCAGCGATCCGACGATCTCGGACCGAATCCGGGCGCCAGTCTCACTGATCTCGACCACCAGACAGGGGGCGGTGTGATGGTCGGCGCCATGGACGATGGTGGCCTTGAAACGAGTCTTACGCCGCGGGCTTCCGCGGCGCTCGATGCCGGACGGCGGGCGACCGTCAGCGGCTTGCTCTAGAACGTCAGTGTCTCTGGCCATGCCGCATTCAAGCACAAGGCCGTTTCCGTGAAGTGAACGGCCGTCAATAATGACGCGGCATCTGGCGGGGCTCGCCTGGGATGCGGTTTGGCAAGGCGCCATTCAGCGGGGAAGCAGCCATCGCCCCGCCCCCTCACGCCTCCAGCTCGATGTCCCAATAGAGGTAGTCGAGCCAGCTCTCGTGCAGGTGGTTGGGCGGGAAGCGGCGGCCGTGTTCCTGCAGCTCGAACATGTTGGGGCGCCGGGGGTGGTGATAGGGGTGCATGCCCGCCTCGCGCGGGGTGCGCCCGCCCTTGGTCAGGTTGCAGCGGGCGCAGGCGGTGACGATATTTTCCCAGGTGGTGCGCCCGCCCCGGGAGCGGGGGATCACGTGGTCGAAGGTCAGATCGTCAGGCCCGCCGCAGTACTGGCAGGTGAAGGCGTCGCGCAGGAACAAGTTGAAGCGGGTGAAGGCGGGGGGCCGATCCTGGGCCACATACTGCTTGAGCGACACCACGCTCGGCAGCTTCATCTCGAAGGAGGGCGAGTGGACCACGTGGTCGTAGGTCGAAACCACATCGACGCGGTCCAGAAAGACCGCCTTGATCACTTCCTGCCACGGCCACAGGGACAGGGGATAATAGGACAACGGCCGGAAGTCGGCGTTGAGCACAAGGGCCGGACACCCCGACGGCGGGCGCTTAAGCACCTGCATGGCGGGTCCTCCCGATAGCGGCCAGGGCCGCTCGATATTCACGCGCAAGTGGACTGAAGACGAGCTCCTTCCGAAACGCGGCGCCCAGAATCAACTCAGTGATTCAAGCCTTGTCCCTACATAGGCGAAAAATCGCGACAGCTCCATGTCAGGCGTGTGATGGTTTGCCCGTCAAGCCCCTTGCAGGAGGGAAACCGAGCGGGGCTTGACCCAAGACGACAAACCGTCAAGTCCCCGGATCGGGTGAAAACATGGGAGGCGCGAGGGGAGTCGCCCCTCCCAAGTCTTCAAGTCCAATCAAGGCCGGACCAGGAACTAGGCGCCGACCACGGCCAGGGCCGCGCCGGTCAACAGGCCGATGGCCAGAAGAAACAGACCGCCGGAACGGTCGAGAAGGTTTTCAAAGCGTGCGAGAGACATGATCTTCTTCCTCATTGAGTTTTCTAGTTGGCCCTCGGGGGGAGCCGAGGGTGTCCGGTTGAGCGGCGCCGTGGGGAGACGGTGAGCGCTCCGATCTGGACGGTGCTTAGATAGCACTCATTTGAACGGTGTCAAGATGATCTTTACGCCGTTCGGATTAAAGTTTAGAAAGAATGCCAAGCGTTTTTGTGCGAGTTGCGTTGGAGGAGGAAACATGACGACGGCGGCGGTGGCTGAATCCAAGCCCTATCACCATGGCGATCTGCGGCGGGCCTTGCTCGACGCCGCCGAGGCGGTGCTGGTGCGCGAAGGCCCTAGCGCCCTGTCCCTGCGCGCGGTGGCGCGGGAAGCCGGGGTCAGCCCCGCGGCGCCCTATCATCACTTCAAGGACAAGAGTGAACTCCTGCGCGCCGTGGCCATGGAGGGTTTCGCGCGGCTGAAGCTCGCCATGTCCAGCGCCCTGGCCCGGGAGACCGCGCCGGAGGAGCGCCGGTCCGCCCTGGGGGTTGCCTATGTGGAGTTCGCCCAGGCCAATCCCGCCCTCTATCGGGTGATGTACGACTGCGCCCGCAACGCCGACCAGATGCCCGACGAACATGGCGAGGACGTCAGCGCCTTCCAGTTGGTCAAGGACACCCTGACCGAGGTCGCCGGCGGCCAGGTCAGCGAACTGGACCTGGAACTGACCGCCATCGCCTCCTGGTGCGCCGCCCACGGCCTGGCCGAGATCAGCAAGTTCGAGAAGTTCAAACCGCTTAAGGACGCTCTTGGCGGCGAACGGGCCTTCCTGCAAGGGGTCCTGGCCCATCTGGGGGTGATGGCCCAGCGCAAGGACGGCTGAGCTGAGCGCCGCTGGACCCTCCAGGCCGGCCAGCCGCTTCGCCCCCTCCCCGACCGGCTATCTGCACAAGGGCCACGCCTTCAGCGCCCTGAGCGCCGCCGCCCTGGCCGAGAGCCTGGGCGGGCGCTTTGTGCTGCGCATCGAGGACATCGACACCGAGCGGCGCCACCCGGCCTTCGAGGCGGCGATCCTGGAGGACCTGGCCTGGCTGGGCCTGGACTGGGAAACACCGGTGCGCCGCCAGTCCGAGCACCTGGACGCCTATCAGGACGCCCTGACCCGGCTGCGGGACCAGGGTCTGGTCTATCGCTGCTTCAAGACCCGCCGGGAGATCCTGGACGCCAGCGCCAGCGCGCCGCACGGTCCCGCCGTCCCCTATCGCGGCGCCCCGCCCGCTTCTCACGACGAGGCCCGGCGACTGGAAGCCGGCGAGCCCTATGCCTGGCGGCTGTCCCTGGACGCGGCTCGGGAGCAACTGGGGCCGGCTTGGGACGATCTCGAATTCACCGAGCTGGGGACCGGCGCCTCGGGTCAGACCGGCGCCATCCGCGCCCGGCCTGAAAGCGCCGGCGATGTGATCCTGGCGCGCAAGGGCCTGGGGGTCGCCTATCACCTGGCCGTGGTGGTGGACGACGCCCTGCAGGGGATCAGCCACGTCTCACGCGGCGAAGACCTGTTCGAGGCCACCCACATTCAACGGCTATTGCAGGCCTTGCTGGACCTGCCCACGCCGGTCTATCGCCACCACCCCCTGGTCCTCGGCCCCGACGGCAAGCGCCTGGCCAAACGCGACCACGCCCAGGCCCTGCGGGAAATCCGCGCCAGCGGGGTGAGCCCACAGGCCCTCAGGGCCGAACTGGGGATTTGATGAGCGAAGAGCGCCTAGTACGCCCGCGCCGCCGCGCCGATCCTGACCGGACCGCCGATCTTGGCTGGACCAATGGTCATCTGGCCGTCCTTCAGGGTCAGGGTCACCTTGCCGCCCGGGTTGGGGAGGCTCGCCCCGGACAGGCGGGTCAGGTCCAGGGGAACGGAGCCGGCCAGACGGCCCTGAGCATCCAGAGTCAGGGCGCCGCCATTGGCGCTGAGCGCCGATCCGCCGCCGCTGACCTCCCCATGCACGACACCCGCCGTCCCGCCGGCGGCGCTCCAGGCCCGGGCGGCGGCGGGCCAGTCGCGGCCGTTCAGCAGGGAAGCCTTGGACAGGGTCACGTCCCAGACCAGATTGACCGGCCGTCCCGGAAACAGGCGCTCCAGCAGGGCGCCCGTCTGGGGCCTTGCGCCATCCAGGCGAAGCTGGGCCTCGGCCTGATCGCCGGCCAGGGGGCGGACATAGAGGCCCAAGCGGTCGCTGGCGGCGATGGGCAGGGGCGCGGCCCTGGGGGCGGGGACATAGGTCATCCGCACCCCCTCGACGGCGATCCGGGGCGCCTGCAACGGCCCGCTGAAGCCGAGGCTGGCCCTCAGGGCTGATCCCGTCATGGCCACGGCGCCCTTGCCGGGCCGGGTCAGGGTCACGCCAGCGGGGGCGACCAGCACCCAGTGGTCCGGGGCGTAGGCATAGGTCTCGCCCTTGAGCTTGTCGGCGGCCAGGCCCCAGCCCGAGGGCTCGGCCAGCCGCGCCCCGATCAGGGTCAGGTCCAGGCGGAACGGATAGCCGTTGATGGCGCGGTCCCGCCAATCGACGGTCCAGCCCGCCGCCCGCAGGCGTTGGGCCGTCTGGTCCATCTGGCTGGCCAGTCGCCAGCTGATCGCCTGCCAGGCGATGCTCCAGCCCACCACGCCGATCGCCAGGGCCGCGTAGGGCGCGTAGAGCCAGAAGCGGCGCGGCGGTTTGCGGGGGCTATCCAAGTCGGGCATGGTCTCGTGGCTGGACGGTTGAAAGCGGTAGAGGACGGGCATGGGTGCGGGCGAGGACGGCGCGGACGGCGAGCGCTGGGTGTTTGGATACGGCTCGCTGATGTGGCGCCCGGGATTTCGCTTCATAGAGCGTCGTCCGGCCCGGCTCCATGGCCGGCGTCGAGCCTTCTGCATCTATTCGGTGCACCATCGCGGCACCCATGAGCGCAAGGGCCTGGTCCTGGGCCTGGCGCCGGGAGGCTCAACCCGGGGCGCGGCCTTTCGCGTGGCCGAGGCCGACTGGCCGGAGACCTACGCCTATCTGCGCGAGCGCGAGCAGCCCACCGAGACCTATTTCGAGTCCTGGGCCGAGGTGCGTTTCCTGGGCGGCGGGGCGGCCAAGGCCCTGGTGTTCCTGTCCGATTTCGATCACCCGCAGTGGGCCGGGGTGCTGGACCTGGAGGTTCAGGCGCGGATGATCGCCGGCGCCAGCGGTCTGTCCGGGCGCAATGTGGACTATCTGCGCGACCTGGTTTCGCACCTGCGCGAGGAGGGCGTGGCCGACCGCACCATGGAGCAACTGCTCACCCGGGTGGAGGCCCTGGAGGCCGAGGCGGCCTGAGATCGGTGCGGTGGCGAGCCCCCTCCACCGCTTCGCATGGTGGAGAAGGCCCTCCGGCCCAGATCCCGGATTCCCTGAGCGCGTCGGAGGCGGTTTCGATGCGGTTCTGAAGTTCGGCCATGAAGGGCGCGCGCTTGAGGCCGGGGGGGATCGGCTCCAGGCATTCGAACACCACAAGGCCCGGCCGGCGCAGGAAGCCATGGGCCGGCCAGTGCGTCCCGGAATTGGTGGCCATGGGCACGCAGGGCAGGTTCAGGTCGCGATAGAGGGCGGCGACGCCGGGCTTGTAGTCGGGGGCTTCCCCCGGATCCATCCGGTGGCCTTCGGGATAGATCAGCAGCTGACGCTGCTCGGCCATGCGATGGCGGCTGTCGGCCACCAGCTTGCGCAGGGCGGCGGAATGGGCCTCGCGATCGACCACGATCATGCCCGCGCGCACGGCGTACCAGCCATAGAAGGGGATGCGGGTCAGCTCCTTCTTGAGCACCAGGCAGCCGTCGTCCATGAAGACGAAGGGCACGATGGTGTCGAGCATGCACTGGTGCTTGGCGGCGATGAAGGCGGCGCCGTGACCCACATGTTCCAGGCCGCGCATCTCCACCCGCACATCGCACAAGACCCGCAGGCCGAACAGCACCGCCCGGCTCCAGCGGCGCAGGCACCAGATCGCCCAGCGCCGAGGCCCGATCAGGGTCGGCAGCATCAGAAAGGCCGTCAGGGTCGACAGCAGATAGAAATAGGCGGCGAAGGCGAGGGAGCGCAGCCAGATCACGGGGCGGCGTCCTTGGGTGCGGCGGTCTTGGATTCGGCGCCCTTGGGTTCGGCGCCCTTGGGTTCGGCGCTGTGGTCCGCCTTGTCCCCGAGGCTCAGCAGCGCCTCCCGAGCCAGAATCGCCAGGTACTTGTCGTATTCGATGATCATTCGTCTCGCCCCCTGGCCTGACCGCCACCAATGGCGCGCATCAAGCTCTGTCGTGCGGATGGGATAGGGGATGAATCGCGCCGTCGGAAGAGCCCCCTTCAGCTCCAGCATCGCCCGGGGCATGTGGAAGTCCGAGGTCACCAGGATCAGGGTGTGGAAATCGTGACGCTTGGCCCAGCCGGCGGTCTCCCGGGCGTTGCCCACGGTGTTGGTGGCCTGGAATCCCAGGTCCACGCAGCAGTCGTAATAGCGCCGGGTGGCCTTGGCCACGCCGCGGATGTCCGCCCGGCTGGCCTCGCGATTGACCCCGGAGATCAGCATCCGCTGACCCTTGCCGTCTTCCAGCAGCTTCATGGCCTCGGTGATCCGCGCGTCCGAGGCGCCGGTCAGGGCCACCACCCCGTCGGCCACCGGCGGCTCGGCCGGAGGGGTGGAATGATCCACCCGGGCGGCGAAGGCCAGCAGCCCCGCCGCCCAGAGCAGGGCCAGCAGCAACAGCAGCGTGGCGCTCCTCATGTCATGTCCCTGAGCAGGCCCATGGCCGTCATCCGGGCCGCCAGCATGGCCACCAGGGCCGCGATCGGCGGACAGGCCAGGAGGGCCAAGAGGTCGCTCCAGGCGATGGGCAGCACGGGGGTCAATCCTTCTCCGCCGCCCAGGAGGCGGGCGGCCGCGGTGATCATGGCCGCCGCTCCGGCGCCGAACAAGCCCGACAGGGCCGCCAGTCCGGCGAAGCGGGCCTGGAACAGGCCGGCGATGAAGTCATCCTCCGCCCCCGCCTGGTGCAGCACGCTGACCAGATCGGAGCGGGTGGTGAGGCCCGCGTGGGTGGCGAATACGATCACCGCCGCCGCCGCGCAGGCCAGCAGGGCCGCGAGCGCCGCCGCCGCCGCCCGGGTCAGGGTTCCGGCGCGGATCACCTCTTTCAGCCACAGGCTATGGTCATCGACGGTGGCGTCCACCCCGGCGGCCTTCAGCGCCTTGTCCAGGGCGGCGGCGCCGGCGGGGGCCTTGGGATCCAGATCCACGCTGACCAGCCGCGGCACGGGCAAATCCTCCAACATGGCCTCGTCCCCCAGCCAGGGCTTGAGCAGCGCCCGGGCCTTGGCCGGCTCCAGGGCGGCGGCCTCGACCACCCCCTTGACCCCGGCCAGGGCTTCGGCGGCGCGGGCGGCGGCGGCGTCAGCGGTCTCGTCCCCCTTGGGGCGCACCACC
>JARLIP010000087.1 GCA_031291685.1 Caulobacteraceae bacterium | reverse complement strand
TTCATCGGCATCGGCGGCATCGGCATGAGCGGCATCGCCGAGATCATGCTTCGCATCGGCTATGTGGTGCAGGGCTCCGACATGAAGGCCTCGGCCAATACCGAGCGCCTGCAAAAGCTCGGGGCCAAGATCTTCATCGGCCACGACGCCAGCCACGTGCAGGGCGCCTCGGCCATCGTCTATTCCACGGCGGTCAAGGCCGACAATCCGGAGATGGTCGCTGGGCGCGAGCAGCGCCTGCCTCTGGTGCGCCGCGCCGAGAAGCTGGCCGAGCTGATGCGCCTGCAGTTCTCGGTGGCGGTCGGCGGCACCCACGGCAAGACCACCACCACCTCGATGGTCGCCTGCCTGCTGGACGCCGGCGGCCTGGACCCGACGGTGGTCAATGGCGGCATCATCAACGCCTATGGCACCAACGCCAAGGTGGGCGAGGGCGACTGGATCGTGGTGGAGGCCGACGAGAGCGACGGCACCTTCCTGCGCCTGAAATCCACCGTGGCGGTGGTCACCAATATCGACCCCGAGCACCTGGACCACTACGGCGACTTCGAGGCCGTGAAGAAGGCCTTCCAGGCCTTTGTCGAGAACATCCCCTTCTATGGTTTCGCCGCGGTCTGCACCGACCATCCCGAGGTCCAGGCCATGGCCTCGCGGGTCGAGAACCGGCGGCTGATCTCCTACGGGATCAACCCCCAGGCCCAGGTGCGGGCGGTCAATGTCACCATGGGTCCCGACGGGGCGCGGTTCGACGTTCAGTTCACCCCGCTCAAGGGCGAGGCCTCATCTCTGGAAGACCTCCGCTTGCCCATGGCCGGCGACCACAATGTGCTCAACGCCCTGGCCGCCATCGCCGTGGCCCGGGAACTGGGGGTGACGGACGAGGCCATCCGCGCGGGGCTTAACAGCTTCGGCGGGGTGCGCCGGCGCTTCACCACCACCGGCGTGGCCGGCGGGGTTCGGGTGATCGACGACTATGGCCACCACCCGGTGGAGATCGCCGCCGTGCTCAAGGCGGCCCGGGCGGTCACCGAGGGGCGGGTGATCGCGGTGGTGCAGCCGCACCGTTATTCGCGCCTGCATGACCTGTTCGCCGAGTTCTGCGGCTGCTTCAACGACGCCGACACGGTGATCGTGGCCGATGTCTATCCGGCCGGAGAGCAGCCTATCGAGGGCGCCAGCCGCGACGCCCTGGTCGAGGGGCTGCGCCGCTGGGGGCATCGCCATGTCATGGCCCTGGAGGCGCCCACGGGACTGCCGGCCCTGATCAAGGGCGAGGCCAAGCCGGGGGATCTGGTGGTCTGCCTGGGCGCCGGGGACATCACCACCTGGGCCTACGCCCTGCCGGGTCAACTCGACGCCCTGGCCGCCGCGTGAGCGGGTCCTGGTCGGACAATCTGCCCGTCGTCCGCGGCAAGCTGCTGCGGGACGAGCCCCTTGCGCCCTTCACCTGGTTGCGGGTGGGCGGACCGGCGCAGGTCCTGTTCATCCCCGCCGACGAGGACGACCTGGGCGAATTCCTGCGCGTGCTGCCCGCCGAGGTTCCGGTGACGGTTCTGGGCGTGGGCTCCAACGTCATTGTTCGCGACGGCGGGATCGAGGGCGTGGTCATTCGCCTGGCGGGCAAGGCCTTCGCCGAGATCCAGATCGACGAGGAGGAATCCTGGATCATCGCCGGCGCCGGCGCCCTGGACGCGGCGGTGGCCAAGGCGGCTGCTAATGCTGGCCTTCAGGGGCTGGAGTTCTATGCGGGCATTCCCGGGACCATCGGCGGCGCCCTGACCATGAACGCCGGCTGCTACGGCGCCGAGACCAAGGACGTGCTGGTCAGCGCCTGGGGCTATGACCGCGCCGGCGAGGTGGTGGCCCTGTCCGTGGACGAGTTCGGCTATACCTATCGTCACAGCGCCGCCCCGCGGGACGTGATCTGGATGCAGGCGATCTTTCAGGGGCGCCTTGGGGAGCGCGAAACAGTGCTGGCGCGGATGGCCGAGATCACCGCCAAGCGCGAGGCCTCCCAGCCGATCCGGGAAAAGACCGGGGGCTCCACCTTCAAGAACCCGGAGGGCGATTCCTCCTGGCGGCTGGTGGATGCGGCCGGCTGGCGCGGCAAGCTGGTGGGCGGGGCCAAGTTCTCCGAACAGCACAGCAATTTCCTGATCAATACCGGAGAGGCCACCGCCGCCGATCTGGAAGGCCTGGGCGAGGCGGTCCGGGCCGATGTCAAGGCCAAGTTCGGCGTGCAGCTGGAATGGGAAATCAAGCGGATCGGGCGCGTCTAGGGGCCATCTGTACTGGTTTCCACCGCGAACGGCTCTTGCCTAAACGGTCAAGGCGCCCCGAACTGCGACGCATGTTCCAATGCCTTGGAGTCGCCATGCGTCCGCCCCTGATCGTCGTCGCTTCTTTCCTTGCCGTTGGGACCCTGGTCGCGGGCGCGGCCGCCGCCCAGTCGATCCCCGACACCGCCGCCACCCTGCGGGACAAGGCCCTGGCCGGTTCTCCCGCCTATGGCGTGCTGGAATCCCTGACCACCGAGGTGGGCGCCCGGCCGGCCGGCTCGGCGGCGCAGCGACGGGCGATGGAGTGGGGCGTGGCCAAGCTGAAGGCCCTGGGCTTCGCCAATGTCCATGCCGAGCCCTTCACCATCACCGCCTGGGCCCGGGGCGCCGAGGCGGCCGAGGTCACCGGACCCTATCCGCAGAAACTGGCGATCCTCGGCCTGGGCGGCACCGTTCCCACCCCCGCTGGCGGGATCGAGGCGCCGATCGCCCTGTTCCATAGCTATGGAGAGATGCTGGCCGCGCCGGCGGGCTCCCTGACGGGAAAGATCGCGGTGGTGACCGAGCCCATGGCCCGCACCCAGGACGGGTTCGGCTACGGCATGGTCATCAGCATGCGGGAGAACGGGGCGGTGGAGGCCGCCCGCCGGGGCGCCGTGGCCTATATGATCCGCTCCCTGTCCACCGCGGACAATCGTCTGCCCCATACCGGGGCCATGGATTATGCGGCGGATGTCCCCAAGATCCCAGCCGCGGCGCTCTCGCCTTCGGACGCCAGCCTGCTGGACCGCATGGTCGCCCGGGGCGCGCCGGTGACCGTGCGCCTGAGCCTGGCCTCCGCCGTCACCCCCAACGCTCCGGCCTGGAACGTGGTGGGCGAGATCCCCGGGCGGGAGAAGCCTGACGAGGTGATCGTCATCGGCGGGCACCTGGACAGCTGGGATCCCGGCGCGGGCGCCATCGATGACGGCGCCGGGGTGGCCATCACCACCGCCGCCGCCAAGCTGATCGGCGATCTGCCCCGCCATCCCCGCCGCACGGTGCGGGTGGTGATGTATGGCTCCGAGGAGATGGGCGGCAGCGGCTCGGCCTATGCGGCGGCCCACAAGGGCGAGATCGACCACGTGGTCCTGGCCGGGGAAAGCGACGAGGGCTCGGACCTGATCTACCGGCTGCAACTGCCGGCGGGCGGGCTCGACAGTCCAGCCCTGGCGGAGCTGGGCAAGGTCCTGGCGCCCTTGCGGATCATCTTGGACAAAACCCCCGCCCAGCGGGGCGGCTCGGATGTGGAGGGGCTGCAGGCCCTGGGGGCGCCGATCATGTCCTACTATCAGGACGCCAGCCGCTATTTCGACACCCACCACTCGGCGGATGATGTGCTGGATCGGGTCGATGTGAAGTCGATGGACCAGAATGTCGCCGCCTGGGCGGCCCTGATCTATATGGTGGCGGACAGCGACGTGGACTTCCGGCGCACCGCCCCCGCTTCGCCAGCCGCCAAATAACTGTGGAGAAGATGGCGATGGTTAACGGCCGGCGGCGGAATTTGATGTCGCCTCGGCAAAAAATCCTCTGAAAATCCATCGCGCGCCGACTTAACAGACCGCTCCAATTCGGCGACAAGCGCGGCCCTCGATCCTCCAGTTCGGACGCCCCTCCCATGAGCGCACGCCTCGCCGGCCACCATGTCGCGGTCCTGATGGGCGGTCTGTCGCCCGAGCGGGAGGTCTCGCTGGTGTCAGGCGCGGCCTGCGCCGACGCCCTGGAGCGGTCGGGCGCCCGGGTGAGTCGTATCGACGCGGGGCGCGACATCGCCCAGGTGCTGACGGCCCTCAAACCCGATGTGGTGTTCAACGCCCTGCACGGCGCCTGGGGCGAGGACGGTTGTGTTCAGGGGGTGCTGGAGACCCTGGCGCTGCCCTACACCCATTGCGGCGTCCTGGCCTCGGCGCTCGCCATGGACAAGGCCAAGGCCAAGGCGGTCCTTGCCGCGGCAGGGGTTGCGGTGCCCGGCGGCGGGCTTTTCAACCGTTTCGAGGCCGCCCGCGACCACGTCATGCCGCCGCCCTATGTGGTCAAGCCCAACGCCCAGGGCTCCTCCGTCGGGGTGTTTCTGGTGTTCGAGGGCGCCAACAGTCCACCCCAGGAGCTTGCCGCTCCGACCTGGGATCTGGGGGAAGAGGTGATGATCGAGCCCTATATTCCCGGGCGCGAACTGGCCGTGGCGGTGATGGATGGCAAGGCCCTGACCGTCACCGACATTGTGCCGCGGACCGGCTTCTACGACTATGACGCCAAATACGCCGAGGGCGGATCGGTGCATGTGGTGCCGGCCGATTTGCCCCCGAAAGTGACCGCGGAGGCGCTGCGGATGGCGGAGGTCGCCCATGCAGCTCTTGGTTGCCGAGGTGTTACACGATCGGACCTTCGTTATGACGATGTTAACGACGTTCTGGTCCTCTTGGAGGTCAACACCCAACCCGGGATGACGCCCACCTCTCTGGCTCCAGAGCAGGCCGCGCACCTCGGAATCGGGTTTGACGATCTGGTTTGTTGGATGGTGGAGGACGCGTATGGCCGCGACGGTGAGGGGAGGCTCGCGTAGCAGTTCAGCCAAGCCCCGCCCAAAGGCCCCGGCCCAGGGCGCCGGACGCGCCCGGTCGGGCGCGCAGGCCTATGCGCCGTCAAAGCTTGGCGTCGTCGGCGGGGTAGGGCTGCCGCCCCGCCTGGCGGTGGGGATCACGGGTCTGGCCCTGGCCGTCGCCCTGGTGGGCGCGCTGGTGGCCGAGCATCGGGCTCAGACCATCGCCGCTGGCGGTGACGCCGGCTTCGAGCGCGCCCTCGGCGGGCTCGGCCTGAGGGTCGCCAACCTGACCGTCCAAGGCGCCACCCCCATGGCCCAGGCCGATATCGTCAAGGCCGCCGGCGTCTATCGCGATCAGCCGATTCTGGGCGTGGACCTCAAGGCCCTGCGTCAGCGCATCGAGCAGGTGGGCTGGGTCAAGCAGGCCCGCGTCGTGCGGCTGCTGCCCGACACCATCGTCATCGACGTGACCCAGCGCCAGACCCTGGCGGTCTGGCAGCATGGCGGCCATACCCAGGTGATCGACAATGAAGGCCGTCCCGTGCCCGAGGCCGACGCCGGCCGTTTCGCCGAACTGCCCCTGGTGGTGGGTGAGGGCGCCAATGACGCCGCCGGCGCCATCCTGCCCCTGGTCCGCTCCCGGCCGCGCCTGATGCAGCGCCTGGACGCCCTGGTGCGGGTCGACGACCGGCGCTGGGACCTGCGCATGACCGACGGGGCGCTGATCCAGCTGCCGCCGACGGGGGAAGATTCGGCGCTGATCCGCCTGGATCAGCTGGATCAGAAATCCAGAATTCTCGAACTCGGCTTCGCGCGGATCGATCTGCGCGACCCGGAGATGGTGGCGGTGCGTCCGAAGGACGCCACGCCGGCCGGCCAGCCGGTTTCGGGAGGCGCATGAGGTTGATGGGTGTGGGGGTTCGGCAGAATGTCGCGGCTTGAAGATCGGCGCGAGGCCCGCGATGGGCTGAAGGCGCTTTCGCGGCCGCCGGTGGTGGCGGCCCTCGACCTGGGCGCCTCCAAGGTGACCTGCTTCATCATGAAGCCGGGCGGGGTCAATCGCGACTCGCGCACCCTGCAGACCGTCGGGGTGGGCCATGTCCAGTCCCGCGGCGTGCGGGGCGGCTCCATCGTCAATATGGACGAGGCCGCCGATTCCATCGCGCTGGCGGTGGAGCGGGCCGAGACCATGGCCGGGGTGAACGTCCAGGGGGTGACCGTGGCCACCGCCGGGGGGCAGATCGCCAGCCATCGGGTTTCCTCCCAGGTGACCCTGGGCGCGCGGCCGATCACCGACAACGATCTGAGCCGGGCCATTTCCTCCGCCCTGGCCCAGGTGCGTCTGCCGGGGCGCCGGCCAATCCATCTTCTGCCCATCGCCTGGTCGGTGGACGCCCAGCGGGGCGTGCGCGATCCACGCTCCATGTTCGGCCGCACCCTTGGCCTGGAGCTGCTGGTGGTCTCCATCAGCGAGACCGTGTTCCAGACCCTGGGCTTCTGCGTCGAGCGCGCCCACCTGGAGTTCCAGGGGGTGGTCGCCGCCCCGTTCGTCTCGGCCCTGGCGGCCCTGGAAGACGATGAGATGGACCTGGGGTGCATCTGCGTCGACATGGGCGGTGGTTCGACCTCGGTGGCGGTGTTCGCCAACGGCTCCCTGATCCATGTGGACAGCCTGGCCGTCGGCGGGGGGCATGTGACCGCCGACATCGCCCGGGGGCTTTCCACCTCCATCGCCGGCGCCGAGCGGATCAAGACCCTGCACGGCTCGGCCATCGCCTCGGCCAACGAGGACCGCGAGATGATCGAGGCCCCGCCCAGGGGCGACGATCCCGGCGCCGGTCCCGTGATCGCCCCCCGCTCCATGCTCAAGGGCATCATCGCCCCCCGGGTGGAGGAGACCCTGGAGCTGCTGCGCGAGCGGCTGAAGGCCTCCGGCGTGCCCCTGGACCCCGGGGCGGGCCTGGTCCTGACCGGGGGCGCCAGCCAGCTGGCGGGCGCCCGCGAGGTCGCCGTGCGGGTGTTCGACCGCCCGGTGCGCCTGGGCCGTCCCCGCCGCCTGCCGCATTTGGCCGACGCCGCCTCGGGGCCGGGCTTCTGCGCCGCCGCCGGGGTTCTGCAACGGGCCGCCTTCGGGCCCCGCGAGGTGGTCTCCCTGCGGGCCCTGGCCGGCGCCAAGGCCAAGGCCGCGGCGCCCGCGGTCACCGAGCGCAGCAATCCCCTGTCCCGGGCCGCTCAATGGCTGCGGGATAATCTCTAGGATCGGCATTCGTCTCAGGCCCAGGCGTTGCGGATGCTGGCGCGGCTGATTACGGTCGCGCCCATTCGCAATTCGAGGTTCGAGCGTCATGAGCAGCGGCAGATCGGGGCGTCGCCGCGCCCCCATGGGCAAGATCGTCGCGGGGCTTTGCGGCCTGATCGTCCTGGCCACGGTGGTGGTCGGCTGGGCTTGGCACAGACATACCAAGATCGCTCAATATCAGGCCTGGATGGTCGCGGGCGCGGCCTGTCCAGTGATTTCCAAGGCCGATTATGAGGCCTCCGGCACGGTCGCGGGCCATATCTTCGAGTATGATGGGGCGCGACTGGCCCGGGCCTATGGCTATGTGAACTGCGACGAGGTCGCCAGCGACGGCGGCAAGGGCATGGGAGCGATCCCCGTCTGCCAGTTCAACAGCCCCACCATGCTGCGGGTGACCACCAAGCGGGGCGAGGTCTTTTATTCGACCCACACCTCGCCAGCGACGGTCTCGTTCAAGGACGATCAGCCCAGTTGCGTGCTCAACGCCACGCCAGGCCTGCAATAGATCCGGTTAGCGCGGATCGACGGAGGCGTAGGCCACGGGAACCGCATAATCATTGGCGACGGGGACGCGGGGGATCGCCGAGGCGCGGACGGGCGCGCCGGCCACCTGGCGCAAGCACTGGCCCGTTTCCTTCAAGGCATGCTCGCCCAGGCAGAAGATGTCCTCATAGTGCGGCCCGGCCACGGCGAGGCACTGGTAGAGGTTCAGCTTGGACATCTGCATGCAGCCCGCGCCCTCGGGCTCGCGCAGCAGGCTGGCGGCCTTGATGTCTTCCTGATCGGCCCGGCCGAGGATGGCCAGGGCCGCCAGGGCCAGGGCGTGATCGATGGCGGGGGTGAAGCCGGAGCCGACGACCTCGACGGCGGCGGCGTCCGCCCTCAGGGCCGCGGCGGTCTGGAACAGGCGGGCCACGTCCTCGTTGGTGGGGCTGAAGCGGTTGGCCGACAGGGCCTTGGCCTGGGCCAGGCGCGCGGCGCCGTCGGCGACGGTCTGACGCGACCAGGCCTGATGCTGCACGTCATAGGCCGACTGCTTCACCTGACGCCCGGTTTGCGACAGATGCTCGGCCTGCTCGGCCAGGGTGGCGTTGATGCGGGCGGCGGCGCCTTGCGCCCCGGGAAGGGCGGTGGCGCGGCTGGGATCCTCGAGCACGGCCC
>JARLIP010000086.1 GCA_031291685.1 Caulobacteraceae bacterium | reverse complement strand
GTCTCGCTTTTCAGGAAATTGGGGGCGGCTACTAGGCGCACGCAATAAACCCCGCTCTTCCCGGCGAATGCCGGGATCCAGATCCTAAGGCTCAATGGCCGGGGCTTGCCCTGTTGGGGCGCTTCGTCCAGGCCTGTGCTTCGTCATCTGGATCCCGGCCTTCGCCGGGAGAAGCGGAAATCAGATCAGGCCGCCTGCAAGAGGTCGGCCGCGACGGTGTTGAAGGCCCAGTCCAGCCAGGGGGTCAGGGCTTCCAGGTCGGCGGTTTCCACCGTGCCGCCGCACCAGATCCGCAGACCGGGAGGGGCGTCGCGATAGGCGCCGGCGTCGAGGGCCACGCCTTCCTTTTCCAGGAGGCTGGTCAGCTTCTTGGCGAAGTCGGCCTGGGCGTCCTCGGGCAGGCCGGCGACCCGGGGATCGACGATCTTGAGGCAGACCGCGGTGTTGGAGCGGGTCTCGGGAGCCTCGGCCAGGTAGTCGACCCAAGCGGTCTTGGCCACCCACTCGGCCAGGGCCTTGGCGTTGGCGTCGGCCCGGGCCAGCAGGGTCGGCAGGCCGCCGATGGAGGCGGCCCACTTCAGGGCGTCGACATAGTCCTCGACCGCCAGCATGGAGGGGGTGTTGATGGTGGCGCCCTCGAAGATCTCGAGGTTGACCTTCCCCTTCTTGGTCATGCGGAAGATCTTCGGCATGGGCCAGGACGGGGTGTAGCTTTCCAGGCGCTCGACGGCCTTGGGCGACAGCACCAGCATGCCGTGGGCGGCTTCGCTGCCCAGGACCTTCTGCCAGGAGAAGGTGACCACATCCAGCTTGGCCCAATCCAGGGCCTGGGCGAACACGGCGCTGGTGGCGTCGCAGATCACCACGCCTTCGCGGTCGGCGGAGATGAAGTCGGCGTTGGGCACGCGCACGCCGGAGGTGGTGCCGTTCCAGGCGAACACCAGGTCGGCGTCAGGGCGAACCTTGGTCAGGTCCGGCAGCTTGCCATAGGGGGCGTTGATGGCCTCGGCGCCGGGGATCTTCAGCTGGTTCACGACGTCCGTGACCCAGTCCTTGCTGAAGCTTTCCCAGGCCAGGACCTGGACCGGACGCGGACCCAGCAGGGACCACAGGGCCATTTCCACGGCGCCGGTGTCGGAGGCGGGCACGATACCGATCAGATAGTCGGCGGGAATTTCGAGAAGCTCGCGGGTGCGGTCGATCGCCTCCTTGAGGCGCGCCTTGCCGATCTTGGAGCGATGGGAACGGCCGACGACCGCTCCCTGAAGGGTCGCGAGGCTCCACCCGGGGCGCTTGGCGCAGGGCCCGGAAGAAAACTCGGGACGAGCCGGGCGCATGGCCGGCTTGGCGAGGGTCGTCGTCATGATGTCTCCCATCCTTACAGATGAGCAGCACCCCGTTGGGGGGGTGTGGCCCGGGGCTGGGAATACACGAAACTTTCCTGCGCGCCAGTTAATTGTGGCGACGGATCAGGGCCGCCGCGATTTTCCTGTGTGACAATCGCCGTTCATCGGGGCTTCATACGCGTGCTGTTCAGGTCAGGGTGTTCGCAACCCGCCGCGGCGCAAGAAACGAGGAAAGCAAGCATGAAGACGCTCATCATGGCGATCGCGGCGGCCGGCGCGGTCATGATCGCCCTGCCCGCCGCCGCCGAGCCCCTGCACCATCATCGCCATTGGCACGCGGCCAGCCAGCACCATCATCGCCACCACGGCAAGGCGCACAGGCCGCACCCGGCGGCGCACAGCCGCCATCGCCATCATCACCGCCACCACCACCACGCCTCGCCCCACCTTCGGGCTCAGCACTAGGCGCAGCGGTTTCGACCGCCTTGACGGGCCCGCCGACCATCGGCGGGCCCGTTTGCATGCCGGCGGACCGCCTCTTCCCAGACTGACCTTCCCATGACCCTGCGCATACGCCCCGTCGTCCCCGAGGACGCGGACCTGATCCACGCCTTCATCCGCGAACTGGCGGACTACGAAAAACTGCTGCACGAGGTCGAGGCGACCCCGGCCCATGTGGCGGGGATCCTGTTCGCCCCCCAGCCCCGCGCCTTTTGCGACATCGCCGAGTTGGACGGTCAGCCGGTGGGCTTCGCCCTGTGGTTCTACAATGTCTCGACCTTCACCGGCCGGCACGGGATCTATCTGGAGGATCTCTATGTGCGCCCCGCGGCGAGGGGCGCCGGCGCCGGCAAGGCCCTGCTGGCCCGCCTGGCCCGTCGCTGCCTGGACGAGGGCCTGACCCGGCTCGACTGGGCGGTGCTGAACTGGAACGCCCCCGCCATCGCCTTCTATGACAGCCTGGGCGCCGGTCGGCAGGACGAGTGGACCGTGCGCCGGCTCAGCGGAGAGGCGCTGGCGAGACTTGCGGCGGCGGGGTGAGGTTACGCCCCTTCCTCTTCATCGCCGCGCCTGTCGCACGGCTGTCCGGTTTAGGTTAGCCGTGCGACAGGCGCGGTGATGACGTAAACCCGTCCCGACAAGCCCCTAAGCCGCCAGGTCTTCCCCGCGCAGGGCCCGTTCGATC
>JARLIP010000015.1 GCA_031291685.1 Caulobacteraceae bacterium | reverse complement strand
ATCCGCTCATCCCCGCGAAGGCGGGGATCCAGCTGAAACCCACTGAAATCCGTGGATGAATCTGGGTCCCCGCCTTCGCGGGGATGAGCGGGTTAAAGGTAACGCGAGCCCT
Source organism: Caulobacteraceae bacterium (assembly GCA_031291685.1). GTDB lineage: Bacteria > Pseudomonadota > Alphaproteobacteria > Caulobacterales > Caulobacteraceae > Poindextera. Next base: position 3,699 of record JARLIP010000015.1, on the reverse strand, counting down.
AAGCCGCGGCGCTGGGCCGGGCGCTGATCCGTTCATGCCAGCCGCGCAGGTTGGCGAGGGTGCCCGGGGTTTCCAGGCCGATCCAGTTGGCGAAGTCGAGGGTGGTCAGGAGGCAGATGTCGGCCATGCTGAAGGCTCCCCCCGCCAGATAGTCCCGTCCCTCCAGCTCGCGGTCGAACCAACGCATGGCGCTGGCCACATGTTCGCGGTTGGATTCGCCGAAGTCCTTGAACTGGGTGAGGAGGGCGGCGGTGTAGGGGTGGGCGTGGCGCCAGAACATGCTGACCGGGGTCATCAGCACGAACTCCGACCGGCGCACCCACATGTCGACCATGGCCTTTTCCAGGGCGGTCTGACCGAACAGAGGCGGGGTGGGGTGCAACTCCTCGAAATAGCGGCAGATGGCGACGGTTTCGGAAATGGTGGTTCCGTCGTCCAGCTCCAGGGTCGGGATCTGACCCAGGCTGTTCTTGGCGCGAAATTCCGGGGACTTGTGCTCGCGCTTGCGCATGTCCACCAGGGTTTCAGGCAGATCGACGCCCTTTTCCGCCAGAAAGATGCGCACGCGGCGGGGGTTCGGCGCCGGGCTCGGCGCGCCGTAGAGCTTCATGGATGGTCCCTCCTGTGGCGGCCTGTTCTGACGTGGGGCCTTGGAGGGTTTTTATAGGATACGGGGCGCGTCGGATAGAGCGGTGGAGGGGGTTAGGCCCGCTTCAGCTTCTTGACCCGTTCGCGGCGGCGGTCTTCCTGGCGTTTGAGCACCTCGGCCAGGTAGCGGCCGGTCCAGCTGGCGGGATCGGCGGCGACCTTTTCCGGGGAGCCGCTGGCCACGATCAGGCCGCCGCCGTCGCCGCCCTCGGGACCGAAGTCCAAGAGCCAGTCGGCGGTCTTGATCACATCCAGATTGTGCTCGATCACCACCACGGTGTTGCCCTGGTCCACCAGTTCGTGGAGCACCTCCAGGAGCTTGCGGGTGTCCTCGAAATGCAGGCCCGTGGTCGGCTCGTCGAGGATGTAGAGGGTGCGGCCGGTGGCGCGGCGGGACAGCTCCTTGGACAGCTTGACCCGCTGGGCCTCGCCGCCCGACAGGGTGGTGGCCGGCTGGCCCACCTGGACATAGGACAGGCCCACCCGCTTGAGGGTCTCCATCTTGTCCCGCACCGGGGGCACGGCCTTGAAGAAGTCGGCGGCCTCCTCGACGGTCATGTCCAGGATGTCGGAGACCGACTTGCCCTTGAACAGGATCTCCAAGGTCTCGCGGTTGTAGCGCTTGCCCTTGCAGACGTCGCAGGTGACGTAAACGTCCGGCAGGAAGTGCATCTCGATCTTGATCAGGCCATCGCCCTGGCAGGCCTCGCAGCGGCCGCCCTTGACGTTGAAGCTGAAGCGGCCGGGGCCATAGCCCCGGGCCTTGGACTCGGGCAGCTGGCTGAACCAGTCGCGGATCGGCTGGAAGGCGCCGGTATAGGTGGCCGGGTTGGAGCGCGGGGTGCGGCCGATGGGCGACTGGTCGATATCGATGACCTTGTCGAAATGCTCCAGCCCCTCGATCCGGTCGTGGGCCGCGGGGGCGTCGCTGGCGTTGTTCAGCCGGCGGGCGGCGGCCTTGTAGAGGGTTTCGATGGTGAAGGTGGACTTGCCGCCGCCGGAGACCCCGGTGATGCAGGTGAACACCCCCACGGGGATCTCGCCGGTGACGTCCTTCAGGTTATTGCCCCGGGCGCCGATGACCTTCAGCACCTTCTTGGAGATCGGCCGGCGGTCCTGGGGCACGGCGATTTCCCGCGCGCCGGTGAGGTACTGGCCGGTGAGGCTGTCGGGATTGGCCATGATGTCGGCCGGGGTTCCCTCGGCGATGATCTGGCCCCCGTGGACGCCGGCGGCGGGGCCCATGTCGATCACGTGGTCGGCGGTGAGGATCGCCTCCTCGTCATGCTCCACCACCAGCACCGAATTGCCCAGGTCGCGCAGGCCCTTGAGGCTGGTGAGCAGGCGGCTGTTGTCGCGCTGGTGCAGGCCGATGGAGGGCTCGTCCAGCACATAGAGCACCCCGGTCAGGCCCGAGCCGATCTGGGAGGCCAGGCGGATGCGCTGGCTCTCGCCCCCGGACAGGGTGCCGGAATTGCGCGACATGTTGAGGTAGTCGAGGCCGACATCGACCAGGAAGCGCAGGCGGTCGTTGATCTCCTTCAGGATCCGCCGGGCGATCTCCATCTGCTTGTCGGAGAGGGTCTTTTCCAGGCCCTCGAACCAGTCCCGGGCCTGGCGGATGGCCAGGAGGGAGACCTCGGCGATGTGCTTGCCGGCGATCTTGACCGCCAGGGCCTCGGGTTTCAGGCGATAGCCGTTGCAGACCTCGCACGGGGTGTCCGACTGGTAGCGGCCCAGCTCCTCGCGCACCCAGGCCGAATCCGTCTCTCGCCAGCGGCGCTCCAGATTGGGCAGGACCCCTTCGAAGGTCTTGTTGACCTCGTATTTGCGGGCGTTGTCGTCATAGGTGAACTGGATCTTCTGGGCGCCGGAGCCGCGCAGGATCACCTTCTGGGCCTCGTCCGGCAGCTTGTGCCAGGGGACATCCATGGAAAAGCCGTAGTGCCGCGACAGGGCCTGAAGGGTCTGGGTGTAGAGGGGCGAGGACCCCTTGGCCCAGGGGGCGACGGCGCCCTTGTGCAGGGTCTTGTCCTTGTCCGGCACCACCATGTCGGCGTCGAAGGCGAGCTTCGCCCCCAGGCCGTCGCAGGCCGGGCAGGCGCCGAAGGGGTTGTTGAACGAGAACAGCCTGGGCTCGATCTCGCTGATGGTGAAGCCGGAGACCGGGCAGGCGAACTTTTCCGAGAACAACAGCCGCCGGGGCTCCTTTTCGCCCTCCTCCAGGGTGGCCCATTCGGCGACGGCGATACCGTCGGCCAGGCGCAGGGCGGTCTCGATGGAGTCGGCCAGGCGCTGTTCCATGTCCGGCTTGGTGACGATGCGGTCGACCACCACGTCGATGTCGTGCTTGAACTTCTTGTCGAGGGTGGGGGCGTCCTCGATGGGATAGAACTCCCCGTCGATCTTCAGCCGCTGGAAGCCGGAGCGCTGCCACTCGGCGATCTCCTTGCGGTACTCGCCCTTGCGGCCCCGGACCACGGGGGCCAGCAGATAGAGCCGCGTGCCCTCGGGCAGGGCGGTGATCTTGTCGACCATCATGCTGACGGTCTGGCTCTCGATCGGCAGGCCCGTGGCGGGGGAATAGGGCACGCCCACCCGCGCCCAGAGCAGGCGCATATAGTCGTGGATCTCGGTCACCGTGCCGACGGTGGAGCGGGGATTGCGGCTGGTGGTCTTCTGCTCGATGGAGATGGCCGGGGACAGGCCCTCGATCAGGTCCACGTCCGGCTTGCTCATCAGCTCCAGGAACTGGCGGGCATAGGCCGACAGGCTTTCCACATAGCGCCTCTGGCCCTCGGCATAGATGGTGTCGAAGGCCAGGCTCGACTTGCCCGACCCGGACAGGCCCGTCAGCACCACCAGCTCGTTCCGAGGGATGTCGACATTGACGTCCTTCAGATTGTGCTCGCGCGCGCCGCGCACACGGATGAACCGGTTCGGATCAGAAGACATAAGGATGCTCGCGGGAGCCGCCCCGGGAGAGGACGGACAAGCTGCCTAATGTAATAGCCGGAGTCTCGGATGCAGCAAGAACAAATTGGGAACCTT
>JARLIP010000014.1 GCA_031291685.1 Caulobacteraceae bacterium | reverse complement strand
TCACCACTGAAAAGGCCCGCGAAAAGCTCCGCAAAGCCTATCCCGTCAAAGAGTCATAATCTCTGTGCCGCGACACTAGCTGCTGCTTGATGGGCTCTTCGCCATAGAGACCAGGCGATGATGTCAGCGAGATCGACATTTTGGCGCGCCAGCCCCGTGAGCAATTACGGTCGAGGTGCTGGCGGACTGGTCGGCGCGCTTTTCCGGGCCCTTCCTCTACTATCCCAGCCGCACCCACATGCCCGCCCCCTTGCGCGCTTTCGTGGACTATGTGCGGGGGGAGCGAACGACTCGGACGGGCGTCTAGCCGCCGCAAGTCTTGGCCGGGGTCATCGTGGGCCGCGCGGCGGCGACCAGGGGCGCGAAGGCCTCGGCGAAGGGCTCGATCAGGGCGCCGGTGACGGTGTGCTGGGACGGGCCGATCGGATCGACGCCGAAGGTCAGGCGCTGGGGCTCGCGCGTTGGAATTTCCAAGGTGCCGAACAGCCAATCCCACACCGACAGATAGCTGCCGAAGTTGCGGTCGAAATGGGCCGGATCGGCGGAATGGTGGATCTGGTGGTGGGCGGGGCTCAGGATGATGCGTCCCCAGACTCCGGTGGCGGCCAGCCAGATGTGCGAGTGCTGCAGGTGCAGGGTGGTCAGGACGAAGACCAGCAGGATCACGTTGCGGTCGGCGACCTGGAAGGCGCCGGGGCCTTGGCCGAACAGATAGTTGAGCAGGCCGGAGACCGAGCCGAGCGTCAGGGCCAAGATGTTGGCGAACTTGACCCCATCCACCGGGTGCAGGCGGAAATTGGTCAGGGGCGAGAGGGTCTGGGCGGTGTGGTGGGTCTTGTGAAAGGCCCACAGGAACGGCACGCGGTGGCTGAGATAGTGGTCGATCCAGAAGCCCAGCTCATAGGCCAGGAACAGGACCACCGTGTCGGTCCCCATGCGCAGGAGGCGGGGCATGGCGCCGGTGGGGGCCGGCCCAAGGGCCGCGGTCAGGGCGTGGGTCACCCAGCCGGTCACGAGGTTCGCGGACAGGATCATCCAGCCGAACAGCACCCCGAACATCAACAGGCTGAAGACGAAGAAGCCCAGGTCCGCCTTGGCCGAGGCGGTGCGATGGCGGCCCCTGGGAAACAGGGCGCGGCGCAGCACGGCCAGGCGGATCGGCCGGCCGCGGCGGTGACGGCGCAGGGCCAGGATCCCCGCGGCCAGGATCAGGGCGCTGGCCAGGGAAACCAGGGAAAAGGTCGAGCCCACGGATTGCAGCAGATTGCCCAGCTTGCCGAAGCTGATGGCCCAGAGCTGGGCGAGGACGGCGGGGGCGTGGATGGTTGGCATGGTCGGGTCGCAACCCCAGAAGTGGCGGGCCTTGGATCTGTCTAACCCAGGCGGATGAGGGTTTCCTTAAACGCGGGCGGGCGAGGTGGTGAGCGTCGGAGCGATCCGGCGGCCCGAGGCCCAGCGCCGGGCGGGGGCGTCGATCCAGCGTTCGGCCAGGGCCGCCGCCGCGACCGAGAGGCCGAGGGCGAGGGCGAACAGGGCCAGCCTTCCGGCCGGAGCCGCCGGTTGTGGGATCAGGCTGTGCAGAGCCACCAGGATCGGTCCGTGCAGGGTGTAGAGGCCATAGGACCAACCACCCAGGCGTCCATAGATCCGCGCCGCCCGAGCCGAGGGCTGATGGTTCGCCGCCAGCAGCAGCAGGGCGGGGAACACGGCGAAGACGATCACGAGATCGAAGACCGGACTGGGGACAGGCGGTACGAAGGCGATCAGGACCAGGGCCGCCGGGATCAGCGGACCGGCGAGACGCGAGGCGACCTGGGACAGCCGTCCCTCCCGCCACAGACGGTGCAGCAGCACGCCCAGGGGAAAGGAAAAGCCGACCCTGGCCCAGCCGACCAAGAAGGCGAAGGGGCCGCTGTGGCGGGTCGGGTCGTTGTTGGCGAAGCCGCCATCGAACTGGCCGCAGGCGAGGCTGGCGGCCGCGAGGGCCAGGGCGAAGACGGCGACGATGGCGATCAGCCAGCGGTTGCTCAGCCGCCGGGCCAGGGCGCCGTAGAGGATGTTGATCCAAAGCTCCAGCTGCAACGACCAGGCCGGGCCGTCGAAGGGGACGATCAGGCCGCCGCCCAGCCAGGGCAGGAACAGGGCCCCCAGGACGATCATGACGATCCATTGGGGCCGGGGCGCCAGTGTCCCATGCAGCACCGCGAAGGCCTCGACCACCACGCCGGCGATCAGACCCAGTATGGCCAGGGGATAGAGGCGAAGGGCGCGCATCCGGGCGAACCAGGGCCCGGCGCCGGGTTGGGCCAGGCGCTCGCCATAGCCGGCGGAGAGCACGAAGCCGCTCATCAGGAAGAACAGGTCGACCATCAGATAGCCGTGCTCGAACAGGCGGGTGTTCAGCATCGGCTGGCCGTGCAGCACCACGATCAGCAGGGCGGCGACACCCCGGATTCCGTCCAGGGCCCTGAACCTGGGCTGCATGGCGCGTGGGCTCCCTTCACGCGGACGACAAGGCCGCCGAAGCCTCTGCGCTCCGGCGGCCCGCCACCCTGGCGAAGGGCGATTGAGATCCCGTTACGGGGGCGGCGCTTTAGAAGTAGCGCGCCGTCAGTTTGAACATCACCGTGCGCGGGGCGCCGTAATAGACGGTCTGGATGCCGGCCACGGCGGTGAAGTTCTGGGCGTCGGTCTTGTAGATCTTGTTGCCCAGGTTCTGGGCATAGACCCCAGCGGTGTATTTGCGGTCCTGGCTCTCCCAGACCAGGCGGGCGTCGTAGAGGGTGTAGGCGCCCTGGAACAGGGCCGCATAGGCCTTGCCGGCGGTGTTGGTGTCGTCGATGGCCAGGGACATGCGCGAACGATAGGAGGCGCCGCCGCCCAGGGTCAGGCCGCCCAGATTGTGCAGGTCGAGGCGGTAGGCGGCGCCCAGGCGGTCGGTGTTGCGCGGGGAGAAGGCGGGGGTCTGGAAGGCCCGGCTGCCGCCTGGGAAGCTGAGGTCCTTGAAGGTCAGGTATTTCGCGTCGAGATAGCCCAGTTGGGCGTCCAGGGTCAGGGCCTTGATCGGACGATAGACCAGCTCCAGCTCGGCGCCCTCGGTGCGCAGCTTGCCGGCGTTGAGCACGGTCTGCACGATCAGGGGCGGGTTGGGCTGGACCGGGTCGGGGACCGACTGGGTGACGCTGGCCTGGAAGTCGCGATAGTCGTTGTAGAAGATGGCCAGGTTCGCGGTCAGCTTGTGGTCCAGCCAGCTGGTCTTGGCCCCGATCTCGTAGGTGCGCACGGTCTCCGGGGCGTAGGGCTGCTGCTGTCCCGGC
>JARLIP010000085.1 GCA_031291685.1 Caulobacteraceae bacterium | reverse complement strand
GATATTCCGCTGGCCGGTTGTCCACATAGCCGCCGTGGACATTGAACAGCACCTTGAGCTGGTCGTTGGGCTTGTATTCCAGCATCGCCCGGAAGGCGGCGTTATTGGCCCCGTTTTCCTTGTTCCCCGTCAGGGCGTTGGTCGTATAGCCCTCGGAATCGTTCTTCACGATGGCGATGCGCCCGGTCAGGCCGGGGGCGATCGGCCCGCCGACGGCGGCCAGGACATTGAAGGTGTTGAATGAGCTGTATTCGGCGTGCAGGTCGGCCGTGAAATAATCGGTCGGCTTGTTGCTGATGAAGTTGATGGCCCCGCCGCTGGAGTTACGGCCATAGAGGGTGCCTTGCGGGCCCTTGAGCACCTCGACCCGTTGCAGGTCGAAGGTCTGGAAGGTCTGGGAGGCGGGCGAGCTGAGATAGACCTCGTCCACATAGACCCCGTTGGGGCCGGCGTTGTTGGTGTCGTAATCGTTCAGGCCGATGCCGCGGATGGCGATGATCGGCTGGTTGCCGGCGCCGGCGGGCAGGGCGATGTCCACATTGGGGCTCATCTGGCCCAGGTCGGACGATGATTTGATCCCTAAGGCGCGGATGTCCTTGGCGGTGAAGGCCTGGATCGAGATCGGAACCTTCTGGATGTTTTCACTGCGCTTTTGCGCGGTGACCACCACTTCGCCGATTTCATTCGACTTGGCCGGGGGCGTCGCCTCCGCGTGGGCGAGGCTCCCAATGGACGCCAAAGCTAAACCGATGGCCGTCGTTGCGACCCATGTACTGCGCATGACCCAATCCCCTCACTTTTGTCAGTCTGGGGGAAACGATAGCCTTCGCTATGCAATATGCAATATTATTTTAGATCCGCGTTCTGACAGGGAACGGGCGCCTGTCCGGCGGGCGTTTTGCGCTCAAGGCGGCATCGCTTAGGGCAGCAGGGCGTGCTTCAGAATCAGGGCCGCGTCGCGCAGCAGGTCATCCCTGGGGATCAGGGATTCCTCGTTGAGCATCTCGTCGGCGGCGAACCCGAAATCGATGGAAATCCTCAGGCGGCGCCACAGGGTCTCGGGGGGCATGTCCGGCAGAAGGGGAGCATAGGCCGCCGCCGCGCGGTCGGTGGCCTCGCGATGGCTATCGATCCGCACATGGGTCAATTGGGGCACGGCCCGCATGGCTCGCAAAATCCAGACCGCGCCAGGTTCGCTCGAGGTGACGTCGGCGGTGGCCTGCAATAGCTCTTCGGTGGCCTCGCCCATGGCCTTGAGGCCTTGGGGCGCATACTTGTCGAGCCAAGCGTAGAGCACCACGTTCTGACGGTCCAGAAGCCGGCGGCCCAGGGCCTCCAAGACGGCGTACTTGTCCTTGAAATAGCGATAGAGCGCCGGGGGTGTCATGCCGGCGCGGGCGCAGATCAGGTTGGTGGAAATCCGCTCGATGCCCACCTCGCCCAGCAGGATCCCGGCCACGTCTAACAACCGTTCATAGGTCTGCACAGCCCGTTCCTGCTGCGGGGGCGGGCGGCGACCTGTCGCGGGCTTGCCGGCGGAGGCGGCCTTGAGCCCGGCGGCGGTGGGGGAGGTGGTCATGAGGTGACACCAATCAGCATGGCGGCGGTTATCATATAGATATACCGGGGCGGCGTCATGGACCCGTTCCAACACCGCGGTTCAAGCCCCTATCGGGTTTTCGCACAACATCCCTTGCGCCAGATCAATAGCCCAATCATTGTGCTAGTCAAAGCTATCTTTTCTGGAGCCCCATAATGTCCCGCAGTAACAGCAAGGACCAGGAACTACGCGACCGCGCCGCGGTGGTGATTCCCGGCGGCATGTACGGTCACCAGTCCGTGGGCCTGGTCCCGGACGGTTATCCGCAGTTCTTCTCCAAGGCCGAGGGCGCGCGGCTGTGGGACGCCGACGGGCAGGTCTATATTGATTACATGTGCGCCTATGGGCCGAATCTTCTGGGCTATACCCATCCGGGGGTGAACGCCGCCTATGTGCGCCAGTTGGAGATCGGCGACACCATGACCGGCCCGGCCGGAGTGATGGTGGATCTGGCCGAGCAGTTCGTCTCCATGGTCAGCCACGCCGACTGGGCCATGTTCTGCAAGAACGGCACCGATGCGACCTCCATGGCCATGGTCATCGCCCGGGCCCACACCGGCCGCAAGACCATCATCCTGGCCAAGGGCGCCTATCACGGCTCGGCGCCCTGGTGCACCCCGCGGCCGGCGGGCATCACTCCGCAGGACCGAGCCAACCAGATCTACTGCGACTATAATGACATCGCCAGCCTTGAGGCGGCGGTGGCCCAGGCCGGGGACGATCTGGCCGCGGTGTTCGCGGCCCCCTTCAAGCACGACGCCTTCGTCGACCAGGCCCTGCCCGATCCGGCCTATGCCCGCCGAGCCCGGGAGTTGTGCGACCAAACCGGCGCCCTGCTAGTGGTGGACGACGTTCGCGCCGGTTTCCGCATCGCCCGCGATTGCAGCTGGTCGGTGGTGGGGGTCAAGCCGGACCTGTCCACCTGGGGCAAGTGCATCGCCAACGGCCATCCGATCTCGGCCCTGCTGGGGGCGGACAAGGCCCGGGCGGCGGCCTCCAAAATCTATGTGACCGGCTCCTACTGGTACCAGGCCGCCCCCATGGCCGCGGCGGTGGAGACTTTGCGCATCTTGCGGGACAGCGACTATCTGGAGCGGCTGGTGAGCCTGGGCAATCGCCTGCGCAACGGTCTGGCCGAGCGGGCCGGCGCCGCGGGTTTCTCCATGCGCCAGACCGGACCGGTGCAGATGCCCCTGTTCCTGTTCGACGAGGACCCGGACCTGCGCAAGGGCTTCGCCTGGTCCAGCGCCATGCTGGAGCGGGGGATCTATGTCCACCCCTGGCACAACATGTTCCTCTGCGCGGCCATGACCGAGGCGGACATCGACCAGACCCTCGCCGCCGCCGAGGGCGCCTTCAAGCACCTGGCCGGGGTGGCCCCCACCCTGGGCCCGGTGGAGAAGCTGGCGGCGTTCTTCCACTAGGCTGGATCATCGGCGGGGATGGCGCGGTCGATTCAGTTTGAATCCCGCGCCGTCCCGAGGCCAAATGGGTGAACATCGATAAGATCAAGCCTGGGAGGGCGCGCCCGATGAGCCTGCCGAACTATTCCGATCATGACGGGCTGGGGCTCGCCGACCTTGTGGCCCGGGGCGAGGTTTCGCCGGCCGAACTGACCGAGGCGGCGATCGAGCGGATCGAGCGCCACAACCCCACCCTCAACGCGGTGGTGCACAAGGGCTATGACGACGCCCGCAAGGCCGCCGCCGGCCCCCTGCCGGACGGGCCGTTCAAGGGGGTTCCGTTCCTGATCAAGGATCTGGGGGTGACCGTGGCCGGATGGCCGCGCACCTCCGGCAGCCGCTTCGTCGGCCACATCGTGGACACCGAGGACAGCGGTCTGGTGCGCCGTTACCGGGATAGCGGCGTGGTGCTGCTGGGCAAGACCAACACCCCGGAATTCGGCATCACTGGCGCCACGGAATCGGGCTTTCTGGGCCCCTGCCGCAATCCGTGGAACCCGGACCATATCTCGGGGGGCTCCTCCGGCGGGGCGGCCTCGGCGGTGGCGGCGGGGATCGTTCCCCTGGCCCACGCCAGCGACGGGCTGGGCTCGATCCGCATTCCCGCCGCCTGCTGCGGCCTGGTGGGGCTGAAGGTGACGAGGGACCGCAATCCGAACCTGCCGGACTCCTATGACTATGCCCAGGGCCTGGTGGTCGACCATGTGGTGACCCGCACCGTGCGCGACACCGCCGCCATGCTGGACGCCACCGGCTATCCCGAACCCGCCTCGCCCTATTCGCCCCCGGCCAAGGCCGGCCTCTATATGGACGAGGTCGGCCGTTCCCCCGGGCGGCTGCGCATCGCCTGGTCCTCGGAGACCCCTAACGGCCGGCCGATCGATCCGCGGGTTCAGGCCGCCCTGGAACAGACCGCCGCCCTGCTGGAGGGCTTGGGCCACGAGGTGGTCCCGCGGGGGCTGGGCATCGACTACCGCGCCCTCTACGCCGCCCGCGGGCCTCTGGCCGGGGCCAATTTCGCCGCCGGCATGCGCCGTCTGATCGACCAGATCGGCCGCGAGCCCGAGCCCGACGAACTGGAGCCCCTGACCTGGGCCGCCCTGAATGGCGGGCGCAAGGTCACTGGCGAGCAGGCCCTGTGGAGCCTGCAGGAGATGCGCCGGCTGACCCGCGGGGCCCTGGCCCTGTTCGAGACTTTTGACGTCTATCTGACCCCGGTGATGGGAACGCCTCCGCCCCCGGTGGGCCATATCGACCCGGTGCGGCTGGAGCCCAAGGAGATCAACCGGCGTCAGGCCGCGGCCTTCCCCTATACCCCGCCGGCTAATTTCACCGGCCAGCCCTCGATCTCCCTGCCGCTGGCCTGGTCGGCGGAGGGCCTGCCCATTGGCATGATGTTCACCGGCCGCTACGCCGACGAGGCCACCCTGCTGCGCCTGGCCGCCCAGCTGGAGAAGGAACAGCCGTGGAAGGACCGCCGGCCGCCAGTCTGGGGGTAAGAGTCTGGGGGTAGGGGTGGCGCGGGGCGTTCAATCGCCGCTATTTCCCACTGCACCCTGATTAGTCTATTCAGCCGACGTTCAGCGGCGATCGCTTAGGGACGAGCGCATGGCAAAACGGATCGCGCTCATTCTGGCCTTGGCGACCCTCGGGGGCGCGGCGCCCCTGTGCGCCCACGCCCAGGGCGCCCCGTCCAATCAAGGCAATCCCGCGCCTGACTCCCTGGGCGCCGACTGGGGCCCGCAACAGGACGCCGCCCGCGCCGGGGTCAAGCAAGGCCGCTATGTGCCGCTGCTGAAGGTGATCGCCGAGATCCGCAGGCGCACCCCCGGTCGGCAGCTGGACGCTGGCCTGGAGCAATCGGGGGGGCGGGCCGTCTATCGCGTACGCTGGGCCACCACCGACGGCCGGCGGATTGACTATATCGTCGACGCCGAGACCGGCGCCATTCTCAGCGCCAACTAAGGATCAGACCAAGACCCATGCGCATCCTGCTCGCCGAAGACGATCCCGACCTGTCGCGCCAGCTCAAGCAGGCGCTGGCCGACGCCGACTATGCGGTGGATCACGCCCCCGATGGCGAGGAAGCCCACTTCCTGGGGGACACCGAGCCCTATGACGCGGTGATCCTGGATCTGGGCCTGCCCAAGATCGACGGGGTTTCGGTGCTGGAGCGCTGGCGGCGGGACGGCAAGACCACCCCGGTGCTGATCCTCACCGCCAGGTCCGCCTGGAGCGAGAAGGTGGCCGGGTTCGACGCGGGCGCCGACGACTATCTGACCAAGCCCTTCCACACCGAGGAGCTGCTGGCCCGCCTGAGGGCCTTGCTGCGGCGTTCGGCGGGCCATGCGGCCGCGACCCTGACCTGCGGCGGCATCCGCCTGGATCCCCGGGCCGCCCGGGCCTCGGTCAATGGGGAGCCCCTGCGCCTGACCTCCCTGGAATATCGCCTGCTGCATTATCTGATGATGCATCAGGGCCGCGTGATCGGCCGCACGGAGCTGGTGGAGCATCTCTACGACCAGGATTTCGACCGGGATTCCAACACCATCGAGGTGTTTGTGGGCCGCCTGCGCAAGAAGATCGGCTCCGACCGGATCGAGACCGTGCGCGGTCTGGGCTACCGGCTGATCGCCCTGGAAGGCGAGGCCGCCGGCTCGTGACCGCGGGCCCCGCGTGAAGCCGGGGGATCTGTTCCGGCCGTCCCTGGCGCGGCGGCTGGTGCTGCTGGCCGCCATCTGGAGTCTGGCGGTGCTGGTGGTCACGGGCCTGGCTCAGACCGCCCTGTTCCGCCAGGAGGCCATCAGCCGCTTCGACGACGACCTGTTCGACGTGGCGGACGGGCTCTATGCCGGTTCCACCGTGGACGACCAGGGTCAGGTGGACGCCCCGCCCCTCACCGATTCCCGCGCCACCCGCGCCTATTCCGGCAAGTACTGGCAGATCTCCGAACCCGGGGCCGACGGCAAGCTGCATGCCCTCGTCCGCTCCCGCTCCCTATGGGACGGGGAGCTGAAGGGGCCCGACAAGGGAATCGCCCTGCTGCGGGGCGCCGCGGGCAAGCCCGTCTATTACGACTCCGTGGGCCCCGCCCACGAGCCCCTGCGGGCGGCGGCCATGCTGGCGCGGCTGCCCGGGCGCGCGGCGCCGGTTGTGTTCATGGCCGCCGAGGACCGCTCGGCCCTGGAAAAGGACGCCCAACGCTTCGCCCTGGAGACGGCGGGGGTCCTGATCCTGCTGGGCGCCGGGCTTTTGCTGGTGGTGCTGATCCAGGTGCGGGTGGGCCTGCAACCCCTGTTCGACCTGCAGCGGGAAGTGGCCTTCGTGCGCCAGGGCAAGGCCGAAAGGGTCGGCGGGACCTATCCCAGCGAACTGCAACCCCTGGCCGAGGAGCTGAACGCCCTGGTGGCCCACGACCAGGAAGTGGTGGAGCGCCAGAGAACCCACGTGGGCAACCTGGCCCACGCTCTGAAGACCCCGATCTCGGTGATGATGGCCGAGGCCGATCAGGACAAGGGATCCCTGGCGCAACTGGTCACCCGCCAGACCCAGCTGATGCGCGAACAGGTGGATCACCACCTGCGCCGGGCCCGCGCCGCGGCCCGCACCCAGGGCAACCGCGAGCGCACCCCCCTGGAGCCGGTGATGGACGAACTGGCCGTCACCCTGGAGCGGATCTTCGAGGACCGAGGGGTCGAGATCGATTGGCGGGCGCCCGAGGACCTGGTGTTTCCGGGAGAGCGGCAGGACCTGCTGGAGATCGTCGGCAACGTCCTGGAGAACGCCTGCAAATACGGCGGCGGACGGGTGCGGGCCATCGCCGAGGCGATCGGGCCGGACCGGATGAGCATCACGGTGGAGGACAATGGCCCCGGCCTGTCCCAGGCCGACCGGGCGGCGGTGCTCAAGCGTGGCGAGCGGCTGGACGAGACCGCGCCGGGTTCGGGTCTTGGCCTGTCGATCGTTGATGAGTTGGCGCGGGTCTATGGCGGCTCGATCAGCCTGGACCAGGCCGTCCTGGGCGGCCTGAAGGTGGTGGTCAATTTGCCGCGGGCCGAGGCTTAGACCGCCAATGACCTAAATTGGGTTTCGCGGAATTGGCGAGCGACCAAGAACAATATTTTTAGTCGTTTCACGGAATTATTCTCTCAATGGATGTATTTTCGGGGGGTCTGGGCTTGGGGAAACCTTAACCCCCGTTGATCAAGCTATGGGCGCAAGAGTCGGGACGCCACCATATCCATGTCGAACCTCTCGGATAGCCAGACCACTATTCTGCGGTCGATATTCAGTTCGGCCCCGGATTCGGCTGTCGCCAGCCTCGAAAGCGCCCTGTCCGGCGAGGTCGAGCGGGGCGGCCCAATGGCCGCGGTCCACGCCCTGGTGGCCCGGGAGGCGGTGGAGCGGCGCCTGCGCAGCCTGATCTTCGCGCCCCTGGCGCCCCTGTGCAAAAACCACGGGGGACCCTATCCGCGCTTTTCCTCCAAGGTTCTGACGTTGCTGTGCCAGGCCCTGCGCGAGACGACTCCCGCGGGCATCCGCGCCGCCGAGGCGATCGGCCCGCTGGAGGACGAGGAAGACCGCATCTACGCCGCGGGCGTCTTCGACAATCTCTGCCGGATCGCCGCCCGGGGCCTGCGTAACGACACCCCGGCCTTCGCCGCGGCCCGCGCGTTGCTGGAGGGGGCCGAGGCCGATGGCGTTGAGAAGTTCCTGCATTATCTCGATCTGACGCCCCTGGCCCGGGGCGCCTTGAACCATTTGCCCGACTGGCTGGGTCGGCTGACCAATGAGCGAGCGGTGGCGATCCGCATCGCCTACAAGGACGCGGTGGACGTTGCGGAAGACGATGGCCCGCGTCTGCTGGATATTCTGTGCGCCCACATGGGCGAGCCCTGGAAGGTGCTGCACCTGATCTCGGCGATCATGGACCGGCCCACCGATCGCTTCGCGGCGGGTTCGGAGGTGGCCCGGTTCGGCGAATATTTCATGGACGATATCGACCAACGCCTGAACCAGTTCCGTAACTTCGATCTGGACGGGGGGCGTGCGGGCGGCATGGCGGCGGCGGCCAATCTGCATACGGCCTCCCTGGAGATCGCCGAATTCGAAGGGTCCCTGGAACTCAGCCGTGATGGGCTATGGGGCGCGCGGGTCGCCAGGCAGAAGCAGAGCCTGGCGCAATTGGCCGAGACCCGGTTGGCCCAGATCGACAAGGCGGTGGACAAGGCCCTGCCGCTGTTGCTGGTCAAGTTCGGCAAGGGCCTGCGGGGCTTTCCCAAGCTTACCGAGGATCCCCAGCCCATGATGCTGCGCCGGGCGGAGAGCCTGCTGGCCTTCTATGAACAATCCCGGGCTGGCGCCAACCAGTCTGGCTACGGTTCGGCTCGGGCCAAGGCGGGCGAGCGCCTGGACGAGCGGCTGGACCAGTATGTGGAAGACCTGCTCGAAATGCGTCGCGGGGACGAAGTGGAGAATATGGATCGGGTGCGGCGCTATCTGGAGGCCGCCGCTCAGTTGATCGGCGTGGCCAAGGGCGACAAGGCCGCCCAACTGGTGCGCCGCCGCGCGGCGGCCTGACCGCCATACCTGGGTTGCTCCGCGACCATTGCTCACTCTCGCGTGGCGCCCGGATTTAGGATAAGCGGCCCCATGGTCGTTTTGTGGATCGCCGCCGCTCTTTTGTCGGCCGCCACCGCGGGGGTGATGCACAAAAGCGCGGCGCGCGGCGCGCGGCTGGCCGGTGGCGCGCCGGAGGACCCGGCCCTGGCCGTCTATCGTCGCCAGCTGAACGAGGTCGATGATCTGGCCGCCCGGGGGCTGCTGCCCCCTCAGGAGCATCGCGCCGCCCAGGCCGAGGCCGCCCGGCGGCTGCTCGCCGCCGCCGATCGCGCCCCAGAGGCGCCGGCCAAGCCCGGCGGGCGGCGGGTTGTCCTGATCGTCGCCGCCCTGGCTCCCCTGGCGGCCCTGGGGCTCTACCTGGCCGTCGGCTCACCACAGATGCCCGATCAACCTTTCAAGCGCCGGGTCGCGGCTTGGCGCAACACCGATCCCGGCAATCTGGACGCCCCGCGCATGGCCGCGGTGCTTCAGGTGATCGCCGCTGAACGGCCCACCGATCCCACGGTCCTGACCTATCTGGCCCGGGCCGAGGCCGCTTCCGGGGACAGTTTCACCGCCGAGCGCCATCTGCAAAAGGCCATCGCCCTGGCCCCCAAGCGGGCGGACCTTTGGGCGCTCTATGGCGAGATGCTCGCCGCAGACCAGACCAATGGTGGCCAGACCAATGGCGACCTGCCCGATGCGGCCAAGGACGCCTTCGCCCACGCCCAGGCCCTGGACCCGAGCCTGCCCACTCCCCGCTATTTCCTGGCCCGCTCGAGCATCGCCGCCGGTCAGGTCGATGCGGGCCTGGCCGGATGGAAGGCTTTGTTCGCGGACCTCAGGCCGGACGATCCCCGGCGCGAGGCCCTGGGCCAGGAGATCGCCGTGGTCGAGCCCACCCGCGCCCTGCCGGTTGCGCAGGAGATCCAGGCCAACGCCCCCGCCCAGGCCGGCGGCGGCGATCAGCAGGCCTTCATCCGCCGCATGGTCGACAGCCTCGCCGCTCGCCTCGCCGCCAACCCCGACGATCCCGCCGGCTGGGCGCGGCTGGTGCGCTCCTACACCGTGCTGGGGGACGCCGCCCGTAAGGACGCGGCCCTGGCCAAGGCCCGGGACCTGTTCAAGAGCCGGCCCGCCGACCTGGCGACGGTGGAGGCGGCGGCCAGACAATGATCTGCATCATCGACGCGGCCCTATTTTGCTCTAGCACCCGGGACTATTCTCCAGCGCCAGGAACAGGGCGGCTCTCGGGGCCGGTCAGATCATGAATTTTCTTCCCAAGTCTCGCAAGGCGCGCCGCCGTCTCGTCGCCGTGGCCGTGGCCGCCCCGATCCTGGCGGGCGCCGCGGGCCTGGCCTTCTACGCCATGGGCGATTCCGTCTCGTTCTTCTATTCCCCCTCCCAGGCCCAGCACGCCCATGTGCCGGCGGGCCGGGGGATCGAGCTGGGCGGGCTGGTGGCCAAGGGCAGCGTCGACAAGCGCGCCGACGGCACGGTGGAGTTCGTCATCGCCGACCATGCGGCCCAGAGCCGGGTCAGCTATCGCGGAGACCTGCCGGACCTGTTCCGCGAGGGCCAGGGGGTGGTGACCAAGGGCGCCTATCGTCCCGATGGCGTGTTCCAGGCCAGCGAGGTCCTGGCCAAGCATGACGAGCGCTACATGCCCAAGGAAGTCACCCGGGCCCTGAAGGCCTCCGGCGAATGGCGCGGCGACCAGGCCGGCGGCGGGGCGGCGGGGGGGCAATGAACGCGGAGTTCGGTTCTTTCGCCCTGATCCTGGCCCTGGCCCTGTCCCTGGCCCAGGTGGGCCTGTCGATCACTGGGCGCCTGCGCAATTCCCCCGCCATTTCGGGCGCCGGCGAGGGCGCGGCGGTCGCGGCCTTCCTGGCCACGGCCTTCGCCTTCGCCTGCCTGATGATCGCCTTCGTCACCTCCGACTTCTCGGTGGCCAATGTGGCGGCCAATTCCCACACCGCCAAGCCGATGCTCTACAAGGTGTCCGGGGTCTGGGGCAGCCACGAGGGCTCGATGCTGCTGTGGTGCCTGGCCCTGACCGGGTTCGGCGCCGCCATCGCCCTGGGGGGCGGCCTGCCCGCCCGGCTCAAGGCCACCACCGTCGCGGTCCAGGGGGGGCTTGGCCTGTTGTTCCTCGGCTACACCGTCCTGGCGTCCAATCCCCTGCTGCGCCTAGCCAATCCGCCGGTGGAGGGCGCCTCCCTCAATCCGGTGTTGCAGGACCCGTTCCTGGCCATCCACCCGCCGTTTCTCTATGCGGGCTATGTGGGCCTGTCGGTGGTCTTCTCCCTGGCCGCGGCCGGGCTGATCGAGGGCCGGATCGACGCGGCCTGGGCCCGCTGGGTGCGGCCCTGGACCCTGGCGG
>JARLIP010000084.1 GCA_031291685.1 Caulobacteraceae bacterium | reverse complement strand
TAGCAGGCCGGCGGCAGGGTCATGGCGGCGTTGACGTCCCTGGTCGATGCTTCCATCGCCGCGAAGAATTCGTCGGAGAAAATCGCGCCCATCATGCTCTGTTCCCGTTGCCGCATCGCGCTTCGAAGGCGGGTTCGCCGTTCCCGAAGCCTAGTCTCGATTTGTAGGGCCGCGCGCTCACGGGTGTCTTGATCAGCCACGCCCATTCCCCGGTTCGCAGGCGTGGCGCAGGTTCGAAAGCGTGGAAACCAACCGGCGACGCCGCCTCAAGGTGGCGCTGAGTTCATGCGCAGGGGGCTGGTATTCAGCTCAATAAATAGACCGTCTTGAACTGCGACTGCGTCTCATCGCCGGTCTTGAGGTGATGCGGCATATTCGTGCGATAGATGTGCGCTCAGTATTGTTGAGTTCCAGCTTGGCTGACCGTGTCCGCTCCGCCTACGAGAAACGACTTCGGGTTAGGCGGCGGCGGTCAATATAACTTCTACGGGAATAGAGCCGCTATGCGCCACGATATCGGTCTATGATGAATAGCTCTCACTTTACGACCGAGGCCTATCCAGGCCAGCCCCGTCTGGCGGCCTGGCGGGAGACGCTGAGCCAGTTTCAGTTGAGCGTGAAGGACAACGGCGCCGGCGCTGATCTCTATGGCACGATGTCCTGCGCCACCTCGCGTCAGGGCTTTCTGTTCGGGCGGGTTGCGTCCGGTTCCCAGAGTTGGTCCCTCAAGGGCGGCAAGCCCGGGGGCATGGTCGTGGTCCTGCATATGGAAGGCGCCGCGACCCTGACCAATGACGCGGGCTCGACCCGCATCCTCCCCGGCGATGTCATCTATGCCCCGAACGGCGCGGTCGCGGAGATCGCGATGGCCGGCGCCTTTCGCCAGTTGCTGGTCCGTGTTCCGCGCGAGCCCCTGCAAACCAGGCTGGCCACGCCGCTTTTGCCCCGGGCGGGCCGGCTGTCCGGCCGCACGGGGATGGGACACGTGCTGTCGGGGCTGCTGGGGTCCGTGGCCGATGCGATCGACGACCTGACCGCGGATCAGTTGCAATCGATCGACATCGCCCTGCCGGAGTTTCTGGCGGCGAGCCTGGCCGGGGAGCGTGACAACACCCCGGCCCTGGCGGCCACCAGCGGCCAGACCGCGACGCTCTATCGTGTCTCGCAACTGATCGAGGCGCGGCTGAACGATCCTGAGCTTAACCTGGCCCAGATCGCGGATCTGGCCGGGGTCTCGGTCCGCTATCTGCAAAAGCTGTTCGAGGGCGTCAATGACAGCTTCGGACGCTACCTGAAGCAGCGGCGCCTGGAGCGGTGCCGGTCGGACCTGGCCAATCCGCTCTATATGCACCTGAGCATCACCGACATCTGCTTCCGTTGGGGGTTCAGCGAGGCGGCGCATTTCAGCCGGGTGTTCCGCGAACAGTACGGCATGTCGCCCCGCAGCTATCGCGCCGAAGTGGGCGGGCGGGCGTCGCAGGACCTGTTGGACACCATGAGCCGCGGCTGGCCCGACATCACCCACGACACCTACAAGAAGCTCACGCGCAATGAGAGCGGGCCCGCCCAATCCTTCCAGGTCCGCGCGATCGGCGACGATGGACCCTATCCGATCGAGCGGGCGATGGCGCACCCGCGCACGGTCAACGGCTTTCGGCATCATCACCTGCCGGCCTCCGAGAAGACCGTGCACTGGGGATATTTCAGCCACGCCTTGCAGCCCACCCTGGAGGTGGAGTCCGGCGACTATGTGACCATGGAAACCCTGTCGCACCATTGCGGCGACGACTACGAGCGGATGATCAAGGGGGATTCCGGCGCCGAGAGCGTCTATCACTGGACCACTGAGAGCAAGAACGTCGCCCGGCGCGGCGCGGGTCCCATGGGGGCCAACATCTATGGCCGCGGCCAGGGCGAGGGCTTTGGCGTGCACATCTGCACAGGGCCGGTGGCGGTCAAGGGCGCCGAGCCCGGCGATGTGATCGAGCTGCGCATCCTGGATGTCCGCGCCCGGCCGTCGGCCAACGCGCTCTATGCGGATCGCGCCTTTGGCGTCAACACGGCCTCATGGTGGGGGTTCCACAACAAGGACATGATGACCGAGCCCCGGCCCCGGGAAGTGGTCACGGTCTATGAGATCGATTGCTCGGCGGAAATGGACTACGCCACTGCGATCTACAGCTATCGCTGGACGCCTCAGACCGATCCGGACGGGGTGGTTCATTCCACCATCGACTATCCCGGGGTGGTGGTGGACCATTCCAAGATCACTAAGACCCACGAGGTCCTGAAGGGCGTGCGGGCGCCGGTGCGGCCGCATTTCGGCATCGTCGCCCTGGCGCCCCGGGAGGCCGATCTCGTAGATTCGACGCCGCCGTCCTATTTCGGGGGCAATATCGACAACCGCCGCATGGGCAAGGGCTCCACGGTCTATCTGCCGGTGAGCGTGCCCGGGGGGCTGCTGTCCGTCGGCGATCCCCACGCCGCCCAGGGGGATGGGGAGGTCAGCGGAACGGCGATCGATTGCTCGATGACGGGTGTGTTCCAGATCATCCTGCACAAGAAGGCCGATCACGCCGGCAAACCCTTCGCGGACCTGAACTATCCCCTGCTGGAGACCCCGGACGAGTGGGTGGTTCACGGGTTCAGCTGCTCAAACTATCTCGCCGAACTGGGTCAGACCGCTCAGAGCGAGATCTACAAGAAATCCTCCCTCGACACCGCGATGCGCGATGCGGTGCGCAAGATGCGCCGTTTCCTGATGACGGCCAAAGGTCTGTCGGAGGACGAGGCGGTCTCGCTGATGTCCGTGGCGGTGGATTTCAGCATAACCCAGGTGGTGGACGGCAATTGGGGCGTGCACGGCGTGTTGAAAAAGGCGCTGTTCGCGGCCTAAAAACTGTCAGGGATCAGATAAATATGGATGGATATAGGTAACTTCTTGATATATTGAAATAATATTTGCATGAGAGACTCGCTAAATGCGTTCATAAAGCGCGAGTTCATTGCTTTCAATACGGCGTACCATGAATAGGTGGTGGCGAAATGAGGGTGTTCGTCTTTATTGTGGCGATCTGATCCCATTTTATCTCTCTTTAAAAGCATCTTTTTCGACCGTTCCCGTCGCTTTTTCTACGCACAGGAACAAGACGCTTCCCCCTGGGCTCGGCAATCTCGGCTCCAGTTAAAGGCACGGATATCAGTGCGACGTCTTTCTGGGGGTCAATATGTCGAGAGATCGCAATTTGCGCGGAACACTGCTTTTGTCTTCGATCGCGGCGATCGGATTTACCGGGGCGCAGGCCGCGTCCGCCGCGGAGCAAACCGCCGCCGTGTCGGCCGCCAGCGCCGCCGACGCCAGCCAGCTGGAAACCGTGATCGTCACGGCGCAGCGGCGCAGCGTCAATCTTCAGCACGAGGCGGTTCCCGTCAGCGCGGTCTCCGGCGACATCCTCAACAAGGCCAATATGGTCAATGTCAGCGGCCTGAACGGCTATGTTCCAGGGCTCCTGGCGGAGAAGAGTTCCGGCTCGGAGCTGATGATCTCCATCCGGGGCATTGGTTCGGAAACGCCGCAGAACCTCTATACCCAGCCTGGCGTCTCGGTGTTTGTCGACGGAATCTACATCCCGACCGCCCTGGGCGTGACCCAGGGGTTCCTGGATGTGGACCGGGTGGAAGTCTTGCGCGGGCCGCAGGGCACGCTGTTTGGCCAGTCCTCCACGGGCGGGGCGATCAGCATCGTTTCAAAGCAGCCGAAACTGGGCGAGTTCGGCGGCGATGTGGAGGTGAGCGGCGGGAACTATGACCTCAACCAGGAGGTCCTGGACCTGAATGTGCCGGTGAGCGACACCCTGGCCATTCGCGGGGTGGTGCAGCACAACCAGCACAGCGGCTTCGCTAAGAACCTGGACTATCCGAACTACGACCTGGACGACGCCAACGACACCAACAGCAAGCTGTCGGTTCTGTGGAAGCCGGTCGACAACTTCTCCGCCACCCTGACCGCGCGCTACTACAGCGAAAACCACAACGGCGCCGAGCAGAAGAACATCCTGGATCCGAATCCAAATCCGCGTCAGGTCGAACAGGATCTGCCCGGCAAGCTGAGCATGTACTACCAGATCTATAGCGCGGCCCTGCAATGGGACTTGCCCTATATGACGGTCAAGTCCGTGACCGGGTATCAGGAGATGACCAACAACCAGACGGTCGATGACGATCGTCTGGATTCAAAAATTCTCGGCTATTATGACGCACAGGCCAAATGGACCTCCCATTCCAAGTCCTGGACCCAGGAATTGGACCTAGTGTCCAAGCCGGGCGGGCCGCTGGACTGGATCGCCGGGGTTTTCTACATCAGCAGCAAGCAGGACCAGTATATCGCCGAATTCCGCGGCTCCGGGACGCAGCCGTCAAATTTCTATATTCCGCCCGTGACGGGACCGTCGCCGGCCAATGTCGGATATGAGGAATATTCGGTCATTTCGCGGGAGTCGGTCTCGCCATTCTTCCAGTTGACCTATCATCTGTCGGACAAGCTGCGGTTGACGGGCGGCGCCCGGTATAACTATGACAAATATACGGGGCAGGCGAGTTTCTACTACTCGTCCCTGGCCTCGGTGCCGAAATATTCGGCGGGGACTTGGACCGGCAAGGCCGCGGTCGAATACGATCTGACGCCCAACAACCTGATCTATGCGTCCTGGACCCGGGGCTACAAGCCGGGCGGCATCAACAACGCCTATAACGGCTATGCCGTGGTCGTGAAGCAGGACTTCAAGACCGAGACCGTGGACTCCTATGAAGTGGGGGCGAAGAACGAGTTCCTCGATCACACGCTCAGGCTCAATGTCGCGGCCTTCTATTCCAAATACAACAACATGCAGTATCTTTCCTCGGACCCGGTGCCCTATCAGGACGGCACCGCCAATATTCCAAAGACCACGATCTGGGGCGGCGAGTTCGAGGGCTCCTGGCTGGGCTTTGACAAGCGTCTGCGGGTCACCGGCAATCTGACGGCCCTGGGCGGCAGCTTTGACGACACCTACTACGTGCTGGACGCACAATCCGCCTCCACCGCGCGCCACGCCTATGAAGCGGCCCATCCGGGCGCCGGGGATTTCGATCCGGGGACGATCGCGGCCGTGGCTGCGGCGATCAGGGACACCAAGGGCAATGAGCCGCCGAAACTGCCCCATCTGTCCGGGTCGGTGAATGTTGGCTACACGCTGAATATCGGTCAGAGCGTGATCACGCCGAGCATCGAATATGTCTATCGCGGCAGCTTCATCTATCGCGTGTTCAATGAATCGGCCCTGGACAAGGTCAAGGCCTACGGCGTCCTCAACATGTATGTCGACTACAAGCCGCCGGTCGATCGGCTGCACTTCACCCTGGCCGTGACCAACGTGACGGATGAGGTCGGGATCAGCGGTCGGTTCACCGATCCCTATGGCAGCGGCCAGACCAGCAATCAGTATATCGCGCCGCGCCAGGTGGTGCTGACGGCGAAGTATTCATTCTGACGGATGGCGCTTCGCCTGGCGCAGGCCAGGTGTCCGCGATCAGGGCGTTATACGGTTGATGGAGTGGGAACATGCATCGCAAGTGGTTCGTCCTGATCGCGGTATCCTTGATGTTTTTCTTTATCTTCGGAACGACCTTCTCCTCGATGGGCGTGGCGCTCTATCCGATGATCCGGGATCTGCATTGGTCGCAGACCCAGGCGGGGGGAAGTTTTTCAGTCCTCGGCCTGGCCTGCTGCCTGTCCAGCCTCGTGCCCATGGCGCTGGTGAACGTGATCGGCGCCCGGGGGACCATGTTCCTGGGCGGGCTGTTGTTCGCCACCGGCTTCCTGGTGGCGAGCTTCACCGAGGGGCTGGTTCAGTTCCTGGTGGCGGCGGGGCTGTTGGGGGTGGGCTTTTCCCTGAGCGCCAACATCCTTGGGGTCTATCTGCTGGCGCGCTGGTTTCCGGGGGCGGGCAGCGGGCGGATCATCGGCATCTATCTGATGTCCGGCGCCTTTGGCGGAGTGGCCGGACCGCCCCTGGCCCAGGCGATTATCGGGGCCGCGGGCTGGCGGGTCTATTGGCTGGTGCTGGCGGTCTGCGCCGCGCTGCTGGGGCTGCTGCGCCTGTTGTTGATCCGCGACCAGGCGCCGGCGTCGCCCGAGGCGGCGGAGGACGCGGGCGGGGCGGCCGGGGGCGGCCCTGATTGGAAATACCGAGACGCGGTGTTTACGCCGCAGTTCGCCATCCTGGCCTTTTCGATGGTGCTGACCGAGGCTTGCGTGACCATCCTGCACAGCGCCGGGGTGATCCATTTCGCCAAGCTGGGCCTGCCCACCGCGTTTGGCGCCCTGATGCTGAGCCTCCAGGCCCTGATGGCGACCCTGGCCAAGGGCGGGGCGGGGCTGATCGGCGGCTGGATCGATCAGAGGCTGGTCCTGGCCGGCGGCCTGTGCCTCCAGGGGGTGGGGTTCGCGCTTCTGGCCTTCGCCCATTCCCAGCCCTTGGCCTATGCTTTCGCGGTCTGTTTCGGGGTCGGCTGGGGGGCGGCCTATCTGTCGATCACCGTGCTGCTGCTGGATTATTTCGGGCCTCGGACCGGCAGCGCCGTGCTGTCGCTGGTGTGGCTGATGACGGCCCTGTCGTCCCTGGGTCCCGCCGGCGCCGGCCTTGTGGCCGACCAGTTCGGCACCTTCGCGCCGGCCTTCGAGGTCAGCGGGGCGCTGTTCATTCCCATGGCCCTGGCGGTGATGGTGATGCGCCGTCCCAGGAAACGCGCGGAGGCGAGGGCGGCGGCCCGGGCGGTGACGCCGGGCGCCGTCGAGCCGGTCAGCGAGTTGGGGTGATCGTTCGCCGTCTTACGGAGCTTGGCCGGCGCGTTTCCGGGGCAGGGTCTGTTTCCAGCGGGTTCTGAGGTCTCCAGGGCGGCAGCCGTGGCGTTCGTCGAGGAACTCGGCGTCGGTGATGCGGTCGGTGCGGAAGTGGCGGAAGTCCTGGCGCAGTTCGCACCAGGCGGCGAGCATACGCAGGGTCTCGAAATAGCCGACGATCACCGGCCACAGGGTGCGCTGGCTGGTCGCTCCCTGTTCGTCCCGATAGGTGATTCGGATCTTGCGGCCGCTGTGGATCCAAGCGCGGGTGCGGGCGATATCGATGCCGTCGGGGGCCACAACCCGTCCGCGCGCGGCGCGCGTGGCTGGCTCGGCGATATAGGGGCGCAGGCGTTCGGGCACGGCGGCGGCGATCTTGGCGATCAGGTCGCGGGCGGCGCCGGCGAGCACCGGATCGCCTCGCTCCGCCACCCATTGGGCCCCGAGCACGGCGGCCTCGATTTCATCGGGGGTGAGCATCAGGGGCGGCATGTCGAAATCGCCGCTGAGGACGTAGCCCAGTCCCGCCTCGCCACGAATGGGAACCCGCTGGCCGATCAGGTCGGCGATGTCGCGATAGATGGTCCGCTTGGAGGTCTCCAGTTCCGCCGCGAGCTGGTCGGCGGTGACGGGGCGGTGGGAGCGGCGGAGAATCTGGATGATCTGAAACAGGCGGTCGGCGCGGCGCATGGTGGCTTCTCCTGCTGACAGGATGCTGTCAGCAGGGCCGGCTTACAAGGCGTGGCGTTGCGCGGAGCCCGCCCTTGGGACGCCGGCATTGAGAGGAAACACCATCATGATCACGCTCTATCACGCCCCCCAGTCCCGCTCCTCGCGGATCGTCTGGCTGCTGGAGGAACTGGGCGGGCCCTATGAGATCCGGCCCGTCTCGATCTTTCGGCCCATGACCGGCGCGGGCGCGCCCGACCCGGTCAATCCCCATCCGGACAAGCAGGTTCCGGCCATCGAGCATGATGGCGTGCTGGTGGCGGAATCGGTGGCGATCGTCCTCTATCTGACCGACGCCTTTCCCGAGGCGGGGCTTGGCCCGATTGTGGGCGATCCGCTGCGCGGAGCCTATCTGACCTGGCTGGCCTGGTACTCCGCAGGCATGGAGCCGGCCATGTTCGCCAGCATGGGCGGCGAGCTGGCGGGAGCGCCGATGAAGCAGCGGGCCTATGACGCGGCGGTCAAGCGGCTTGAAGGCGCCCTGGCCAAGAGCCTCTGGCTGCTGGGGGAGACCTTCTCGGGGGCGGATCTGCTGGTGGGCAGCGCGATCAATTTCGCACGCAAGGCCTTCCCGCCCAGCGATCTGCTCGACGCCTACGTCGCACGCTGCAAGGCCCGCCCCGCCGCCCTGCGCGCCCTTGGCCTCGATGAGGCGCAGGGCGTTCAGCGCGCCGCGTAAGGGGAGGGGCCATTCGCAGGATTTAGGCCGGGTCATGTGTCTCCTCTCCCATAGGGAGAGGAAGGGGCCCGCGCCGCAGGCGTGGGAAGGTGAGGGGTTAGGGACGGTTCAGGATAGATCCGAGAGACCTTACCCCCTCATCCTCCCATTTCCGCGAAATGGGCCCCTCCTTCTCCCCACGGGAGAAGGGAAAGATGAACGCCCGCCCGGATGCGTGAACGCCATGGCATAAGGGGCGGGCGCGTCAGTCGCCTTGCGCGGCGAGGCGGGCTCGCAGGGCCTGGTTTTCGGCCTGAAGGGCGGTCAGCTGGTCGCGCAGGGGCTGAACCGCGGCCTCGACCTCGGCTTCGGTGAAGCGCGGGGTGATGTGTTGCGGGCAGTTCCAGTCGAAGGCCTCAAGATGCAGTCGCAGGATCCGCTCGGGCTTGCCCCTGTAGCCGGGGTCGGCGACCTGTCCGGCCAGGATGGGATCGGCGTCCAGGGCGACGGGCTCGGCCCGGGCGTAGATCTTCAGGCGGCGGCGCCCGGCATAGTCCATCAGGATCAGGGCGACGCGACCGTCGGCGGTGAGGTTGCCGAGGCTGAGATACTGGCGGTTGCCGCGATAGTCGGCGAAGGCCAGGGTGCGATCGTCGATCAGCTTCAGGAACCCCGCCGGTCCGCCGCGATGCTGGACATAGGGCCAGCCGGTCTCGGACGCGCTGGCCATGTAGAAGCTGTCGCGTTCGGCGATGAACTGGGCTTCGCTTTCGGTGAAGCGATCGAACAGGCGCTCGCCCTGGAAATGGGTCCAGAGGCCCTCCGCGCC
Source organism: Caulobacteraceae bacterium (assembly GCA_031291685.1). Lineage (GTDB taxonomy): Bacteria > Pseudomonadota > Alphaproteobacteria > Caulobacterales > Caulobacteraceae > Poindextera. The sequence goes on along the minus strand of JARLIP010000084.1, from coordinate 4,857 downwards.
CATGGCCGCCTGGGCGGCGCGGACGCTGGGGGTGATGGCGATGTCGAGAAATCCATAGGGCATGGCTGGTCTCCTCGATGAACGGCGGCGGGCCGGGGACGCTCCCCCGGCCCGATTGAGCGTCAGGCGGCCTGGGCGGCGGACACCACCGGGAAGTCGATGTCGGTCTGGGCGACCTCATTGAGGAAGTTGGTGAAGACGTTCTCGGCCACCAGGGCGACGATCTCGACGATCTGGGCGTCGGTGAAGCCGGCCAGGCGGACGGCGCCGAGGTCGGTGTCGCTCACATGGCCGCGCTGTTCGGCCACCTTGGCGGCGAAGCGGACGGCGGCGTCGGCGCGGGGATCGCTGGAGGCGCCCTTGCGGTTGAGGGCGATTTCCTCAGGGCTGAGCTTGGCCAGGTTGAGGCCCAGATAGGTGTGGGCCGACAGGCAATAGTCGCAGCCGTTGACCTGGGCCACGGCGATGGCGATCCGCTCGCGGGTCTTGACGTCCAGGGCCTTGGTCAGGGCGCCGTTGAAGCCCACATAGGCGGTGAGGGCCGTGGGGCTGGTGGCGATCAGCCGGAACAGGTTGGGCACGACGCCGAGCTGGGCGTGGACGGCGGTGAGGATCGCCTGAGAGGCTTCGGGGGCTTCGTCGCGGGTCGGGATGGCGATGCGGGACATGGGGTTTCTCCTTCAGGGCGGGCGCCGTGATCGGCTCCGTGAGGAGAGAAATGAATGTTTCCGTCAGATAGAATAATCATCTAATATCGAGAACCATTATACCGAAATATGGAAGAATCATGGATCGGTTCGAGGCGATGTCGTTGCTGCTGCGGGTGGTTGAACGGGGCAGCCTGTCGGCGGCGAGCCGGCAGTTGCGCGTGCCCCTGCCAACCCTGAGCCGCAAGATCACCGATCTGGAGGCGTTGCTGGGGGCGAAGCTTCTGGTCCGCACCACCCGCAGGCTGAGCCTGACCGAGGCGGGCGTGGCCTATGTGGCGGCGGCCCGGCGCATTCTCGAACAGGTCGAGGAGGCCGAGCGCGCGGCGGCGGGGGAGTTCACCGCGCCCAAGGGCGAGTTGGTGCTGACCGCCCCGATCCTGTTCGGCCGTCTGCACGTGCTGCCGGTGGTGACCGAGTTCCTGGCCAGGTTCGCGCAGATCGACGTGCGTCTGGCGCTGTCCGATCGTAACGCGCACCTGGTGGATGACCACATCGATATGGCGGTGCGGATCGGCGCCCTGCCGGACAGCGGGATGGTGGCCACCGCGGTGGGCGCGATGCGGATGGTGGTCTGCGCGAGCCCGGCGCTGCTGGCGGCCCACGGGGCGCCGAAAGCACCGAAGGATCTTGAACGTCTGCCCTTCGTCAGCTTCGAGATGATTGGGGCGAACGGGGGGCTGAGCGCGCCGATCCGGCCGCGCCTGACGGTGACCACGGCCGAGGCGGCGGTGGATGCGGCGGTCGCGGGGGTGGGGGTGACCCGGGTGCTGCACTATCATGCGGCGGACGCGGTCCGGCGCGGGGCGCTGCGGATCATCTTGCCCGAGTTCGAGCCTGATCCGATGCCGATCAATCTCGTCCACGCCAGCCGGGGGATGATGCCACTGAAGATGCGCAGCTTCCTCGACTTCGCGGCGCCCCGCCTGAGGGCCAGCGTGGCGGTGCTTGGAAGCGAGGGACTTGGAAGCGAGGGACTGGGAAACGAAGCACTGGGAAACGAAAGTGACGCCAGCGTCATTTAGTAGTTGACGCTACCGTTTTTGTCGGCGATCTCTGGTCTGCAACCCCTCTGGAGCCTGCCATGAGCACGCCGACCGCCCCCTCTGACCTGAAGATCAAACCCCGCGATATCGCTTTCGGACGCGGCGTCAAGAACGCCCGCTGGTGGCATGGCGGCGACCCGATCGCGACCAACTTCTTCAACGCCCTGTCCCTGACCTTCCCCCAGGGCGAGGCCTATTTCGTGCAGAGCGTTCGCCACTTTCTGAATGATCTGCCGCAGCCGCTTCGCGGCCAGGTGGAGGATTTCGCACAGCAGGAGGCCTATCACTCCCGCGAGCACATGGCCTTCAACAGGCAGGTTTCGGACGCGGGCTATGAGGTGCGCCAGATCGACGCCCTGATCCGCGAGGACATCCGCCAGACCAAGGATCTTGAGCCCGAGGTGCATCTGGCCGCGACCGCGGCGCTGGAGCACTTCACCGCCATGCTGGCCCACGCCTGGCTGAAGGACGAGCGCCATTTCAAGGACTGTCCGCCGGATATCGCGCGCCTGTGGCAATGGCACAGCATCGAGGAGATCGAGCACAAGGGCGTGGCCTTCGACACCTTCATGTACGTGACCCGCGACCTGTCGCCCTTCAAGCGCTGGCTGTTCCGCGTGGCTGTGATGGCCCAGGTCACCCGGGATTTCACCAGGGAACGGGTGCGCGACCTGCATCTGCTGTTCCAACAGGATGGCATCGACACCCCCAAGACCTGGCGGCGCCTGGCGGGCTTTTTGCTGTTCAGGCCGGGCCTGATCAGCCAGGTGTTCTTGCCGTATCTGTCCTTCTATCTGCCGGGCTTCCACCCCTGGGGCCACGACGACCGCAAACTGGCCGCCAAGATGGAGCAGAAGCTTCAGCTGAACCCGGTGGCGCAGGCGGGGTAGGGCGCGCGAAGGGCGTAGAGCGTAGAGCGTGACGGGCGGTGGGGCTGGCGCCCCTTTCCGTCTGTCACCCTTCCAGCGTCTGGGCCAATCTCTCAGGCGAGCGCTCAGGATTCACCATTGCGCACACCCATCGACGGGTCCCACACGATGGCGCGGTTTCGCCCCTTCGCCTTGGCGACGTAGAGGGCCCGGTCGGCGCGGTCGATGGACTGTTCCACGGAAATCGTGGGGTCCAGAGACGTAATGCCGAAGGAGACCGTGGCATAAAACGGCTCCTTCGCATCCGACGTGAAGGGTAGCGAAGAAAGCTCCTCACGTAACCGATCAATGACCTCTCGATCCCAGTCAGCGCCAGCGTTCGGCAGGCAGATCAGAAACTCATCGCCGCCATAGCGGAATACTTTGTCGTAGGGCCGCAGGTGCGCCATAATATAGTGGATGAAATCAGTCAGGACTCGGTCTCCAATGCCGTGCCCATACTGATCGTTGACGGTCTTGAATAGATCCAGGTCCATCATCGCCACGACGCACCCATGCACCCCGCGCGACACCAGTTCGCGTTCCTCACGAAGCTTGGTGAGCATCCCGATACGGTTCTGCGCTCCCGTCAGCGGATCAAGGTTGTAGAGCGCCTCGGAGAACTCGTGCTGAAGGGTCTCGAATTCAAGACGCAGGCGCTTCAAGGTCGATACGAACCGCTCGTAGTCATGAATCGATATGGGCACGCCATCCATCGTCGCCCGCAGAAGATGCGCCGCATATCGATGCATGCGCTCATGCTCCACGCCGACTTCCTTGAAGCCGGCATGACGTTCGAGCATGGCGACCCCGGCCGTGTAATACCACTGGCCAAAGCGGCATAGCCGGTGAGCGTCGCCGCTAATGTCCCGCTCGTCAGGCGGCAACCGGCAGATCAGGGAGCCGTAAAGCGCCTCGGCCCATTGGCCATGATTGTACAAGGCCTGTTCGAGGGCCTTAAGCACGCCGCGCATCTGCTCGTCTGATAAATTCAAAGCCGGCATCTCACGCTCCGCCAGGGCTGAGGCTGATTTGCAATTAACCCATTTCTCGGGGCGGACCTACGATGATCGCGCCCACGCGGTGGCGTGGATGCGGCGTGGGAGATCATCAGAAGGAAAACTCAAGCGATCCCCGCATCCGGGGAAATGAGAGCGGCGGGGACGCGGGTTTCCCGATCCCTTGAGATCCGCGCGAATTCCACCGTGACCCCGGGAATGGTAGCGGATGGCCATGAAGTACCTGCTCCTCGCTATCGCCATCCTCGCGGAGGTCACCGCGACCTCATTAATGAAGCTGTCTCAGGGTTTCACCCGGCCGGTGTGGAGCATCGCGACCTTGGTCGGCTACGGAGTGTCGATCTATTTCCTGTCCCTGACCCTCAAGACGATCCCGACCGGCGTCGCCTATGCGATCTGGTCCGGCGTCGGCATTGTGCTCATCTCGCTGATCGCCTGGCTGTTCCAGGGGCAGAGGCTGGATGCGCCCGCCATGATCGGCATGGCGTTGATCATCGCCGGCGTCGCGGTCATGAACCTGTTCTCGAAGGTGGCGGCGCATTAGCGGGGCAGGTTCGCCTCAAGCCTCCAGGGGATAGCCCGCCTCGCGCCAGGCCTTCATGCCGCCGTCCAGGGCGACGGCGCCGTGAAAGCCCAGGTCACGCAGGGTGGCGGCGGCCAGGGTGGAGATCTTGCCGAACTCGCAGCAGGTGAGGATCCGCACGGTGGGGTCGGGCAGCTCGGTGTTGACCCGCAGTTCCAGCTGGCCCCGGGGCAGGTGCCGGGCGCCGGTGATATGGCCGGCCTCGAAGGCGTCTTTCTCGCGGATGTCGAGGATCACCAGGTCGCGGCTGTTGCCGCCGATCCGCGCCTTGAGTTCGGCCAGGGACATGAAGGGGACCTTGGCCGCGGCCTCCGCCAGCAGCTGGGCCACGGACTTGCCGCCGGTCATGTTGGTGCGCAGGGCCTCGGTCAGGTGGGTGGGGGCGGCCAGGTTGAGCTGCCGCATCATCTCCACGAAGGCCGCGCGCTCCGTGTGTCGCAGGCGCGGATTTTCGGCGATCTCGGCGCCGATGGTGGAGTGGCCGCGGCCCTTGTAGTCATGGGCGGGGAAGACGAGGGTCTCGGACGGAAGCTTGAGCAGCTTGTCGAACAGGCTTTCATGGAGGGCGTGCGGATCGCCGGTGGGCAGGTCGGT
>JARLIP010000083.1 GCA_031291685.1 Caulobacteraceae bacterium | reverse complement strand
TGGTGGCGGGGCTGGAGCCGGTGGCCCTGACCCGCAAGATCCCGTTCGAGGCGGTGATGCGCATGGCCCTGATGGGCGGCGGCGAGCGGATCGACGCGGCCCAGGCCATGCGGATCGGGCTGATCAGCGAGCGGGTTGCGTCGGAGGATCTGATGTCCCGCGCCCAGTCGATCGCAGGGATCATCAAGCAGAACAGTCCCATGGCCATGGCCCGCACCAAGCAGGCGATCTGGCGCTCGCTGGAGGCGCCCCTCGAGGCCGCCCTGGATCACGCCTCGGCGCTGATCAGCGCGCACAATGCCGGACCCGACTTCGCCGAGGGTCAGGCGGCCTTTCTGGAGCGCCGGGCCCCACGCTGGAGCCCCTATCATGAGGGGTGAGCGCCGATGAGTTTCCTGGCGATCGAGCAGACCATTCGCGACGAGGTCGGGATCATCACCCTGGCCCGGCCGGAACGGCTGAACGCCTATACCCCCGACATGGGGGTCGAGTTGGTGACGGCCCTGCGGGGGCTGTGGGGCGATCCCAAGGTGCGGGCCGTGGTGGTCACCGGGGCGGGGCGGGGCTTCTGCGCCGGAGCGGATCGGGCCTTCGCCGGAGGTGAGACGGGTCGATCGGGCTTTCGTCTGGGAGAGGAGCCGTTCCTGTGCGGCTTCGCCGAGGAGTTGGCCCTGGCGCCCAAACCGATGATCGCGGCGGTGAACGGCGCCGCGGTGGGCATTGGCGCCACCATGCTTTTGCCCTTCGATCTGCGCATCGCCAGCGACCAGGCCAGTTTCGGCTTTCCCTTCGCCAAGCTCGGCCTGATGCCGGGCATGGGGGCGACCTACCTGCTGCCCCGATTGGTCGGGCGAACGGCGGCCCGGCGCATCCTGCTGTCCGGCGCGAGCCTGGGGGCGGCGCAGGCCCTGGAGATCGGCCTGGCGAACGAGGTGGTCGCCCACGATGAGCTGCTGCCCCGGGCCATGACCGTGGCCCAGTCCCTGATGGGCAAGGGCGCGGGGATCATCGCCTCGCTCAAGCGCGCCCTGAACGGGGCCGAACACGAGGCGGTGGTCAACGCCATCGCCTGCGAGCTGCGGGAAATTGGCGGCCTCGCCGCCGCGCGGCGCCTCGAAACCTCCGCCAACCTTGACCGATAGAAGGCCCGTTCCCCGATGATCGCGGACATTCCGCTGCCAACCACCGACGATCCCACCGACGCGCCCTTCTGGGACGCGGCGATGCGCTCGCAGCTGGTCGTCCAGGCCTGCGCCCGTTGCAAGACCGCCCGTCATCCACCCCGGGCCATGTGTCCCTATTGCCAGTCCATGGATGTGGATTGGGCCAGGGCCTCGGGCCGGGGGCGGATCTGGTCCTTCGCCGTGCCCAGGCCGCCGCTGCTGCCAGCCTTCGCCTCTCTGACGCCCTACGTCACCGCCGTGGTCGAGCTGGAGGACTTTCCAGGGATCCGCATGGTCGGGCTGATGCTCGACCGGGTCAGCGGCGAGATCGGCAATATCGACCCGACCCTGTTCGAGATCGGCGACGGGGTCGAGGTGCGTTTCGTCAAATTCGCCGAGGACGTCTGGCTGCCCTGCTGGCGGCCGCGCGACTGATCAACCTGGGTCCGGAAAGATAAAACCGATGCAAATCAAAGCTGTGGCCTATGTAGGACTGGACGCGACGGATCCGTCCGCCTGGCTGACCTTCGGCGTCGAGGTGCTGGGCATGATGCCGGCCAGGGCCGTGCCGGGTCAGGGCTGGCCCGCGCCGGGGCAGGAGGCGCCAGCCAGCGCGCGTACGGGGATCGGCCCCGACGGCTCGGTCTATTTGAAGATGGACGAGCGCCAGTGGCGGGTGGCCATCCACCCCAGCGCCGATCGTAACGGCCTGGCCTATTTCGGCTTCGAGCTGGAGGGGACGATCGAGTTGGAGAACGCGATCCAGGAACTGCGTGACCTGCAGATCCCGGTGCGGGTGGGAACCGCCGCGGAAGCCAGGGGCCGGGCTGTGACCGGCATCGCCTACACCCAGGACCCTTCGGGCAACGTCATCGAGCTCTTCTACGGCCAGACCGCCGACTACAATTTCCGCTCGCCCCAGATCAACCACGACTTCGTCGCCGGTCATCTGGGAGTCGGGCATTTCAATCTGTTCGTCAAAAAGCAGCCAGAATGTTTTGAATTCTATACAAAAGTGCTCGGATTCAAGCTGTCCGACTACTTCCGCTACGGCGAGGACGCCCAGCTGCAGTTCCTACGCTGCAACCCCCGCCATCACAGCATCGCCATGATCGAGTTGGGCGCGGCCCACGGGTTGCAGCACATGCTGGTGGAGCTTCGCGACATCGATGGGGTGGGGCGCACCCTGGACCGGGCCAACAAGGCCGGGATGGAGATCGTCAGCGCCCTGGGGCGCCATCGCAACGATGGGATGCCGTCCTTCTACATGCGCAGTCCCACCGGCTTTGACGTGGAGGTGGGCTGTCAGGGGCTGCTGCTGGACGACACCTGGCGGCCGACGGAGTTCTGCGAAGGGGACGTCTGGGGGCATCAGGGCCTGATGGAGGCGGTGCAGGCCGGCGCCGGGGTCGGATCGTGAGCGACGTCCTCGAACGCGGGCCCGGTCTCAGCGACTATCGGCTGGAGGATCGCTACACCCTGAAGTCGGGGCGGGTGTTCCTGAACGGCTCCCAGGCCCTGGTGCGCCTGCCGATCATGCAGCGCCAGCGGGACATGGCCGCCGGGCTGAATACGGCGGGCTTCATCTCCGGCTACACCGGCTCGCCCCTGGGGGGCTACGACACGGCCCTGCATCAGGCCGAGAAGATCCTGCGCGAGCATCAGGTGCACTTCCAGCCTGGGGTGAACGAGGATCTGGCGGCCACGGCGGTCTGGGGCTCGCAGCAGACCCATCTGGTGGCGGGCGCCAAGTTCGATGGGGTGTTCGGCCTTTGGTACGGCAAGGGCCCCGGGGTGGACCGCTCCGGCGACGCCCTCAAGCACGGCAGCTATGCCGGCGCCTCGCAGCATGGCGGCGTCCTTGTCCTGGCGGGGGACGACCACGGGGCCAAGTCCTCGACCACCGCCCACCAGAGCGACCACGCCTTCGTCCACTTCGGCATGCCCTATCTGAACCCGGCCAATGTTCAGGACTATCTGGACCTGGGCCTGCATGGCTTCGCCATGTCGCGGTTCTCCGGCTGCTGGATCGGGATGAAGTGCGTCACCGACACGGTGGAGAGCACCGCATCGGTCTATGTCGATCCCCACCGGGTCGAGATCGTCTTGCCCAGCGACGTCGAACGGCCCCAGACCGGGTTGAACCTGCGCTGGGGCGTGCCGGCCCTGGAGGCGGAGGCGCGGCAGTACCAGATGCGCCTGCCGGCGGTGAACGCCTATGTCCGCGCCAACCGTCTGGATCGGGAGGTGATTTCAAGCGCCCGGGGCGTGCTGGGGATCGTCACCTCGGGCAAGGCCTTCCTGGATGTCATGCAGGCCCTGGACGCCCTGGGCCTGGACACGGCCGAATGCGAGCGGCTGGGGCTTTCAGTCTATAAGGTGGCCATGCCCTGGCCCCTGGAGCCGGTGGGGGCGGCGGAGTTCGCCGCCAAGAACCGCGAACTGCTGGTGGTCGAGGAAAAGCGTCCGATCATCGAGGATCAGCTGGCCCGGATGCTGGTCAACAATCCAAACCGGCCGGTCCTGGTGGGCAAGCAGGATCAGGCGGGCCAGCCCCTGATCAGCGCCGAGGGAGAGCTGGCGCCGGGCAAGGTCGCCCTGGTTCTGGGCCAGAGACTGTTCGACCTGACCGGGGACGCCCGGCTGGGCTCAAGGCTGGAAAGTCTGCGGATCAAGGCCCAGGGCAAGCCGAACGCGCCGGTCCTGCTCAAGCGCATGCCGAGCTTCTGCGCCGGATGCCCGCACAACACCTCCACCAAGGTGCCGGACGGCAGCATCGCCTTTGGCGGCATCGGCTGTCATGGCATGGCCACCTTCCTGCCCGAGCGCCATACCCCGACGCTGTTCCAGATGGGGGGCGAGGGCGCGCCCTGGATCGGCATCGCGCCCTTCAGCAAGACAGAGCACATCTTCCAGAACCTGGGGGATGGGACCTATTTCCACTCGGGCCTGCTGGCGATCCGGGCGGCGGTCGCGGCCAAGGTCAACATGACCTACAAGATCCTGGTCAATGACGCGATCGCCATGACCGGCGGCCAGAAGATCGAGGGTCAGGTCCGGGTCGATGAGCTGGTCCGGCAGGTCAAGGCCGAAGGGGTCGGCCAGATCGTCGTGGTCAGCAATGACATCGAAAAATACAAGCATGCCGGCGATTTCCCCGCAGGGGTCGCCTTCCACCACCGTGACGACCTCGAGATCGTGCAAATGCGCCTGCGCGACGTTCCGGGCGTCACCGCCATCATCTACGAGCAGTACTGCGCCACCGAGCTTCGCCGCCGGCGCAAGCGGGGGACCGCGGTCGATCCCGATCAGCGCACCTTCATCAACGAGCGGGTCTGCGAAGGGTGCGGGGATTGCAGCGTGCAGTCCAACTGCATCGCCATCGAGCCGGTGGAGACCGAGTTCGGCCGCAAGCGGCGGATCAACCAGTCCGCCTGCAACAAGGATTTCTCCTGCCTCAAGGGCTATTGCCCGAGCTTCGTCAGCCTCTACGGGGCCAAGCCCCGGAAGCGCGGCGGCGCCCGGGACGTGGGCTTTGACGTGCGCGAGCGGGCGGCGGCCTTGCCCCAGCCCAGGGTGCAGGTGGGGGAGCAACCCTACAACATTCTGGTCAGCGGGGTCGGCGGCGCCGGGGTGGTGACCCTGGGCGCCCTGATCGGCACGGCGGCCCACCTGGAGGGCAAGGGCTGTTCGGTGCTGGACATGTCGGGCCTGGCCCAGCGCAACGGGCCGGTCACCAGCCATATCCGCATCGCCGCAACGCCCGAGCAACTGCACGCCAACCGGATTACGGCGGCGGATCTGGTTATCGGCAGCGACATCGTGGTCACCAGCAGCCCCGACGTGACCGCCAAGATCATTCCTGATCGCACCCGGGCGGTGGTCAACAGCCATGTGGCGCCGACCTCGGACTTCGCCTCCAACCCGGATCTTGATCTGTCGGCGGAGGGGATGCGGACCCTGATCGGCGGCGCCTCGGACCAGATCCATTTCGTCGAGGCGACGGAGTTGGCCAATGGTCTGATGGGCAATGAGCTGGCGGCCAACCTGTTCCTGATCGGCTATGCGATCCAGAGCGGGTGGATGCCGGTCTCCTTGGGGGCGATGGAGGCGGCCATTGAGCTGAACAAGACCTCCGTCGACATGAACAAGGACAGCCTGGCCTGGGGCCGGCTGGCGGCGGCGGATCTGGAGGCCGTGCGCGGTCATGCGGGGCTGAAGGGCAAGGCGGCCGCCCCGGCGGCGCCCGAGAGCCTGGATGCGGTTGCGGCGCGCAATCGCGGGGAACTGGTCGCCTATCAGAACACCGCCTATGCCGACCGCTATTCCAAGATCGTGCGGACGGTGCGCGAACGCGAGCGGGCGGCGACGGGCGGGGAGGGCGCCCTGTCGATGGCCGTGGCCCGGTATCTCTACAAGTTGATGGCCTACAAGGACGAGTACGAGGTCGCCCGGCTCTACAGCCTGCCGTCCTTCGTCGAGCGGCTGCGCGACGAATTCGAGGGCGATTTCCGCATCGAACTGAACATGGCGCCGCCGATCCTGCAGCGACGGGACCCGACCACCGGCCGCTATCGCAAACGCGCCTTCGGACCCTGGATACTGCCGGTGCTAGGGCTGTTGCAGCGCTTCAAGACCCTGCGCGGCACGCCGCTGGATATCTTCGGCTATGCCGCGCACCGCAAGGCGGAACGTGCGCTGATCGCCGAATACGAGGCGGTGATCGACGAGGTCCTGCAGGCCCTGACCCCGGACAACCACAGCCTGGCGGTGCGGATCGCCAGCCTGCCGGAACAGATCCGCGGCTACGACGTGGTCAAGGACGCCAGCCTGGCCAAGGTTCGCGCTCAACTCGCCGAACTGCTGGCCCGGTTCCGGGCGGGACTGGCGCCGCAGACCGAGCCCAAGCTGGTGATCAAGCGGGTGAAGGTCGGATCATGAGCCCTGGCTTCAAGGACGCAACCGCCATCGTTGGTATCGGCGAGACCGCCTTCGCCAAGACCCTGCCATCCACCGAGCTGGAACTGGCCTGCCAGGCCATAAAGGCCGCCCTGGACGACGCCGGGATCCAGCCTGGCGAGGTCGACGCCCTGGGTTGCTTCACCCAGGAAGAGACTACCGAGTTCGAGATCGCCCGCAACCTGGGCTTTGGCGAGTTGCACGCCTTTTCCCAGGTCCCCTATGGGGGCGGCGCCATCTGCGGGGCGGTGGGGCAGGTGGCCCTGGCCATCGCCGCCGGGGTAGCCAAGGTCGGGGTGGTCTGGCGGGCCCGCAAACGGGGCGATCCGTCCAAGCGGCAGTGGGCGGCGGTGGCGCCCAGGGTCAGCGATCACTGGAAATGGTCCCGGCCCCAGGGGCTGCTGCGGCCGGTGGACGAGGTGGCGGTGACCATGCGCCGCTACATGCACGAATATGGCGCCACCCGCGCCCAGCTATCCGCGGTGGCCCTGACGCAACGCGCTTACGCCAACCAGAACCCTCGGGCGATGATGCAGGCCCGCACCCTGACCGCCGACGACTACGAGGCCGGGCGGATGATCTCCGATCCGCTCTGCATCTACGACAACTGCCTGGAGAGCGACGGGGCCATCGCCCTGGTGCTGACCGGCGCCGAGCGGGCGCGGGATCTGAAGGCCCGGCCGGTCTATATCCACGCCTTTTCTCAGGGGATGACCCAGCAGCACCAGCTGATGACCGACTATCACGGTCCCAACCCCCTGCGCAGTTCGTCCTGGGCGACGGCGACCAACCTCTGGCGGCAATCGGACATCGGACCGGATGGGGTGAAGGTGGCCCAGTTCTATGACGCCTTCTCGCCCATGGTGCTGTTTTGCCTGGAAGCCTATGGCTTTTGTCCCGTGGGGGAGGCGGCGGCCTTTGTCGCCGAGGGCGGCATCGGGCCAGCGGGGCGCCTGCCTGCCAACACATCTGGCGGTAGCCTGTCCGAGGTCTATCTGCACGGCGCCAACCTGGTGACCGAGGCGGTGCGCCAGATGCGCGGCGCGGCCAGCACCCAGATCGATGGGGCCGACACCTGCCTGGTCACCACCTGTGACTCCACCCCCAACGGCGCCCTGTTGCTGCGGCGCTGAGGACGAAGGATCCCAACCCGTGACCTCCGCCAAACTCTCCCTCGATATCGGCATCGTCACCGGCGACGCCCCGCCGATGCTGGCCTTCTACGGCAATGTGCTGGAAATTCCCTGCGTCGGCGAGGTGACCCTGCCGGGGCTCGGGGTGCTGCGGAAATTCCAGTACGGGGCCAGCGTGATCAAGATCCTGGCGCCGTTCGATCCGCCCCAGCCGGCCCCCAGGACCCAGCGCTTCTCCCAGGCGGCGGGCCTGCGCTACCTGACCCTGATGGTGGCCGATCTGGCCCAGACCTTCGAGCGTTGTCGCGAGGCGGGCGCCAAGGTGCTGGTGGAGATCACCCCCGTCCGGCCCGGAGTGACCGCGGCCATGGTCGAGGACCCCGATGGAAACGCGGTCGAGCTCATGCAGGTGGGCTAAGCGGGCGGGGTTGGTTCGCCAGCGCCGGTATGTGAGCGAAGGCTCACTCCGCCCAGGGTTGACGCGCGCTTCAACTTACGCGCTGAATGAAATCATAAGAATAATAAGGAGAGGGGAGCATTCTCATGGTGCCGTCTGGAAGTTCCGGCAAGTGCGCGGTGATCACCGGCGCGAGTAGAGGTATTGGATTTGCTGCGGCGCAGCGCTTTCTGAGCGCCGGGTATCGGGTAATCAATCTATCTCGGTCTCCTGTGGATCTCGCCGGCATGACGAATATCCAGGCCGATCTTTCGGCCCCCGATTGGGCGCGCACGGCGGAGCAGCCGCTGCTGGATGCGGTCGGCGACGCCGAGACCCTGGCCCTGGTGCACAACAGCGCCTTCAACATTCCCGCCCCGGTGCAGGCGGTTCAGGCCGCCGATTTTCGCCACGCCTTCGAGGTGGGGGTGATCGCCCCCAGCGTGCTCAATCAATTGCTGCTGGAGCGGATGCGGCCCGGATCGTCGATCATCTATATCGGCTCGACGCTCAGCCAGCGGTCCACGAAGGGGATGGCGGCCTATACCAGCGTCAAGCACGCCCTCCTGGGCCTGATGCGCGCCACCTGCCAGGATCTGGCCGGCAAGGGCGTGCATACCTGCTGTGTCTGCCCCGGCTTCACCGACACCGAGATGCTGCGCGCCTATGGGGGCGAGGCCCTGACGCACCTGGCGGGACTGTCCACCCAGAACCGGCTGATCGCCCCCACGGAGATCGCCGAGGTGATCTTTTTCGGCGCCGCCAATCCGGTGGTCAACGGCGCGGCCCTGAACGCGGACCTGGGCTTCATCGAGCCGTGATCGAGGTGGCGGAGGGGGCATCAAGGTGTTTCGACAGGTCTTTGATCTGTCGTCGCTTTTTCGTGATCAGCGGAATGCGAGTTTGATGTGAGCAATTTCTCACATTAGCCTGCATCCCAGTTCATCTGACGACGCCAGTAAGAGCTGTCGCGAAGGGACATTGGAGGCGCTTTGGATACCGACGTCAGGACCGTTGCTGTCCGGTGATCCGGCCCTGTTGGGGGCTGCGGATCTCTGTTCGCGCGGCGTTTCGATGGAATTGCTGAACACCCGATGTCCGGCTGAAAATAAAGGGGCAAAAGAGCTATGAAGGCCAACCAGAACCAGTTTTCGCCACGCAAGGTGCCGCAGCAGGAGCGGGCCCTGTTCACGGTTGAGAGCATCCTCACCGCCGCGCGGACCATCATCCAGCAGAAGGGCTACGAGGCGGCGACCACCAACCACATCGCCGATGTGGCCGGGGTCAGCATCGGCTCGCTCTACCAGTATTTCCCCAGCAAGGAGGCCATCGTCGCCGCCCTGGTGGAGGACGCGGTGCTGCGGGCCGGGGAGCGCACCCGCAAGTTCCTGATCGAGCGGATGAACGTGTCCCTGGAAACGGGCGTTCGCGAGATTATCCAGCACCTGCTCGAAATCCGCCGGGAGTACGGCCTGATCTTCCGCCGTCTGGCGCGGGAGGTGCCGCGATTCCGCAATATTTCGGGTCAGCTGACCACGGAGAAGTATCTCTACAACACGGTGCACACCTTCTACCTGCAGCACCGCGAGGAGATCCTGGTGGAAGATCTGGAGATGGCGATGTTCGTCATCGAGCACCTCGTGGTTGGGGCGATCGACGCCTATCTCGACAATGACGCCCCGCGCCTGGACGACGAGGAACTGGTCCAGCAGGTCTCCAACGCCGTGATCAAATACCTGACCAAATAGGACGAGGTCCGCTTTAGTTTCGTGTGGGGAAGAAATGGATTTCGAATTCAGCGATGAAGAACGAACCTTCGTCGAGGAGGTCCGGCGGTTCATCGCCGAGGAGGCCAAGGGGCCGGACGCCGCCGATGTGATGTGTCCGGAGCGGGAGTCGGATTCGATCCTGGCCGACACCCCCGCGCGCAAGCGCTTCTGGCGCCGGCTGGCTGAGCGCGGCTATCTGGGAATGTCCTGGCCCGTGGAATATGGCGGCCAGGGCCGGCCCGGGATCTTCGAATACTTGCTGAATGAGGAACTGGCCCGGGTCGGGGCGCCCCTGATCGGCAAGGGGGTCGGATGTGTCGGCCAGACCCTGATCCGCCATGGCTCCGACAAGCTGAAGCAGGAGTTCCTGCCCAAGATCCTCAAGGCCGAGGTCGAGTTCGCCCTGGGCTATTCCGAGCCTAGCGCCGGCTCGGACCTGGCCTCCCTGCGCCTGCGCGCCGAGCCGGACGGGGAGGGCTGGCGGATCAACGGCCAGAAGATGTTCACCACCTCGGCCCATTTCGCTGACTGGTACTGGCTGGCCGCCCGCACCGATCCGGCCGCGCCCAAGCACAAGGGCATCAGCCTGTTCCTGCTGCCCATGCGCCAGCCAGGCATCACCATCCATCCCATCGAGACCCTGGGGGAGCACGTCACCAACCAGGTGTTCCTGGACGATGTCTGGGTCCATTCCGACTATCTGGTAGGGGAGCCCAACAAGGGTTGGACCTATATTTGCGAGGCCCTCGATTACGAGCGCTTCACCTTCTACACCTTCAGTCCGCTGGAGGAGAAGCTGAAGGCCCTGATCGAGCTGGTCAGCCAGCGCACCTTCGCCGGCGAGCCCCTGGTGGAGCGGGCCGAGACCCGGTGCCAGTTGGCGCGCCTAGCCACCGATGTG
>JARLIP010000082.1 GCA_031291685.1 Caulobacteraceae bacterium | reverse complement strand
GCCATCGGCTCCCGCTTCCTCCAGGCCTTCAAGGCCATGGTCGAAGATCCCATTGTCATGCTCGTTTAGGGATCCGTCATGGATTTTGACCTGATCGTCATCGGCGCCGGTCCCGGCGGCTATGTCACCGCGATTCGCGCCAGCCAACTGGGGCTGAAGACCGCCATCATCGAGCGGGAAGCCCTGGGCGGCATCTGCCTCAATTGGGGCTGCATCCCCACCAAGGCCCTGCTCAAGTCCGGCGAGGTCTATGAGCAGCTGAGCCATCTTGCGGACTACGGTATCAAGATCGAGGGCCGTTCCTACGACTTCGCCAAGGTGGTCGAACGCTCCCGCGGGGTGGCCAAGCAGCTCTCCTCCGGCGTCGCCTTCCTGATGAAGAAGCACAAGATCGAGGTGATCGACGGGACCGCGACCCTACAGAAGGCCAGCCCCGCCCCCAAGGTGGTAGTGGCCCTGAAGGCGGGCGGCGCGCGCACCCTGCAGGCCAAGAACGTGATCCTGGCCACCGGCGCCCGGGCCCGCACCATTCCCCAGATCGGCTTGGAACCGGACGGGGAGTTCATCTGGACCTATCGCGAGGCCATGGTCCCCAAGGCCTGCCCGAAATCCCTGCTGGTGATCGGCTCCGGCGCCATCGGCATTGAGTTCGCCAGCTTCTACCGCGCCCTCGGCGCGGAAGTGACGGTGATTGAGGCCCTGGACCGGATCCTGCCGGTGGAGGACGAAGAGGTCTCCGTCGCCGCCCGCAAGGCGTTCGAGAAGCGCGGCCTGAAATTCCGGGTTGGGGCCAAGGTGACCAAGCTGTCCAAGACCAAGACCGGCGTCTCCATCGCCCTGGAGGCCGCCGGCAAGGCCGAGACCCTGGAGGCGGAACGGGCCATCGTCGCGGTCGGGATCTCCGGCAATGTAGAGAACCTGGGCCTAGAGGCCCTCGGCGTGGCCGTGGATCGCGGCCACGTGGTCATCGACACCCATTGCGCCACCAACGTGCCGGGCCTCTATGCCATCGGCGATGTGGCCGGTCCCCCCTGGCTGGCGCATAAGGCCAGCCACGAAGGGGTGCACTGCGTCGAACATATCGCCGGCCTCAAGCCCAATGGCCTGACCGCCCCGATCCCGGGCTGCACCTACGCCCAGCCCCAGGTGGCCTCGGTGGGCCTGACCGAGGCCGCGGCCAAGGCCGCCGGACACGAGGTCAAGGTCGGTCGCTTCCCCTTCCGGGTGAACGGCAAGGCCATCGCGGCGGGGGAAACCGAGGGCTTCGTCAAGACCGTGTTCGACGCCAAGACCGGCGCGCTTCTGGGCGCGCACATGATCGGCGGCGAGGTGACGGAAATGATCCAGGGCTTCGCCATCGCCATGACCCTGGAGGCCACCGAGGCCGATCTGATGGCCACGGTCTTCCCCCACCCGACCATGAGCGAGGCCATGCACGAATCGGTGCTGGACGCCTTCGGTCAGGTCTTGCATCTCTGACCCGAAACAAGCCCTGGCCGGTCAAGGCCAGGGCGCATTTTAACCTAGACGCCGCCCTTAATCAGGCCGCACGGTCGGTCTCGGCCATGCGCTGGATCGCCACATAGTCGGTTTTGCCCGTGCCCAGGACCGGGACCTCCGGCACCCGCAAGATCCGGCGGGGCACCGCCAGTTCCGGCGCGCCCACGGTCTGGGCGTGGGCCACCAGGGGCGCGACCTGGGCGTCGAGCCGGTCGGTGACCAGCACCAGACGTTCGCCCTTCTTGGCGTCGGGCATGGAGATCACGGCGTGGCGGGCGTCGGGCCAGACCCCGGCGGCCAGCTCCTCGGCCGCGGTCAGGGACACCATCTCGCCGCCGATCTTGGCGAAGCGTTTGACCCGGCCCTTGATGTGGACATAGCCGTCTTGGTCGATCTCCACGACGTCGCCGGTGTCGTGCCAGCCCCCCACGGGCGGTTCGACGTCGCCGGCCTCGTTGAGATAGCCCATCATCACATTGGGCCCTTGGACGTGCAGCAGGCCGCCGCCCTCGATGCCCTCCACCGGCTCGATCCGCGCGGTCATGCCCGGCAGCAGTGGCCCCACCGTGCCGCGTTTGTTGCCATTGGGCTTGTTGACCGCGATCACCGGGGAGGCCTCGGTCGCGCCGTAACCTTCCAGCAGGGGCACGCCGCCGAAACGTTCGGCCACCAGATTGTGGGTCTCGTCCCGCACCCGCTCGGCGCCGCAGACCACGAACCTGAGCGCCGACAGGTCCCCCGGCTCGGCCGCCCGGGCGTACTGGTTGACGAAGGTGTCGGTGGCCAGGAGGATCGAGGCCTTGCTGTCCCGGATCAGGGGCGGGATCTGTTTCACATGCAGGGGAGAGGGATATTCGAACGCCTTCATCCCCGTCAGCAGGGGCAGGAGCACGCCCGCGGTCAGGCCAAAACAATGGAAGGTCGGCAAGGGATTGAACATCACCCAGTCCGGATCGAGGTCGATATGGGCCGCGATCTGCTCGGCGTTGGCGGTGAGGTTGCCCTGGCTGAGCATCACCCCCCGGGGCGCGCCAAAGCTGCCTGAGGTGAACAGGATCACCCCCGGGTCCGAGGGCGAGCAGGGCGCGCGGAACCGGCGGGGCAGGGCGCCCGCGAGGGCGGCCTTGGCCTTGTCCGCCAGACCGATCCGGGCGCGCACGTCTTCGAGGTAGATGATGGCGTAATCGGGGGAGAGGGCGTCGATCAGATCGTCCAGCTTGCCCTGGTCGATGAACCGGCGGGAGGTCAGCACGGTCTTGATCCGGGCCGTCCGGCACGCCGATTTCAGATTACGGAGGCCCGAGGTGAAGTTGAGCATGGTCGGCACGCGGCCGAAGGCGTGCAGGGCGAAGAAGGTCACCACCACCGCCGAGCTTGAGGGCAGCATCACCGCGACGCGCTCGCCCTTGTCGGTGAAGCCGGCGATCTTGCCGCCCAGGGCGAAGGCGGCCCGGATCAGATCCGTGTAGGAGAGGGGGTTACGCTCCTGGTCTTCCAGGATCAGCTTTTTGGCGCCGTAGGTGTCGCGGGCGTCGAGCAAGGCGTCGAACACGGCGCGCTGGCCGGCCGGCGCATCATTGGCTCGCGGCATGGACTTGATACCTCCCAATGTCCCTTGCGGACTTGTTGCGGCAAGGCTAGCCGCCGGGAGCCGCCTTGGAAAGAGCATGGCTCGGCGGCGTTACAATGGTTTGAACACGGAGCGCTTCGATAAGCTCCGAAATCCTTGCGTCAATCGCGTCAGGATTGTTCGCGACAGCCTGAATACAGCGTGGAAGGGCGCGGCAAAGGCGGTCCCGGGCCGCGGATTGGGTCCGAGTCTGGGAGGCGGGATTCAGAATCAAGGTCTGGGTGGTGATCGATCCGAGACCCTTCTGGTCGATGGTCTGCTGCAATTGGCCAAAGGCGCCGTACCAGCCAAGGCTGGGGGCGCCCATGCGCAGGTCGGGGTTGGCGAGGCGCCAGGCATGGCTCACCGTCTGGCTCAGGCCGCCGCCGAACTCAGGGCCTTCGCGCAACCAGCCGTCCTGGCCGGGCGCGCGCAGATAGCTGAACCCCAGGCGGCGGCTCCAGCTCAGGCGCTCGGCGGAGGGAAGGCGCGCGCCCGGGCGGCGTGGCGCGTCCCGGGTGGGGGCGATCAGCACAGCGCCGGTGACGGCGGGCGCGCCCATCTGCAGTCGGCGAATGACGAGACTGGCGCTGGTGGGAGCGGCCACGAGGATCAGGGGCAGGGGATCATCCGGCCGCATGACCCGCCGGGTCATGTCATCCATCGCCGCCAGATCGCCGTCGAAACTTTCCAGATGGCCGATGTCCCGGGGGCTGAGGCGGCGCGCCGAGCCGCCCTGTCCCGCGCCATCGAGGCTCCAGACGATGATTCCCCGGGCGATCAGCCGATTGGCGAGGCCGTAATAGTCCTCGGCGCTCTCACCATAGCCTGGCAGAATCAGCACCTGGGCTCGGGGGACGGCGTCGGGGGCGGCCACGCCGTAGCGCTGCGGCGGTTCGCTGCCGACCTGGATCAGGCCCCAGGCCCACCCCCGTGGCGGCCAGTCAGCGGCCGACAGGCTCGGGGGCGTTCGGCTGTCGGTGAAGGCGTCGCGATCATTGTCGCGGCCGCATCCGGCCAGGCAGAGGGCAAGGATCAGCAGGGCGCGGAGCCGAAACATCGACCTTCACTGTTCATGGATGGCCGACAAAGGCGCAAGAGCGCTTGATCCCGAGGCTCGGAAGGCCGATCTAGGGGTTATGGCCACGGTCATCGACACACGCAACGGGCGCCCAGTGCGCCACCCCGAAAAGCAGTCCCGGCCCGAGACGCCGCTCCTGCGAAAACCCGCTTGGCTGCGCGTGCGCGCGCCGGGCTCGGCTGGCTATAACGAGACCCGCGATATCGTGAAGACCCATGGTCTGACCACGGTGTGCGAGGAGGCGGCCTGCCCCAATATCGGGGAATGCTGGACCCAGTCTCACGCCACCATGATGATCATGGGCGAGATCTGCACCCGGGCCTGCGCCTTCTGCAACGTCACCACGGGCCTGCCCCAGGCTCTGGACCCTACCGAACCTGAGCGGGTCGCCGACGCCGTGCGGCAGATGCGCCTGAAGCACGTGGTGATCACCTCCGTCGACCGGGACGATCTGGCGGACGGTGGCGCGGCCCATTTCGCCGCCGTGGTCCGCGCCATCCGCGCCGAGACCCCGGCCACCACCATCGAGATCCTGACCCCGGACTTCCTGCGTAAGGGGGATGTGGCCAACCAGGTGATCGACGCCCGTCCGGACGTGTTCAACCACAATCTGGAGACCGTGCCGCGGCTCTATCTGAGCATCCGTCCTGGCGCCCGCTACTACCACTCCCTGCGCCTCCTGGAGCGGGTGAAGGAGCGCGATCCGTCCATGTTCACCAAGTCCGGCCTGATGGTCGGTCTGGGCGAGAGCAAGGAAGAGGTCATGCAGGTGATGGACGATATGCGTTCGGCCGGCATCGATTTCCTGACCATTGGTCAATACTTGCAACCGACCCGCCGCCACGCGGCCGTCGATCGCTTCGTCGAGCCGGAGGAGTTCGCCGCCTATGAGGCGATCGCCCGGGCCAAGGGTTTTTTGATGGTGTCGTCCAGCCCGCTGACCCGATCCTCGCACCATGCCGGGGAGGATTTCGCCCGGCTCAAGGCCGCCCGCGAGGCCCAGCAGGCCGGACGCTAGACGCTTGCGGCATTCCCTGATTCACCTCTTGCCCTATCGGCCCGACCAGCTGTTCGCCATGGTCGGAGATGTGGAGGCCTATCCGCGGTTCGTGCCGTGGATCACGGCCATGCGGGTCTGGAACCGTCGGGAGGAGTCCGCAGGCGTCAGCCTGCTCGACGCCGAGGCCGCGGTTGGCTTCTCCTTTCTGAGGGAGCGGTTTTCCACCCGGGTGCGCCGGGACGCGAACCGCAATGAGATCACGGTTTCGCTGTTGCAGGGGCCGTTCAAGACCCTCGTCAATCGCTGGAAGTTTTCAGAGCATCCTGCTGGAACTCAGCTGGAATTCGTGATCGACTTTGAGTTCAAGTCGCATCTGCTCCAGACCGTGCTCGCCGCCAATTTCCACCGGGCGGTGGAAAAACTGGTGGCCTGTTTCGAGGACCGGGCCAAGGTTCTCTATGGTCAGGACGCCCCCTCACCGGGCGCGCGGGTCAACTGACCCGATCGCGCAGCATCTCCAGGGCGATCCGCACCGAGGCCATCTGGATTTCCGCCCGGCCAATATCGCCAAAGCGCTCGACCCGGTGATGCACTGACTGGTTGGACCGCGCGGTGGCGAAATGCACCAGTCCCACGGGCTTCAGCTCCGTGCCGCCCGTGGGGCCGGCAACCCCGGTGATGGCCACGCTGATATGGGCGTTCGAGTTTTCCAGGGCGCCCTCGGCCATCATCCGCGCCACCGGTTCGGACACCGCCCCGTAGTCGGCGATCATGTCCCCGGCGATGCCCAGCATCTCCTGCTTGGCGCGGTTGGAATAGGTGATCAACCCTCGCTCGAACACCGCCGAAGAACCAGAAATGGCGGTGATGGCGGCGGAGACCAGGCCGCCGGTGCAGCTTTCCGCCGCGACGACCCTGAGCCGGCGCTCGGCGCATTCATCGATCAAAAGCCGGGCCAAGGTTTCGATTTCGAGGGAAAACATGCGGCGTCCTTCTGTGGTCAAAGGGGCGAAGCGTTTGCCAAACCCTGACGGGTCAGACCAACATCTCATCGCCCCATCGATCAAGCCGATTCGCCCAGCCTCATGAACGCCTCTTCCGACGCGAACGCGCCTTCCAGCGCGCCCCGTCCTGTCACCCCAATGCTGTTCGGGTTCGCCGCTTTCGCGAGCGCCGCCCTGGTGTTCGCGGTCGAACCGATGATCACCAAGCTGACCCTGCCTCTGCTGGGGGGCTCGTCGGCGGTATGGAACACCAGCCTGGCCTTCTTCCAGGTGGCCCTGCTGGCCGGCTACGCCTACGCCCATGGCCTGCAAAAGGTGGGCTCGGTGCGTCTTCAGACCGTGCTGCACGGCGCGGTGCTGATCGCCGGGGCCCTGGTGCTGCCGCTGCACGTCAGTCATGTCCTGGGCGATCCCTGGCCTCAGAGGCCCGCCCTGTGGCTGCTGGCGGTGCTTGGCGTCTCGATCGGCCTGCCGTTCGCGGCCCTGTCGGCCACGGCGCCGCTGATCCAGGCCTGGTACGTGCGGGCCAGTCTCGCGCGGGGCGCGAGCGGTAATCCGTACGTACTCTATGTGGCGAGCAATCTGGGCAGTCTGCTGGCCCTGCTCGCCTATCCCATCGCGATCGAGCCCCTGGCCCGGTTGGGCGCCCAGACCCTGGGCTGGAGCATCGGCTATGGGATGTTTGTCGTCCTGATCGCGGTGATCAGTTTGGTCATGTGGCGCTCTGTCGCCGCCCAGACCCCGGCGCTGAAGGCCAAGCCCCCGGCCACTCGTCTCGCGGCCCTGGCCCGCTGGTGGCGGCGCCTGCTCTGGGTGCTGCTGGCCGCGGCGCCGTCCAGCCTGATGCTGGGGACCACGACCTACATCACCACCGACATCGCCTCGGCGCCGTTCCTGTGGGTCGCGCCCCTGGCTCTCTATCTGATCACCTTCATCATCGCCTTCCAGGCGCGCCCGGTGATCCCGCCCAAGATCGCCCTGGTGTTCCAGACCGCCGCCCTGCTGGCGGCCCTGGCCACCTGGGGCATGCCGATCCAGTGGTTCTGGTTGCAGGCCGCTCTGCAATTGTTGAGCTTCTTCCTCACCGCCCTGGTCTGCCACCAGGCCCTGGCGGCGCGGCGTCCGCCACCGGAGCGCCTGACGGAATTTTACCTGCTCATGTCCCTGGGCGGGGTGATCGGGGGGGCGTTCAACGCCTTTCTGGCGCCGGTGCTGTTCCACAATGTGGTGGAGTATCCGATCGTCATGATCGCAGCCGGTCTGGCGCGGCCCTGGGGACGCGGCTGGTTGGGGCGGTCCCAGATCGTGCTGTTCACGATTGCTGCCGCCGCCGTTGGCGGGGCCTTGGCCGCCAACCACTGGATGGGTCCGGGGCTCGTGATGAAGCTGCTGTTCGCCGCCGTGCTGGTCTGCGCCTTTCTGCTGCGGGAGCGGGCGGTGGCGTTCGTGGTCCTCTGCATCGCCCTGGTCGTCGCCACACAGGCGGTGGCCCAGCATGAGGACGTGGTGCGTACCGATCGCAGCTTCTTTGGCGTGGTGCGCATCACCCAGAAGCAGGCCCGGGGCCTGGGGCCAACCAAGCTGATGGCCCACGGCACCACCCTGCATGGGGCCCAGGCGCAGGACCCGGCCAGTCATTGCCGGCCTCTGGTCTATTATGCGCCGACCACCCCGATCGGCCAGGTGTTCCGCGCGGTCCAGTCCCAGCGGCCCAGCGTGCGGATCGGGGCTATCGGCATGGGGACAGGCGCCATCGCCACCTATGCCCGGCCTGGAGACAGCCTGCGCTTCTTCGAGATCGATCCTCTGGTGGTCAAGCTGTCCACGGATCCGGCCAACTTCAGCTACATCAAGGGCTGCGCCCAGGGGAGCGTGGATTGGGTCCTGGGGGATGCGCGTCTGACGCTCAACCGGGAGCCGGACAACCGCTTCGATATCCTGCTGGTGGACGCCTTCTCCTCCGACAGCGTGCCCACCCACCTGCTGACGGTGGAAGCCATGCGCGGCTATTTGCACAAGATCCGCCCGGACGGGGTGGTGATCATGCACCTGTCCAACCGCAATCTGGAACTGACCTCTCCGGTGGCGGCGGTGGTCAAGGCCGCGGGCGGCGTGGCCCTGCGCCAGTTCTATCGGCCGGCGCCCAACGCCGTCGACTATATCGACAGCGCCGAGGACGCGGTGATCGTGGGGCGGGACGCCAAGAGCCTGGAGGCCTTCCTGGACGACACCCGCTGGCGTCCGGCGGAGCCTAACGGCGTCACCGCCTGGACCGACGACTATGTGAACCTGATGGGCGCCCTGACTCGCGGCTTTGGTCACAACTACCGCGAGGCGGTGCAGGCCGCCGCCGAGGCGAACGCCCCGCATGCGGCGCCCGGGAAGGCGCCCTGATCAGGCCGGCAGGCTCACGGCGACAATGGCCTGGGCGGCGAGCCCTTCCTCGCGGCCGGTGAAGCCCATGCGTTCGGTGGTGGTGGCCTTGACGCTGACCCGGACCTCGGGAAGGTCAAGCAGGGTCGCCAGGCGGGCGCGCATGGCGGCGCGGTGGGCCTTGATGCGCGGGCGCTCGCAGATCAGAGTCACGTCCACATTGACGATCTGACCGCCCTTGGCGCGGACCAGATCGACGGCGTGGGACAGGAACACGGCCGAATCGACCCCGCGCCATTTCGGGTCGGTGGGGGGGAAGTGGTCGCCGATATCGCCCTCGCCGAT
This sequence comes from Caulobacteraceae bacterium, assembly GCA_031291685.1. Taxonomy (GTDB): domain Bacteria; phylum Pseudomonadota; class Alphaproteobacteria; order Caulobacterales; family Caulobacteraceae; genus Poindextera. The sequence continues at coordinate 3,782 of JARLIP010000082.1, read as the reverse complement.
GGTCCCCAGCAGGGCGTCGGTCAAGGCGTGCAGCCCCGCGTCGGCGTCCGAGTGGCCGATCAGCGTCTTGTCATGCTCGATCTTCACCCCGCACAGCCACACGGCGTCTCCGGGGCCAAAGCGGTGGGCGTCGAAGCCCTGGCCGACGCAGGTGACGCGGGCCGCGGGGGCGGTCGCCAGGGGAGCTAGGGCCTCGGCCATGGTGAAATCCTCAGGGTAGGTCAGCTTCATCAACAGGGGATCGCCAGGGGCGAGGGCGACACGGCCGCCGGCCCGCTCCATCACCCCGGCGTCATCGGTGGGCTCGCCCGCATCCTTGGGCCAGGCGGCGTAGGCCGACAGCAGCTGGCCGCGACGAAAGGCCTGCGGCGTTTGCGCGCGCCACAGGTGCTCGCGGGAGACGGTCACCAGGCCACCGTCCTCCAGGTCGCGCTTGAGGGTGTCGGCCACGGGCAGGGCGGGAATCGCGCCGTCGGCGCCGGCCAGGGCGGCGAGTAGGGCCTCGACGTGGCCTTTGGTCACAAAGGGGCGGGCCGCATCGTGGATCAGCACCGGCTCATCAGCGGGGTGGTCGGCCAGGGCGTTCAGGCCGGCCTGGACAGACAGGGCCCGGGTTGCGCCGCCAGGCGCCGTTGACCAGCCGTTCAATCCTTCAAGCGCTTCGGCCGCGAGATCCTCGTCGCCGACCGGAATCACGACCACTAGACGCCGTGCGCCAGCGTCCAGTAGGGCCTGTGCGGACCAGCGCAAAACCGGGCGCCCTGAAAGGGGCATCCACTGTTTTGGGCGATTTTGACCCGATCGGGAGCCCGAACCGGCTGCGACAATAACGGCTGAAAAGTCCATGCCTCTCTTTCGACGGGACCGCCCTCAATGTCCAGACTGGACGTACGGCTCAGATGTGCCTAAAACTTGGCCTCAGGGAATGATCAAATAATGAGCAGAAGCATTCAGCTCGGTGCGGTAAGCACGCCTGGGCGTGTCTGGCTTGCGCCCATGACCGGGGTCAGCGACCTGCCGTTTCGGCGGGCGGCAGCGCGGCAGGGGGCTGCCTATGTGGCCACGGAGATGGTCGCCTGCGCCGAACTGGCCAAGGGGCGCCCCGATGTGGTGCGACGCGCGGCGGTGGGTGAGGGGCTGCCCTTAATGGTCGTTCAACTCGTGGGGCGCGACCCCAGGTGGATCGGCGAAGGCGCCCGGATGGCCGCCGCCGCCGGCGCCGAGGTGATCGACCTCAATATGGGGTGCCCGGCGCGGGAGGTTACGGGCTCGGCCTGCGGCTCGGCCCTGATGCGGGATCTGGATCTGGCTGACCGCCTGATCGCCGCGGCGGTGGAGGCGGGATTGCCGGTGACGGTGAAGATGCGTCTGGGTTGGGACGAGGCCAGCCTCAACGCGCCGGAACTGGCGGTTCGCGCCGAGGCGTTGGGGGTGCGGGGGCTGACGGTGCATGGGCGCACCCGGTCTCAATTCTACAAGGGCAAGGCCGATTGGGCGGCCGTGCGGGCGGTCAAGTCGGCGGTCAAGGTTCCGGTGGTGGTCAATGGGGACATCATCGACGCCGAGACGGCCAGGCAGGCCTTGGAGCAGTCGGGGGCGGACGGGGTGATGATCGGGCGAGGGGCCTATGGCCGGCCCTGGGTGGCGCGCAGCGTCGAGGCCGCCCTCAACGGGACTGAGTTTCGTGAGCCGCTGGCCAAGGAGCGTCTGGCTCTGGCCTTGGATCATTTTCGCGAAACCCTTGTGTTCTATGGGGATCGGCTGGGTGTGCGGATCTTTCGTAAGCACTTGGGCTGGTATGTGGAACAGGCGCCGTGGCCCTCCGATCCGGCCGAGCGGCGCGCAGCGAAGGGGCGGCTGTGCCGTCTGGAGGAGCCGATGATGATCGAGCAAGGCCTGACCGAGCTGTGGGGACAGGATCTGGAGAGTTTGGCCGCATGACCACGTCGCTTCGGACGCAACTGATCGATAGGAACCCGGGTTTGCGCACCGCCGCCTTTGACCTGGCGCCTGATCCCGCCCTGATTCTCGGGGTCAACGGCGCCCTCATGGCCGTCAACGAGGCCGCCGAGGCCTTGTTCGGTCAAGGATTGGCCCTTCTGAGCCGGGGTCGTTTCAGCGACGCCCTGCCGCCAGGCTCCACCCTCACCGCCCTTGTGGACCTTGCCGTCTCCACCGGCATCCAGGTGCGAGAGCGGGGGCTGGAGATCATCCTGTTCGGCCACCCGCCCTTCGAGGCGGACGCCGCCGCCACGCCGCTGACCGACGGCTGTATCCTGCTCACCATGCAGGTGCGCGGCGGGGCGCTTGGTGTGGAGCGGGCCGATGGTCCGGGATTGCGCTCGGTGGTGGGACTTGGCCGGATGCTGGCCCACGAAATCAAGAACCCCCTGGCTGGCATTCGTGGGGCGGCGCAACTCCTGAAAAGCGGCGCTTCCGCCCAGGACGCCTCCCTGGCCCAACTGATCGTGGATGAGACCGACCGCATTCATCGGCTGGTCGATCGCATGGAGGCCTTTTCCGAGGACGCTCGTCCGGACCGCAATCCCGTCAACATCCATAAGGTGCTGGATCGGGTGCGGGCCCTGGCGGCCAACGGTGTCGCCGATGGCCTGGCCCTGGCCGAGCACTACGACCCCTCCCTGCCGCCGACCCTGGGGGACGAGGACATGCTGATTCAGGTCTTCCTCAACCTGGTCAAGAACGCCGCCGAGGCCGCCCATTCACGCGGGGATGGACGCGGCGAGGTGACCATCACCACAGCCTACCGTCACGGGGTGCGGATGAGGTCTGCCAATGGCGAGCGTATGCGCAGCGCGCCGCTCGAGGTGAAGGTGATCGACAATGGCCCTGGGGTCGCGCCGAAGCTGCGTGACCACCTGTTTGAGCCGTTTGTCACGTCCAAAAGCTTCGGGGCGGGCCTCGGCCTGGCGCTTGTTGCAAAACTGGTCGTGGCCCACGGGGGTTTGATTGATTTTGAGTCAGAGCCGGGGCGCACGGTCTTTCGTGTGCTTCTTCCAATCGCAACTGAATCGACGAATGGCTAAGGCCTAGGCATGACCGTGCACCACAAGATCCTGATCGCCGACGATGACGCCTCCATAAGGCTGGTTTTGAGCCAGGCCTTCAGCCGGCTGGGTTATCAGGTCCGCGCCACCGGCAACGCCACCACGCTCCTGAAATGGGTGTCGGAAGGTGAGGGCGACCTGGTGATCACCGACGTGGTCATGCCCGATGAAAACGTCTTCGACGTGCTGCCCCGCATCCGCAAGGAACGGCCCAAGCTGCCCGTGATCGTCATGAGCGCCCAGAACACGCTCCTGACCGCGGTCAACGCCGCCGAGATTGGCGCCTTCGAATACGTACCCAAACCCTTCGACCTCGACGACATGACCGCGGCGGCCAAGCGCGCCCTGGCGCGGCCCGCCGACGCCGAGGCCACCAAGGCCCAGGCCAGAGCCGCCCGGGACGAGCGCCTCCCCCTGATCGGTCGCTCCGCGCCGATGCAGGAGGTCTATCGCACCATCGCCCGCCTGGTGGGCGCCGACCTTACCGTGCTGATCCTCGGTGAGTCCGGGACCGGCAAGGAGTTGGTCGCCCGGGCCCTGCATGATCTCGGTCCGCGCCGGGACGGGCGCTTCGCTGTGATCAACCTGGCCGCCGTGCCCCGGGATCGGGTGGAGACCGAGCTGTTCGGCAAGGGCGAGGGCGATGTCGGCAAGCTGATCGAGGCCGATGGCGGGACCCTGTTCCTCGACGAGATCGGCGACATGCCGCTGGAT
>JARLIP010000081.1 GCA_031291685.1 Caulobacteraceae bacterium | reverse complement strand
GCTCTACGCCCTGACCCGGGACCGGGATGTTTACATCACCACCGAGGTCGGCCAGCACCAGATGTGGGCGGCGCAATTCTTCCACTTCGACGAGCCGAACCGCTGGATGACCTCCGGGGGCCTCGGCACCATGGGCTATGGCCTGCCCGCCGCGGTCGGGGTCCAGCTGGCGCATCCGGGCAGCACGGTCATCGACATCGCCGGCGAAGCCTCGATCCAGATGACCATGCAGGAAATCTCCACGGCCATTCAGTACAACCTCCCGATCAAGGTCTTCATCCTGAACAACGAATGGATGGGCATGGTGCGCCAGTGGCAGCAGCTGCTGCACGGGGAGCGCTACTCCCACTCCTATTCGGAAAGCCTGCCCGACTTCGTCAAGCTGGCCGAGGCCTATGGCGGCGTCGGCATCCGCGCCGAAACCCCGGACGAGCTGGACGGCAAGATCCTGGAGATGCTGAACACGCCGCGCCCGGTGCTGTTCGATTGCCGGGTCGAGAAGGCCGAGAACTGCCTGCCGATGATCCCGTCGGGCAAGGCCCACAACGAGATGATCCTGGCCGAGGACGCCCAGGACATCGGCTCGGTGATCGATGAGGCCGGCCGGCGGCTGGTTTAGGGCGCCGCCTTCACTGCTCCGCGCCGCGAAAGAAGCGTTGATCCGATCCGACTGGACTGCGATATCGGCGCTGTCCAAACGGCGCGGAGGTCGCCTGCGTCCTTCGAGGCCGCCGTTGGCGGCGCCTCAGGATGAGGATCGTCTGTAGTATCCGCCGCGACGGCCATTGGAGACACCTATGAACCAGTCCATTCCCGCCTCGTCGGACCAACCCGGGTCAGCCTATTTCATGGATCACACGCAAGAAACCGAGCACCGCGCGACCTTCGCCGTGGTGGTCGATAACGAACCGGGCGTACTGCATCGGGTGGTGGGTCTGTTCGCCGCCCGGGGCTACAATATCGAGAGCCTGACCGTGGCCGAGACCGACCGGCGGGCGCACACCAGCCGGATCACCATCGTCACCTCCGGCACCGCCGAGATCCTCGACCAGATCCGCGCCCAGCTGGAAAAGATGGTCTCCGCCCGGGAAGTCCACGACGTGACCCGCGATCCCCTGGGCATCGAGCGCGAACTGGCCCTGGTCAAGGTCCACGGCGCCGGCGCCGACCGGGTCGAGGCCCTGCGGGTGTCGGACATCTTCCGGGCCAAGGTGGTGGACACCACCCATGAGAGCTTCGTCTTCGAGGTCACCGGCGCCCCGTCCAAGATCGATAAGTTCATCGACCTGATGCGCCCCCTCGGCATGATCGAGCTGTCCCGCACCGGGGTGCTGTCGATCACCCGCGGCGCGGTGGAATAGCGCCCGTCTCCTGGGTCAGGCCGGCAGGGTGACCGGCTCACCGGCGGCGATCTTGGCGGTGATGCGCCGGCGCACCACCACCCGCGTCACCGCGTATTGCGCGCCGAACAGGGCCATCTTCGACGCGATGGGAAAGCTGGCCAGATAGGCCGCGTAGATCTTGCTGTCATAGTGGAAGGCCACGAAGGCCGTCGCCGCGGCCGTGGCGAACATCAGGCCCGACCAGATGAAGCCAAAGACCCGGACCACGTCGGCGCCATGGGTCTGGACGGTGTCCGGCATGTAGCGGGTCATCCAGCCCGGCGAGAGCATGAAGGCGCCCACCACCACATAGATGATCGCCGGCTTGATCTTGATGAACAGACCATTGTGCGTGAACAGGGTCGCCGAGCCGAACACCAACACCAGACCCAGGCTCATCCACTGCATGGCGTCGATCGGACGCCCGCGAGCCCGCATCCAGATCACCTGTCCCAACCCGACCCCGACGCCCACGGCGGTGGCCACATAGACGCTGCCGGTCAGGGCGAAGGCCCCGGCGAACAGCAGGGACGACAGCAGATCCGACAGGAAGAATTTGCCGGCGTTGAACAGACCGCGCATCAGGCAGCTCCGGTAATGCCCGGCGCGGCCTCAGCCGGCGCCCGGGTGGCATGGTCGAAAAGATCGACAAGATCCTTGGCGAAGGGGCCAGGCTCGACATCGCGTATCGCCGCCAAGTCAATGGCCTCTATGATCACGTCGGTCATGACGGACACGCGAAAGGCGCGAAACTCGCCGGACGCCTGACCGCTCTGGAGTATACGCGTCAAGGCGTCGCGGCGGATGTCGCCCATGGCCTGGTCCTGCGGCGACACGACGCGGGCGGCCCGTCGGGAGGCGATGATCTCGACCATCGCCGTCAGGTACTGCGGATAGGCGGCGACGAACCCGACGCTGGCCTCGATAAAGGCCAACAGGGCGTCCCGGGCCGGGGCCTTGCCCTCGACCCTTGGCCGCACGAAGGCGTCCCCCGTGGCATAGACATGGGTCATCACCTCCCGGATCAGATCCTCCTTGCCCGCGAAATAGTAGGAGATCACCCCGGTGCTGATCTGCGCCCGCCTGGCGATCTTGGCCAGGGAGACCTCGGCATAGCCCAACTCCGCGATCGCCTGGATCGCGCATTCGATGATCTGGCCCCGGCGGGCCTGCTCGATGAAGCTGCGCCGATCCTGATCGGTTGTGGAAATTTTTGATCGCACGATCAGTTTTTAGCGCAATCGACCAACACGCGCAAGCCGCGTCGAATGGTCCTTCTTTTCTGTGGGGTTCGTCCCTATATTAGAGCCGTCCGGCGACGGACTATGGGGATAAACGCGCGTGTAATAAGCGGACTGGACCCGGGTGCGATTCCCGGCGGCTCCACCAACACCTTCTCCGCGTTATCGGCGGGTTGTCACGGGGCCGATCAGCATCGACAGACGTGTAAAGGCGTTGCTTTCTCTCGGCTTGGCCCACCGTTTCGGGCTTAAAACTAACTGCGAACGATAACTTCGCTCAAGAGTATGCCCTCGCCGCGTAATGCGGTGCGGTCGTATTCGACCTAAAGCCCTAACGTCTTAGCAGCGTTAGGCGGGGCCCGGGGGCGCCTGGCAACAGAAGCCCCCACCTTCCCCTACCAAAGTCGAGGCGCCCCCATTCCTTGCGTAAGAGGAGCGGCGCCTGGCAACAGAAGCCCCCACCTTCCCCACTGCCCAGAACCCTTCCCCCTCGATGGGGGAAGG
>JARLIP010000080.1 GCA_031291685.1 Caulobacteraceae bacterium | reverse complement strand
GCGGCCGGCGTCGTCGATCCCCGGGGCGGGGGGCTTGAGGCCCCGGCGGGCGGCGCGCAGGGCGCAAAGGCCGGCGGCCTCCCAGGATCGGGCGAGGGTGGCGGCCCGGGCCAGATCCGCCGCGTCCAGGGGCGGGCCGAGGGCGGCGCGGCGCAGTGCCCACAGCAGGTAGGGCACGTTCTGACCATGAGCGTCCTGCAGGGTCAGGCAGGCCCGCGCCACCCCCGATCGGGCATAGGCCTGGACGGCCCAGTCCCAGAGAGTCACGATCCTCCTCCCATGCATCGCACGGCGATGCGGGGGAGGTGGCGCGGGGCGTAAGCCCCGTGACGGAGGGGGGGCGCGAACGGTCCGGACGCCCCTTCAGTCGGGGTTTCACCCCGACAGCTCCGTTCTGCGAACAGGGGAGCAGGACGGGCGGGGTGGTTCATTCGCTATCCCCCAGGATCGGGCTGATGTCCTCGCCCCAGCGGCGCACGGGCGCCCAGCTAAGGCCGAACAGGTCAAGGGTGCGGCCCACGGACTGGTCGATCATGTCCTCGACCGTGGCGGGCTTGGCGTAGAAGGCGGGCAGGGGCGGGGCGATAATCGCCCCCATCTCCGCAAGGCGAACCATGGTGCGCAGGTGGCCCAGGTGGAACGGGGTTTCGCGCACCATCAGCACCAGGGGCCGACGCTCCTTGAGGGCCACGTCCGCGGCCCGGCTCAGCAGGCTGGATGTCACCCCGGTGGCGATCTCGGACATGGTGCGCACCGAGCAGGGGGCGACGACCATGCCCAGGGTCGGGAAGGAGCCGGAGGCGATGGCCGCGCCCACATCGGCGGCGCGATAGGCCACGTCCGCCCGGGTGGCCAGGTCGGCCAGGGTCAGGCCGGTTTCCTGCTTGAGGGTCAGGGCCGCGGACTTGGAGGCCACCAGGTGGCTTTCCACCCCCATCTCGCGGCAGGCGTCCAGCACCCGCAGGCCATAGGCCGCCCCCGAGGCGCCGGAGATCCCGACAACCAGTCTGCGACGCTCGCTCGTTTCCATCGCGTATCCCTGTTATTCAGCAGCCCACGCCTACAATTTCGGCGCCACTCCAGCCCAGGTCGATCACAAAAGAAAGTGATCTGACGCCTGATCACTATGGGTGTTCTATTCCATTCGCCATCAGCATGGAGGCGCAAACCCATGGCTATCGAAGCTCGCATTCGCGAACTAGGCTCCCGGCATGAAAATCTCGACCGCGCGATCCACGAGGAGGCCAGCCGGCCCGCGTCGGACGAGTTGAGACTGCGAGAGCTGAAGCGGCGAAAGCTTCGGCTGAAGGAGGAGATGGAGACCTTGCAGAAGCGGCTCCACTGATCCCGAAACGCACACCCCCCTCTTTTCAGTCCCGGCCGGCGAATCCCCCGGCCGGGATTTTCGTTTCCAGGGGCCTTTGAGCGAAATTCCCGCTCCTTAGCGGGTGAGGGAACCGTCCCTGGCGGCAATTGGATATAATGCGCCCTGGCACGCTTGGTTTGGCTTGAACCCTGGCCCATTCCGCGCGAAACGCCAGACCAACACAATCGGAGGCTTGCATGGCGGACAAGGTGCGTGGCGGCGCGACCGAGGCCCTTTCGGGGCTTCTGTTCGATGGCATGACGATCATGGCCGGCGGGTTTGGCCTGTGCGGGATTCCGGAGAACCTGATCGGGGCGATCCGCGAGTCGGGGGTCAGGGACCTGACGGTGGTGTCCAACAACTGCGGGGTGGACGACTTCGGCCTGGGTATCCTGCTGGCCGGGGGGCAGATCAGGAAGATGATCAGCTCCTATGTCGGCGAGAACAAGCTGTTCGAGAAGCTCTATCTGTCCGGCGAGCTGGAGCTGGAGTTCAATCCCCAGGGCACCCTGGCCGAGCGCATCCGCGCCGGCGGGGCGGGGATACCGGCCTTCTTCACCAAGACCGGGGTGGGCACCCTGGTGGCCGAGGGCAAGGAGATCCGCCAGTTCGACGGGGAGACCTATGTCATGGAGCGGGGCCTGGTGGCGGACCTGTCCATCGTCAAGGCCTGGAAGGGCGATACGGAAGGCAACCTGATCTATCGAAAGACCGCGCGGAACTTCAATCCGATGATGGCCACGGCGGGCAAGGCCTGCGTGGTCGAGGTGGAGGAGTTGGTCCCCGTTGGCGGGCTGGACCCCGACCAGATCCACACCCCCGGGGTCTATGTCGACCGCATCATCGCCGGGGCCAGGTTCGAAAAGCGCATCGAGCGCGAAACCACCCGGCCGCGTGAAGCGGTCGGCGCCGCCGCGGGAGAGGAAGTCTGATGGCCTGGACACGGGACGACATGGCCGCCCGGGCGGCCCTGGAGCTGCGGGACGGCTTCTATGTCAATCTGGGGATCGGCATCCCGACCCTGGTGGCCAACTACATCCCCGCCGGCATGCACGTGACCCTGCAGAGCGAGAACGGCATGCTGGGCATGGGTCCTTTCCCCTATGAGGGCGAGGCCGACCCGGACCTGATCAACGCCGGCAAGCAGACCATCACCGAGCTGCCGCAATCGAGCTATTTCAGCTCGGCGGACAGCTTCGCCATGATCCGGGGCGGGCATATCGACCTGTCGATCCTGGGGGGGATGCAGGTTTCGCAGGCCGGCGACCTGGCCAACTGGATGGTGCCGGGCAAGATGGTCAAGGGCATGGGCGGGGCCATGGACCTGGTGGCCGGGGTCAAGCGGGTGGTGGTGGTGATGGACCACTGCGAGAAGTCCGGCGCGCCCAAGCTGCTCAAGACCTGCACCCTGCCCCTGACCGGGGCCGGGGTGGTGGACCTGTTGATCACCGAGCTTGGGGTGTTCCAGATCGACCGCAAGGGCGGCGGCGTGACCTTGATCGAACTGGCCCCCAGCGTCACCGTCGAAGAGGTCAAGGCCAAGAGCCAGGCCGATATCCGAGTCGATATGACCGCGACGGCCTGATCTCGCACCCGCGAGATTGCACAAGTAACGCGCGAATGGCGCCCGTAATGCGACCATAATCATCGGGCGGCGGGCAATTCATCGCGCGTCTTGATCCGCGATAAGGAGCGCTTAACGTCCCTTGCCAGCATCTATCCCATGCATGCGTGCAAGTTTTGCTTAGGGTGGATCGGCGGTGTCTGATCAATCGACTTCGTCCAGGGGCCTTGGGGGCCTCGCGGCGGGCGTAAAGCGCCTGATCGCGGGCCTGCGTCGGCGCGTGGCCGGCAAGGCCCTGATCGAGGCCGAGGCCGAGGTCGTGGCCGCCAACGGACGCCTGCGCGCGGCCCTGGACGCCCTGCCCGAAGGGGTGGTGTTCCTGGACAGCGAAGGCCGCTACGTCATGTGGAACGAGCGCTACGCCCAGATCTATCACCGCTCCGCCGACCTGTTCGCGCCGGGCGCCAGGCTGATCGACACCCTGCGGATCGGCATCGCTCGGGGGGACTATCCCGACGCCATCGGCCAGGAAGAGGCCTGGCTGGCCAAGCGGGTGGCCTTTCTTGAAAACCCCGGGGCGCGGCACGAGCAGCGGGTCTCCGACGGGCGCTGGCTGCTGATCGAGGAGCGGCGCACGGCGGACGGAGGCGTTATCGGCCTGCGCATCGATATCACCGACATGAAGGAGCAGGCGGCGGCCCTGGAGGCGGCCCTGCGCCGGGCCGAGGCGGCCAACCAGGCCAAGCGCGAGTTCCTGGCCAATATGAGCCACGAGATCCGCACGCCCCTGAATGGGGTGCTGGGCCTGACCGAGGTCCTGAAGGCCACGGACCTGGCGCCCCGGCAGCGGGATCTGGTCAACACCATCATCAGCTCGGCCGACACCCTCAACAAGATCCTGGGGGACATTCTGGATTTCAGCCGCCTGGAGGCGGGCAGGATCGAGATCGAAAGGGCGGCCTTCGACCTGGGTGGCCTGGTGCGGGAGACCGCCGCCCTGTTCGAGCCGGCGGCCCGGGACAAGGCGATCACCCTGGGGGTCCAGGTGGCGCCGGAGGCCCGCCGGGCGGTGGTGGCCGACCCCACGCGGCTGAAGCAGATCCTGATCAACCTTTTGAGCAACGCGGTGAAGTTCACCGAGGTCGGACGCATCGACCTGCGGGTCGACGCCCTGGGCGAGCAGCGCTACCGCTTCCAGGTGGCCGACACCGGGGTCGGGTTCGACGCCGAGGTCGCCGAGCGGCTGTTCGACCGCTTCGAGCAGGCGGACGGCTCGATCACCCGAAAATATGGCGGCACGGGCCTGGGCCTGGCCATCTGTCGGCAATTGGCCGAGTTGATGGGCGGGAGCATCCAGGCGGACGGCGTCCCCGGGCTGGGGGCGACCTTCACCCTGACCCTGCCCCTGACCGACGCCGAGCCGGCGCCGGACGCGCCTCCGAAGGCGGAGGATGAGGCCGGCGAGGACGCCGGGCCGGGGATGCGCATCCTGGTGGCCGATGACAATCCCACCAACCGCAAGGTCGCCGAGCTGATTCTCGCCGCCGCGGGGGCGCAGGTTCACTGTGTCGAGGACGGGGTCGAGGCGGTGGAGGCTTATCAGTCCAAGACCTATGACGTGATCCTGATGGACCTGCAGATGCCCCGCATGGACGGCCTGACCGCCATCCGGACGATTCGCGAGCAGGAAGAGGCCGCCCACGCCGCCCGCACCCCGATCGTGGTGCTCAGCGCCAATGTCATGGCCGAGCATCGCAACGCCTCGGCCGCCGCCGGAGCGGACGATCACATCGGCAAGCCGTTCCGCGCCGAGGACCTGATCGACGCGGTCAGCCGCGCCGCCCAGGGCGAACGCGAGATCTACGCCCGGGCGAGCTGAGTCTCGCCGCCGCGGGGCGTTCCGCGGCGATCTGAAGTCCCCGGATACCGCATATGGAGGCGCCCGCCCGCGGCCGGCGCCCAAGGCGCGCGCAGCCTTCCACAGATCGCCTGTGGAGCCTTGGCCGGCTCCGTGCGCCCACGGAGGATCGACCCTGTTCGCAGCCCTATGAAAAGGCCGCGAAATTCGGCCGCGGGCGCTCTTGGAACGGCGCCGTCCGGGGGTGTTGGTAATCTATCGTTAACGAAAAAGTCGGGGATGGAACAGAATGTCCCGTTGACGCTCTGTAAACCCTATGGCCCCATATATGCCGTTGCGGGCGGCTTCGCCCACAAGATATGGGGTCTGGACGATGCGGAGGTTGCATCGTCGCTCAAGGGGGATAGGGTTTCCATCATGATGCGCAACCAGGCGACAACGACTTCGGCCAAGGTTCGGGACGCGCGTTTCGCGGCCACCCGGCCGGCGGACCGCCCTCAGCTGCAACTGGTGCGCAAGGTGGAGGTTGATCGCGACCGCGACGCCCTCTTGACCGACTTCGGCCGCACCACCCTGCAGGACCGTTATCTGCTGCCGGGCGAGTCCTATCAGGACATGTTCGCCCGGGTGGCCACGGCCTATGCCGACGACTCGGATCACGCCCAGCGGATCTATGATTACATCTCCAAGTTGTGGTTCATGCCGGCCACCCCGGTGCTGTCCAATGGCGGCGCCGATCGCGGCCTGCCGATCTCCTGCTTCCTGAACTCGGTGTCCGACAGCCTGGAGGGCATTGTCGGCGCCTGGAACGAGAATGTGTGGCTGGCGGCCAATGGCGGCGGCATCGGCACCTATTGGGGCGGGGTCCGCTCCATCGGCGAGAAGGTCAAGGGCCAGGGCCAGACCAGCGGCATCATCCCCTTCATCCGCGTGATGGACAGCCTGACCCTGGCCATCAGCCAGGGCTCCCTGCGCCGGGGCTCGGCGGCGGTCTATCTGGACATCCACCACCCCGAGATCGAGGAGTTCCTCGAGATCCGCAAGCCGTCGGGGGACTTCAATCGCAAGTCCCTGAACCTGCACCACGGCCTGTCGATCACCGACGAGTTCATGGAGGCGGTGCGCGACGGGGTCGGCTTCGGCCTGCGCAGCCCCAAGACCCATGAAATCGTCAAGATGGTCGATGCGCGGGCCCTGTGGCAGAAGATCCTGGACGTGCGCCTGCAAACCGGCGAGCCCTATCTGATCTTCTCCGACACCGTGAACCGGATGATGCCGCAGCATCAGCGGGAGCTGGGCCTGTCCGTGCGCCAGTCCAACCTGTGCTCGGAAATCATGCTGCACACCGGCCCCGACCACCTGGGCGAGGAGCGGACCGCGGTCTGCTGCCTGTCCTCGGTCAACGCCGAGACCTTCCTGGAATGGCGCGACCATCCGACCTTCGTCGAGGACGTGCTGCGCTTCCTGGACAATGTGTTGCAGGACTTCATCGACCGCGCCCCGCCGGCCATGGCCGCGGCGAAATACGCCGCCGAGCGCGAGCGGTCCGTGGGCCTGGGCCTGATGGGCTTTCACACCTTCCTGCAAAGCCAGGACGTGCCGTTTGAATCGGCCCTGGCCAAGTCGTGGAACATGCGGATTTTCAAGCATGTGCGCCGCGAGGCGGACAAGGCCTCCCGCGTGCTGGCCGAGGAAAAGGGCGCCTGCCCGGACGCGGCCGAACGCGGCCAGATGGAGCGCTTTTCACACAAGCTGGCGATCGCCCCGACCGCCTCGATCTCGATCATCTGCGGCGGCACCAGCGCCGGCATTGAGCCGATCCCGGCCAATATCTACACCCACAAGACCCTGTCGGGCTCATTCGCGGTGAAGAACCCCTACCTGGAGCGTCTGCTGGAGGACAAGGGCTCCAATACGCCCGAGATCTGGAGCTCGATCCTGGAGAACGAGGGCTCGGTCCAGCACCTGGACTGCCTGAGTCAGGCCGAAAAGGACGTCTACAAGACCGCCTTCGAACTGGATCAGCGCTGGATCATCGAACTGGCCGCCGACCGCACGCCCGATATCTGCCAGTCCCAATCGCTCAACGTGTTTCTGCCGGGCGACATCGACAAATG